>JBMOGW010000307.1:0-3569 GCA_049318165.1 Ilumatobacteraceae bacterium
GACCACGGTGCCGCCCACCACGACGATCGCGGTCGACCCGGAAGCCGCCGACCTCGATGACACCGCGTGCGTCGACAGCACGCCCGGCGCCATCGGGTTCCGCAACGAGACGTCGAACCGGCCGGACGAGCTCCGGGCGATCGGCACCAGCACGCAGGGCCGCACGATCTGGGCCGAGCACTGGGGTACCCACTCGGGGACGCAGGTGCTCGTGCTCGGCCAGGTGCACGGCGACGAGTGCGCGCCGGCGTTCATGGTGCGCGCCATCCGCGAGCAGCCGCCGGCCGATTTCGGGATCTGGTTGGTGCCGACGTTGAACCCGGACGGACTGGCGGCGAACACCCGGTTCACCGCGTCGGGGGTGGACCCCAACCGTGACGGCTTCGACCTCCAGACGTCCGAAGCGCGTGCGCTGATGACGTTCACGGGTGAGGTGCGGCCGGCGCTCACCGCGCACCTCCACTCCCCGTACGGCTGGGTGGGGGCGCACAACGGCGGCATCGCGACGCGGGTGGCCGCGGCGCTGGTGCGGGCCTCGGGCTTCGGTGGCCCGTTCAACGCCGGTCGAGTTCGCAGGGGCACCCAGGCCTTCCTGTGGGAGGGTCAGGAACGGGTGATCCCCGGCCATCCGTCGGTGCTGGTCGAGTTCCCCGGTCTCACGCCGACCGAGGCCCCCGACGCTCCGAAGCCCGAGCAGCGCCGGGTGGCCACGCCGGCCGAAGTGGACGCCGCGGCGGCGGCGATGCGCGATGCGCTCTACGCGACGGTCGCTCCGGCGCCGTGATCGTCACCGATACGCGGTCGCCGCTCGGGTCGCGGCGGCCAGGCTGCGCGAATGGCCGGTCACCGCTTCGAGGAACGGGTCCCGCGCGAGTGAGAGCAACTCGACGTCGTCGACCGCCGTGACGGTGGCGGCCCGCGGGGCGTCGTGCAGCAATGCGAGTTCGCCGAACGAACGGCCAGGCTCGAGGCGGTTCAGTGTGTCGTCGCCGCGTGTGACGACCAGGTGACCAGCGACCACCAAATGGAAGCGATCGCCCGGATCGCCCTCCACCACCACGTGTGCGCCAGGCGCGACGAGCGTCCGTTCGACGCTGCGCGCCAATCGCTCGATCACCGGCGCGGGAAGAGCGTCGAACAGCGGCTCGGCACGAAGTGGTCGGCGCCGGCCTCGAGCGCTGCGGTGCGGTCGGCTGCCGTCGCACTGGCGGTCATGATCGCCGTGACGGGCCGGCGCTCGCCGAGCATGGCCATGCTGACGAGTTCCAATCCGCTGATGCCGGGCATCTGCACGTCGACGAAGGCGACGTCGAAGCGCTCGACCGCTTCGGTGGTCATTGACGCTCCTTGTGAGTCACCACCCGGCGAGTGGTGGGCTCGGTCCCGCCGACCGAGCCCACCCTCGCAGGGCGGAGGAAATCCGCCTGGGCGAAGTTCCCTTGTTCGAACACGACTGTCTCCCGCCAGACGTGTTCGGGTCCCGTGTGCGCCACTCCCGAAGCGCGAATTGGACAGTATCCGTTTCTGTGTCGGTAATCAAGACTCTGGGTCAACTTGATCAGCAAAAGACCACTGGGCGTGAAGTTCTGGACGGAACTGGTCATTTGTGTGGCTTCGGATGACAGACTGACGCGTGCCTTCGAGCGTGCGCGTGGCGAACCGGGACCGGCTGATGGAGTCGGCCGCTCACCTGTTGATGGCGCGCGGGTACGACCACGTGACCGTGAACGCGCTCACCGAGGCGGCGAACGTGTCCCGAGGCACCCTCTACGGACACTTCGGCGAGGTGGCGGGCGTGTACGCATCGTTGTGGAGCGACATCGGTCCGGCGTGGCTGCGGCGCGCGTTCGGGATCGGCCTCCCCGTCGAGGCCGAGGCGATGGAGGCGCCGTCGTCGGACCCCATGGTCGACGACGTGTGCGCGACCTTGTTCGTGCTGGCCCGGCGCGTGCCCGCGATCCTCGAGGTGGTGCAGCCCGACCTCGAGCGGATGTGGGCCGAAGTGGCCACGAGCGACATGGCCGCGGTTCGAGCGTCGTGGAGGCTCTCCGGCGTGCTCGGTCTGCACCTCGTACAGCCCGTCGCGCCGGAGGCGCATGTGATCCGTGGCGTGATGGATTGGGTGGAGGCGATGCCGGTCGACATCGTGGCAGGGGAGCGCCCGCGCGAGCTGTCGGTGTTGGGGCGGCTCGGGCCGGTGGCCGTCGAGCCGGCGGACGACGATGTCGAGGCGCGCCTGGTGTGGGCCGACATGCGGGTCATCGGCAGCGCCGGCTACGCGGGCGCCACGATGATGCGCATCTGCCGGGTGGCCCGCGTGTCGACCGGTGCGGCGGCCCCTCGGTTCCGCACGCTGCTCGATCTGCACCGTCGTGCGTTCGAGGCCGCCCTGAGGTCGGTCGTGTCGACGAACACCGAGCGCGCGACGGCGTTGCTCGATGACCATTCGCCGTCGGACATCCAGGCCGGCCTGATCGTGGCGGCGCTGGAGCCGCAGCGCCGGATGTGGCGCCAGTACCGGCTGGAGCTGCTGATCGCTGCTCGCCACGACGCAGACGCTGCTGCAATGACGCGTGCGGTGTTCGACGCGACCCATGAAGGTCTGATGGCCGAACTCCGCGCCTTCGAACAGCTCAGCGCCGTCGCCGAACTCGTCACGATGTTCAACGTCGTCTACTCGGCGGGCATGGCCGCAGCAGCGGAGATGGGGCTGCCGCTGGCCGAGCTGGACCACCGTCCTGCGACCCGCTGGCTGTTCAGCCTGGTGCAGCACGACGTCGGCGCGGCCTGACCACGCGACGCCGCGTCGCCCACCGCCCGCGTGGGAGCATCGGGCGTGGACGCAACGCCGCAACTGACGCTCCGGGAACGCCGTGCGCTGCGCGCAGCGATCGTCACGGCCATCCACGATCTCGATGCGCAGATCGTCTCGCTGCGGCGGAGCTTCGACGACATCGTCGCCGCGAACGAGCACGCGAACACCGACGACGAGCACGACCCGGAAGGGACGACGATCGCGTTCGAGCGGTCACAGGTGAGCGCGCTGTTGCGCCAGACAGAAGACGACCGTGCAGCACTGCGGGCCACCCTCGAACGTGTGGAGGGCGACCCGTCGTACGGCGTGTGCGAGGTGTGCCGCGGCTTCATCGGTGTGGAACGACTGCTCGCGTTGCCCGCCGCCTCGAAGTGCATCGCCTGCGCCCGCTGAAGGCGAGTGACGTCCGCCGTCAGTTGAGTGCCGCGTAGCCCACGGCCAGCGATGTGGCGATGCACACCCAGATCGCGTACGGCACCATCAGTGCGCCCATCCACCATTCGACCCGCCAGGCGACGACCGTGAGCACGATCGTGAGCACCGCCGCGACGGCGAGCGCGATCGCGGCGCCGGGCAACTGGTGTCGTGCGTAGAACAACCACGCCCAGGTCAACGCCGCGGCGACACTGACCGCGAACACCGCGAGCCACGTCGTGCGCTGCCCGTCGGTGGCGCGTGCGGCGACGAGCACCCCGACCGCGGCGAGCATCAGGAAGTTGTACGACCAGGCGATGCCGAACACCGCGTCGGGCGG
>JBMOGW010000308.1:0-3560 GCA_049318165.1 Ilumatobacteraceae bacterium
GGTGCGCTGGCCCTCGCCGATGAACACCGGCCAGTCCTTGTAGATGATGCCGACGAACTGCTCGCCCGGGATGTCGGCCTGCGTGAACACGGCCACCACGCCCGGGGCCGCCTTCGCTGCCGCGGTGTCGATGCGCACGATGTCGGCCCGGGTGTGCGCCGTCAGGTGCAGCGCGGCGTGCAACATTCCCGGCACACGCATGTCGTCCACGTAGCCACGGTCGCCGAGCGTCAGTTCGGCGGCCTCGTACTTCGCCCCGCTGGTGCCCACCCCGCCGGGCAGGTGCGGGTCGGCCGGCAGGCCCTTGGCCATGGTCTCGATCGCGTCGAGCACCTTCACGTAGCCGGTGCAGCGGCACAGGTGCGCGCCGAGGTGGCGGGCCATGTCGTCGCGTTCCAGCGCGGCGCCCTTCTTGTCGATCTGGGCCTTGGCGCGCATCACGATGCCGGGGATGCAGTAGCCGCACTGCAGGCCGCCGCACGCCGCGAACGCGTCGGCGAACCGCTGCCGCTCGTCGGTGTCGACGCCCTCGAGCGTGGTGACCGACTTCCCGGCCGCCTTGTCGACCGAGTACGTGCACGAGATCTGCACCTTGCCGTCGATCATCACCGTGCAGCAACCGCACTGGCCGGAGGGCGAGCAGCCGTCCTTCGGCGAGGTGACGTCGAGCTCCTCGCGGAGCGCGGCGAGCAGGTGCGGATGGTCGGCACGCACGGAGACCGGCGTGCCGTTGAGGACGAACTCGACGGTCACGCTTTACATTTTGTCAAAGCCGGGGCCGGGAAGCGAGCGACCCGTGTGAACCGAGTGTGAACTGGGGTCACGCCCCGCCGGCCATGAGGTCGGTCATGTCGGTCACCTCGTCGTCGGCCGGCACCACGATCGGCTCGATGTCACCGACGGCGGTGACCAGCATCTCCATGCTGACCGACTGCCCGAGGACCGACATCGCGAACGCCAGCTTGCGGAGCTGGCTGTCCTTCGAGACCCACACGTCGTAGTCGACGGTGGACGGCAGCTCGGCGGCGTCGTCGCCGAGCTGATCGAACACACCGGGCTGGGCCTTCTTCAGCTCGTCCAACGACACGGTGACCACGTAGTGCTTCACCTGCTCGCCGTTCAGGTCCTCCATGCCGAGGTCCTTCACATTCGACGCGCCGTCGAACAGCACGGCCGCGTCGAGCGGGTTCGTACCGGTGAGCGCCCCGAAGTCCTGATCGAGCCCGGGGATCTGCGACATGTCGAAGCTGATCCACTTCGTCGGCGCGGCCTCGCCACCCGGCATCGTCGACGCGTCCATGTACAACCGCTCGGCGCCGAGGTCCATGATCATCGAGAACGTGCCGTCCGCGATCGTGGGCATCTCGGCCGACATCGCCATCATCTTCGCTGCGGCATCGACACGGGCATCCATGTCGATGGACATGCCGGCCGCCTCGAGATGCATGGTGAAGGCCACCGTGTCGGCCGCCTGCGCAGAGGTCGCCGCGGCCTGCAGCGAGTAGGCCTCCGCGTCGTCACCCGAGCCGACGAGCAGCACGCCGACGATCACCGCGACGATGGCGAGGATGCCGACGCCCGCGCCGAGCAGCACACCCTTGCGGCGCCGCTTCGGGTCCTCCGGCTCGATGCGCACCTCCGGCACGGACGTCGCCATCGAGGACGTCCCGACCGAGGGCGGGGCGAACGGGGCCGCGGCGGGTGACGGCGGCGTCGTCACGGTCGGCACGGTCGGCAGCGTGGGCGGCACGCGGAACGGATCGGCGGGCGACTGGGGGGTTTCGTCCATGCGCGAACGCTAGCCCGGTCGCCTGCACCCCATGGGGCAGCCGTCAGCCGTCAGTCGTCAGCCGTCAGTCGGGCAGCACGACACCGCGCTGCGATGTGATGCGGCCGTACACCTCCGGCCGCCGGTAGCGGTCGAAGTCGAAGAGAGTGCCCTTGTAGCGGGCGCACCAGTCGAGGTCGCACTTCGCGACGATCACCTCGTCGCCGGTGGTGAGCGCCTGGGCGACGATCTGGCCGCTGGGGGCGACGATCATGCTCTGTCCGAGCGAGTCGACGCCTTCCTCCACGCCGCCCTTGGCGACGCCGACCACCCACGTGCCGTTCTGGTACGCACCCGACTGCATCACCAGCGCGTTGTGGAACCCCTGGAGGATGTCCTGGCTGGGGTCGGGCACGTAGTGGATGGGCGTGTTGTAGCCGATGAGCACCAGTTCGACGCCCTGCAGACCCATCACCCGATACGTCTCGGGCCAGCGGCGGTCGTTGCAGATGCCCATGCCCACCAGGCCGCCGAACGCCCGCCACACGCCGAAGCCGTCGGGGCTCGGCTCGAAGTAGTAGCGCTCTGCGTGCTGGAAGGGACGATCCGGCTCGTGGTGCTCGTGGCCGGGGATGTGCGTCTTCTTGTAGGTGGCCACGATGCTGCCGTCGCGCTCGACCAGCGTCTGCACGTTCCAGCGACGGCCGTCCACGTCGAGCAGGGCGTACCCGAGGCAGAAGCCGACGCCGAGCCGCTTCGCCTCGTCGAACAACGGCTGCGTCGCCTCGTTCGGCATCGCCCGCTCGTACCAATGGTCCGCTTCGGCGATGTCGTCGACGAACCACCGCGGGAAGAAGGTGGTGAGCGCGAGCTCGGGGAACACCACCAGCTCGGCGCCCATCGAGTGCGCGTCGCGCAGCAACGCGACGAGTCGCTCGACGACCTGCTCGCGGGTGTGGTCCTTCTGCACGGGGCCCATCTGGGCGGCGGCGACGGTGACGTATCGGGCCATTGACAAAATGTTAACCGTGCGACCCGCGAACGCAGCGACGCACGGATCGACCACGGGCGACACACTTCACTACGGTGCGCCGCATGGCTGACATCACGCTGGAAGAGTTCGAACAGAAGGCCCGTGCGTTCCTCGAGGCGAACGCCTCGCGCAAGGAGGCCGACAAGAAGTTCGTCTGGGGCGAGGGCTCCGACAAGGTCGCCATGTTCGAGGAGAAGGACAAGGAGCAGGAGACCCGCGACGTCGCCGCGGCCTGCGACTGGCGGCAGAAGAAGTTCGACGCCGGCTTCGGCTGGATCACCGGCCCCGAGCAGTACGGCGGCGCCGGCCTCACCCGCCAGTACGAGGCCGTCTACCAGCGCCTCGAGGGTCAGTACGAGGTGCCCAACCAGGGCGCGTTCACCATCGGCCTCGGCATGGTGGCACCGACGATCCTCGCCCACGGCAGCGACCTGGCGAAGGACCTGTACCTGCAGAAGATGTATCGCGCCGACATCATCGGCTGCCAGCTGTTCAGCGAGCCGGGTGCCGGCAGCGACCTGGCCAGCCTGCAGACCAAGGCCGAGCGCGACGGCGACGAGTGGGTCATCACCGGCCAGAAGGTGTGGACCACCGGTGCACAGTTCAGCGACCTGGGCGAGATCATCGCCCGCACCGACGCCGACATGCCCAAGCACAAGGGCCTCACCGGCTTCATCGTCGACATGCACGCCCCCGGCGTGGAGGTGCGCCCGCTGCGCCAGATGACCGGCGGCGCGAGCTTCAACGAGGTGTTCTTCA
>JBMOGW010000309.1:0-3559 GCA_049318165.1 Ilumatobacteraceae bacterium
AGATCGGCGCGCTGTAGGTCATGTCCTTTTCCTTGCACTCGTCGACCGTGAACTTGGGCGGCGGGCGCAGGTCCTCGTCGTCCGGATCGAACTCGAGCTCGAGCTGCAGCGCCTCGCTGAAGTCCTTGATCGGCGAGATGTCGCGGAAGGTCTCGGCGAGGCCCTCGTTGAGGAACCACTCGAAGCTCTCACGCTGGACAGCGATGAGATCGGGCAGCTCCAACGGCTCGGTCAGGTTGGCGAACGAATAGCGCTCGCGGGACACGGAACGAGAAACCATCGGTTACTCCTCAGTCGCAGTCGGCATGGGGGCGCGCAGGGTCACCGAGACATAGGAGTAGCGGGACACAGAACGCACGGCAACGTACGAGCCTATCCGCGGGGAACGCGGTCGTCAACCGTCCGAGCAGTGCTCGGCGGCGAAATCCGTTGGGCGGAACGGTAAGCCCGCAGCGCCGAGAATGTCAAGCATTACGGGGCGCGCAAAGGGCCCGGGAGCAGTGCTCCCGGGCCCTCTTCGATCGCTTCATGCGGCCGGAGCCGCAACGATCACTTGACCTCGACGGACGCGCCGGCCTCGGTGAGCTTGGCCTTGGCGGCCTCGGCGGCATCCTTGTTGGCCTTCTCGAGGACGGGCTTCGGGGCGCCGTCGACGAGGTCCTTGGCCTCCTTCAGGCCCAGGTTGGTCAGCTCGCGCACGACCTTGATGACCTGGATCTTCTGGGCGCCGGCATCGGTGAGGATGACGTCGAACTCGTCCTTCTCCTCCTCGGCCGGAGCGGCGGCAGCGCCGCCACCGGCGACGGCGGCCACGGCCACCGGAGCAGCGGCGGTCACGCCGAACTTCTCCTCGAAGGCCGTGAGGAGCTCGCTGAGCTCGATGACAGTGAGATTGCTGATCTCGTCGAGAATGCTTTCGATCGACATTGGGGTTCTTCCTTTACGAATGGTGTGATTGCAGTGGGTGCACCCCTGGGGGTGCGATGGGAGGAGCCGCTCAGGCGGCTGCCTTCTGATCGATGAGGGCCTTGAGGCCGTAGGCGAAGTTGCGCGGCAGCGCCTGCAGCAGGCCGGCGGTCTTCACCAGCGGCGCCTGCAGGGCACCCGCGAACATCGAGAGCAGCACCTCGCGGCTCGGCAGTTCGGCCAGCGCCTCGACGTCCTTGGCGGACAGCACGGTGCTGCCCATCGAGCCGCCCTTGATGATCAGGAGCGGGTTCGCCTTGGCAGCATCACGCAGCGCCTTCGCAGTGGCGGCGATGTCGCCACCAGCGAACACGATGCCCGACGGGCCGATCAGGTGATCGGCCAAGCCGTCGAGGCCGGCGTTCTCGGCGGCGAAACGGGCCAGGGTGTTCTTGTACACCTTGTACTCGCCACCGGCGGGCTTCAGGGCGCGCCGCAGAGCGGCGAGCTGACCGACGCTCATGCCGCGGTACTCGGTGATGAACACCGCGTCCGACGACTTCAGCTTCGCCGTGATCTCCTCGACCACTGCGACCTTCTCTGCACGGGGGTTCTCAGTTGTCATGTACACCTCCTCTCGCTACGACTCGGGGTGCTCGCATGAGCGAACACCGCGAGGAGCGACAGGACGGCGAACCGTGCGATCGATCCGGCGCAGGTTCACCTCGGCTGGTGGAACGAATCCATTGTCGTCACCCCGTGAGGGGATCGGGCCAGCGGTCTACGGCGAGCGACCGGTTTGATTGACACCCGAAGGCTAACGGTCGACGGCCGCCGTGCCAACGGGCTGCCAGAACGTGACCAGATTCTGGTCGGGGTCGAGCACATGGAACTCGCGCGTGCCCCAGTCGGTGGCCACCAGCGGTCCGTTCGAGTGCACACAGCCCACGCTGAGGCAGTGTCGGTACCACTCGTCGATCTCGCGCACCTCCACACGACACGACACCGTGCCCGCCAACTCGCGCTCTGCTCCCGCGGCGCTGTCGTCGGCCAACCACAACGTGAGCGCCACCCGATCTCGCCGCACCATGGCGAACCCCTCGTCGGCCACCACCTGTTCGAATCCCAGCTTCTCCACGAAGAACCCGACCCCTCGAGCGATGTCGGACACCGCGAAGGACGGGGTGGCGGAGACGAACTCAGGTGCTCCCATCGCGACAGCGTAGGCGCCGAGAACGACACGAGCCGCCCGCCCGGGTGGGCGCAGCGGCTCGTGAGCGAACTGGGTGGCGGTGCAACCCGCCGGAGGATCAGACCTCGGGGCGGAGGCGGTTGGTGTCGACCTTGACACCGGGGCCCATCGTCGAGCTGACCGAGATCTTCTTCAGGTAGCGGCCCTTGGCCGACGCCGGCTTGGCGCGCTGCAGCTCGTCGAGCACGGCGCGGAAGTTGGCCTCCAGCGCGTCGGGCTCGAAGCTGACCTTGCCGAGCTGCACGTGCACGTTGCCGTAGCGGTCGGTGCGGTACTCCACCTTGCCGCCCTTGAACTCGCCGACCGCGCGGCCGACGTCCTGGGTGACGGTGCCCGTCTTCGGGTTCGGCATCAGGCCACGCGGACCGAGCGTGCGGCCGAGGCGGCCGACGAGGGGCATCATGTCCGGCGTCGCGATGGCGATGTCGAAGTTGAAGTTGCCCTTCTCGATCTCGGCGGCCAGGTCGTCAGCGCCCACCAGGTCGGCACCGGCGTCGCGGGCCTCCTGGGCGGCTTCACCGGTGGCGAACACGGCGACGCGGACGTCCTTGCCGGTGCCGCTGGGCAGGCCCACGGTGCCGCGGACCATCTGGTCGGCCTTGCGGGGGTCGACGCCGAGGCGCACGGCCACTTCGACGGTCTCGTCGAACTTGGCGGAGGCCAGCGACTTCACCAGCGTCAGCGCCTCGGTGGGCGTGAACAGCTGGTCGCGGTCGTACTTCTTGGTCGCATCAGCGAACTTCTTGCCGGACATTGGGTGTCTCCCTCAGTGTGTCTGCGCCGCCGGGCGAGGTCGTCCCGGTCGAGCGGATTGGATGTGAACGGTGTGTCGTGCCGGTCAGGCGACGACGGTGAGGCCCATGCTGCGGGCCGTGCCACGGATCTGCTGCTTCGCGGCCTCGAGGTCGTAGGCGTTGAGGTCGGGCATCTTGATCTTGGCGACTTCTTCGATGTCGGCCTCGGTGACGGTGCCGGCGGTCTGCTTGCCGGGGTTCGACGAACCCTTGGCGACCTTGGCCTTCTCACGCAGCAGCACGGGGGCCGGCGGGGTCTTCAGGATGAACGAGAACGTGCGGTCCTCGAAGATCGTGATCTCGACCGGGATGATCGTGCCGGCCTGCGCCTCGGTGGCAGCGTTGTACTGCTTGACGAAGTCCATGATGCCGACGCCGTGCGGGCCGAGCGCGGTACCCACGGGCGGGGCCGGAGTGGCCTTACCTGCGGGGATCTGGATCTTGACGATCGCAGCAACCTTCTTCTTTGCCATGACTGACTGCTTCCTTCTTGTTGCTGCTGTTACAGCTTGCTGACCTGGCTGAAGTCCATCTCCACCAGGGTCTCGCGACCGAAGATGTTCACCAGCACCTTGAGCTTCATGTGATCGGCGTTGATCTCGGCGAC
>JBMOGW010000310.1:0-3546 GCA_049318165.1 Ilumatobacteraceae bacterium
GGTGAACCAGCGCAGCGGCGTCAGCGTGCGCCTGTCGGTCAGCAACCTCGAGGTGATGGGTGCGAATGCGCTGCGCCGTGGTCTGCGCGCCGGCGAGCGCAACGTGGTGCCTCGCGTCAGCGACCTGTCGTCGCTCGCTGCCAGCACCAGCGGCAAGGTGGAGATCGAGGCGCTGGAGGAAGGCCGCGAGGGCGCCATCCTCGAGCACCTCGTGAAGTCGGCCGTGCTGACCGTGTTCAAGGAGACCGTCCCGCCCGACCAGACCCGCGACGTCGTCGCCGCGTTCGAGGGCGGCGCCATCGCCCACACCGGTGATGACGTGCCGTCCGCCGACCTGGCTCAGCTGCTCGAGCAGGTGCCGGCGCTGCGCGCACCGGTGAACACGCTCACCGGTGGCGACGAGTCGCCCGCAGCGATCGCTGCGGCGGTCGAGTTCGTGCTGGAAGGCCTGCACCTCGCCAAGCGCCTGAACAAGGACGGCGCGTCCGGCGCAACCAGCGCCACGTACCGCGGCCGCAGCTGACGATCACTCGCGACGCAGGAACGCCTCGCCGCTGTCCTTCACCTCGCGGTCGAGCGTGACGATGCCGGGCGCGCCCGGCGCATCGGCGAACGGCGTCGCGGCCACGTACGCCATCGGGATCTGATCCGTGGCGCGGTCCACCTCGCGCCACATCGCGGTCATTCTCGTCGCGCGTTCGCCATCGGTGTCGCCGGTGGGCTTGTAGGTCAATGCCAGCGGGCGGTCGAGCCCCTGCTCGGCCGTGCGGTACACGCAGGTCTCGACGTCGGCGCGCAGCGCCAGTCCGATGACGTCCACTGCGCCCTGCAGGTCGGCCAGTTCGCGGTCCGCGCGGCCGGGAATGCGGACGATGCCGTCGGCGAAGCCCTGGAACCACACGCCCCAACGAAGCTGCTCGCGACGGCGAGCCTCCTCGCGTTCGGGCGGTGTGTCGTCCTGCGGCCGTTCGATGGCGACGTCGAGCGAGGTGGCCACCGGTTGCCCGCCGCGCAGGATCCGCCACGCGTCGCGCCACGCGACGACGAGCGAGTGGAACACCTCGCCGTGGCGACGCGCGTCGTCGGGCATCAACCGGTTGGCGATGCCGTACGGCGCCTCGAGCGGCACCCAACCCGCAGCCACGTGGCCCAACCGATCGGCAACGAGCTCGACCCATCGGGGCCAGAAGGTCGCCGCGGTGCGGTCGTCGGTGAAGCCGCCTTCGTCGTCGAACCACAGCGGCACCGCCGGCTGCAACAGCCGGAACCACGGGTCCACGCCGGCGGCCCTCGCCGCCTGCGCCGCGACGACGAGCGACTCGAACACATCGCCGTCGTAGCCATGCTCGCGTGGTTGGGCCAGCGCCCACGGCACATCGATGCGCACCATCTGCAGTCCCAGTTCGGCCGCGAGTTCGAGGTCCTCGCCGAGGCGCCCGGACCGCACATCGAGCACGGCACCGAGCCGCGGCCGGACCGGTTCGGGTGCGGCATCGTCGGCGGGCGCGTCGTCACCGGGGACGATGAGCGCGCCCACGGTCAGATGAACGGCGTGCGGGTCCAGAGTTCGCCGGTGTCGTTGGACACGGCGACCACAGGACGGCCGCTGAGCGCCACCACGTTGATCGGCCCGGGGAACCCGCGCAGCTCGATGTCGTGCTGGCCGGACGGCTCGACACCCTGCGGCAGCCGCTCGATCTGCATCGTCGGCAGCAGTACCTCGTGCGGGCCGGCGGCGTCGCACAGGCGGGCCGCCATGTTGACGGCCGAGCCGATGTAGTCGTCGCCCTCGAAGAGCAGCGCGTGCCCCGTGGCGATGCCGACGCGCAACTGCAGTGGCGCGCACACCTCGGACGAGCGGTGGTCGAGCTCGAGCGCAAAGGCGATGCAGGCCTCCTGCTCGACCGACACGATCATGCAGCCGTCGCCGAGCCATTTGGCGATGCGCACGCCGCGCTCGCTGGCGATCTCACGCGTGAGCGAGCGGAACGCGCCGAGCAACCGACCGGCGGCGTCGTCGCCGAATGCCGCGGTGTAGTTCGTGAAGCCGGAGAGGTCCACGAAGGCGAAGGTGCGGGGGACTCGCATCAAGCGGCATCGTACCCCGCCCGACGGGTCACGTGAACGCTTTCACAAGCCGCGTCATGCACTGTTCACATGCCGCCCGACCCCCGAGCGGCGCGCGCGGACGGCATGGTTGTAGCGTTCGCCCATGGCACAGCGGTTCACCTACTCGGCCTGGGACGGCACGCAGAAGGGGTTCGACCTCGACGCCGACGCCCTGTTCGACGAGCTGACCGACGACCTGCTGTACCACGGCGACGTGAACGCGGCGCTGCGACGGATGATGCAGCAGGGGATGAAGGACCGCAACGGCGAGCAGATCCAGGGCCTGCGCGACCTCATGCGCCAGCTGCGCGAGCAGCGCCAGGAACGGCTCGAGAACTTCGACCTCGGCGGCGTCTACAGCGAGATCGCCGACGCGCTCGACGACATCGTCGACGAGGAGCGCCACGCCATCGAGAACGCGACGAAGGACGCCGAGCGCAGCGGCGACGATCGGCGCGCGCAGAACGCCCGCGATGCCGCGGCCGAGCGCAACTTCCGGCTCGACATGATGCCGCCCGACCTCGCCGGCAAGGTGCGCGAGCTGTCGGCGTACGACTTCGAGAGCAACGAGGCGCGCCAGCGCTTCGAAGAGCTGATGGACCAGCTTCGCCAGCAGCTGATGCAGCAGTCGGTCGACCAGATGTCGTCGGCGATGCAGAACATGTCGCCGCAGGACATGCAGCGCATGAAGGACATGATGGCGGCGCTGAACGAGATGATCGAGCGTCAGCAGCGTGGCGAGGACCCGGGCTTCGAGCAGTTCATGGAGCAGTTCGGCGACTTCTTCCCCGAGAACCCGGAGACGTTGGAGGAACTGCTCGAGCAGATGGCCCAGCGGATGGCCGCGATGCAGGCGATGATGAACTCGATGACGCCCGAGCAGCGGGCGCAGCTGCAGCAACTCAGCGACCAGCTGCTCGAGGACATGGACCTGCGCTGGCAGATGGATCAGCTCGGCCGCAACCTGCAGTCGATGTTCCCGCAGCAGGGCTGGGGTCAGTCGTACGAGTTCCAGGGGCAGGACCCGATGGGCATGGCGCAGGCGATGCAGACCATGCAGGAGCTCGGCGAGCTGGACCAGCTCGAGAACCTGATGCGCAACGCCACCACGCCGGGCGCGCTGGCCGAGGCCGACCTCGACCGCGTGCGCGACCTGATGGGCGACGACGCCGCGCGTTCCCTCGAGCGTCTCGCCGAACTGACCAAGATGCTGGAGGAGAGCGGCCTCGTCCGGCAGAAGGACGGCAAGCTCGAGCTCACGCCGCGCGGGCTGCGCAAGATCGGCAACAACTCGCTGCGCGACCTTTTCAACCGGCTGCAGAAGGACAAAACGGGTCAGCACGCCACCACGAAGCTCGGCTTCGGGCACGAGCGCACGTACGAGACGAAGCAGTACGAGTACGGCGACCCGTTCCAGCTCGACCTGCACCGCACCAT
>JBMOGW010000311.1:0-3533 GCA_049318165.1 Ilumatobacteraceae bacterium
GCCTACAAGGACCTCAACCTGCTGGCGGTGAAGCTGCTCGCCCCCGGCGGCCTGCTGATGACGTGGTCGTGCAGCGGCGCGATGACGATGGACCTGTTCCAGAAGGTCGTCGCAGGAGCGGCACTCGACGCCGGCCGCGAGGTGCGCATCGTCGGCAGGCTGCACCAACCCGCGGATCACCCGGTACCGCTGGCGTTTCCCGAAGCCGAGTACCTGAAGGGCCTCGTGCTGCGCGCCGACTGACGACGACCGTGCCCGCAGAACTCAAGTTCGGTGGGGAGGGTGCGCGCAGAACTTAAGTTCTGCGGACTCGCGTCAGTGGGCGGCGCCGGGGTTCTCCTGCACCAGCTCGATGAGCGTGCCGAAGCTGCCCTTCGGGTGGATGAACGCGACGGTGGTGCCGCGACTGCCCGGGCGCGGTGCCTTGTCGATGGCGGTCGCACCCGCCGCCAGCATGCTGTCGAGCGCCACCTGGCAGTCGGCCACGCGGTAACCGATGTGGTGCAGGCCCTCGCCGCGCTTCTCGATCGCCTTCGCCACCGGGCTGTCGTCGCGCGTGGGCGTCAGCAGCTGCACGTAGCTCTCGGCCACCTTGAGCAGTGCTTCTTCCACGCCATCGCTCTCGACCACTTCGCGGTGGTCGACGGTGGCGCCGAACGCCTTCGCGTAGTACTCGATGGCGGCCTCGAGGTCCTTGACGGCAATGGCGACGTGGTCGATTTCGGTCAGCAGCATGCGGCCAGTGAAACAGATCGGCGACCGGTGGCGTCAAGCCGTGCGTGGCAGAGATCACACTGGTGCCACAGGCATCGCCGATGACCATCGACTTCGACACGTTCTACCGAGCGCACCACGCCGACGCGGTCCGCTGGGCGGTCGCGCTCGTGGGGCGGCGCGACGTGGCCGAGGAGCTCGCCCAGGACGCGCTCGCCGCGGTCGGTCAGCGGCTGTCGTCGATCGACGAACCCGGCGCATACCTGCGCCGCACCGTCGTCAACCGGTGCGCGTCGTGGCACCGGTCCACCATCCGATCCCGCCGCCGCGAGCAGCGCGCCAACGCCGGCGAGCCCACCGCCTACACCCAGGAGACCAACGAGATGCTCGACGCGCTCAACGCGCTGCCGTACCAGCAGCGCGCCGCGTTGGCGCTGCGCTACTGGGCCGACTGGACCGACGAACAGATCGCCGACGCGCTGACCTGCGCGCCGGCGACCGTGCGCACGCTGCTGCACCGCGGCATTGCCGCATTGCGCAAGGAGGTCGAACAATGACCGATCAACTCCCCGACCCGGACGACCCGATCCTCGCTCGCATGCGCGCCGCGCTCGACGAGGCCGCTGCCGTCGACCCGGGCACGCCCGCACCCGTGGCAGCCCCGTCGCGAACGCGCTGGCTCGCCGCTGCAGCTGCGGTGGTGCTGGTGGGTGCCGGCGTCGCGGGGTTGACGTCGAGAGGCGACGACTCGCCGTCGACGGTGCCCGAGACGTCCGCCGAATCGACCGTGCCGACCGTGCCGACCGTGTCGACCGCGCCGGACGGCAGCGCCGCGCCCACCACATCGATCCTCGACGTACCGCCCGGGGCCACCGTGTACCAGGGCAATGTGTCCGGCATCATCGACAACGGTGACGGCAGGGGGCCGATGCTCGCGTTCGGCTTCCGGGAGTCCTACCCGCCGCAGGGTGGGTCGATCCCGCTCGCGGGCTTCGACTGGTCGATGGTCGACGACGAACTGACGGCCAACGGTGTCACGTGGACCGACACGGTGGTCGGGGTGGTCGGCACCTACGACGGCACGACGTTCACCTTGGCGAAGCCGACGCAACCGCCGTTCCCGGACGTCGAGCCGGCGCCCACGTTCGAGCGATTGACGCTCGATTGCGGTGACGAGAAGGTGGCACCGGCGCTGGCCGCGATGAACGCCCTCGACCTGGTCGCGCTCGACGTCATCGGTGCCAGCGACTACCGCTGGGACGGCCACTGCGGCCTGATGCTCACGGCGATGTTCGACACGCCGGCGCTGCGCGACGCGATCGCGACGCTCGGCGACGACGTGACGCTGCAGATCGTGTTCCACCCTGTCGGCGAGGAGCCGACGACGACCGTCACCAGCGGCCCTGCGACCACCCTCGCGCCCGTGGACCCGGTGCCGCCGGGGTGGATGTTCCGACTGGATGCACCGGACCTCGGCTTCGCGGCGGAGGTGGTGCTCGACGCCGCACCGCCCGGCGGCTGGGGCATCACCGGGCTCGACCCGAACCCGCTGACCGCGACGGCCGAACGCCCGGCGACGATCACCGCGTACGACGACCCGACCTCACGCGTGGCCATGCAGCCGATGGCGCCGTGGCCACTCGGGACGCGCCTGGATTGGCACGACCGGGTGGGTGGCAACGCGTCGTTCGTCGTCACTCGCGTCACCAAGGGTGACAGGTCGGGAACCGACAGCACGAAGGACGGTCACGTGCTGGTGATCGACGTGGAGGGTCCGGGCGACGCGCATTGGACCGCATATGCGCACCGGCTGCCGCAGGTGGCCGGACGGTTCTTCTTCACCGGGTCGATCCGCCAGCCGAACGAAGACGTGTGGTCAACCGAAGGATGGGGGATGAACCCCGAGGGCGCGCCGATGCACATCCTCGCGTTTCCCGCCCACGGTGCACTGGCGACCGGCTACATCGCACTGATCGACAGCGAGCACACCGACGTGGGCGAGTCGATGACCGACATCCAGGTCGGCTCGACCGCCACCTGGCAACCGGTCGACGGACCGGCACAGGATCTGGTGGTGGTCGGCACGGCCCGGTCGAACACGTCGACGGCGCCGGGAGATCTCCCCGATGGCACGGTGCTGCTGGTGCAGGGTCGGCTGCAGAGCGGTGGCTGGGTGCAGCTGTACCTGGCGCTCGCGGGCTGATTCTCTTCGCCCTGTGTCGCGGTTTTCGAGACGAATCAGCCCGAGAAGCCGAAACGGGACGATTCAGCCCGAGATGCCCAGCGGGTGGCCGGCGAGTTCGCGTCAGGCGCGGCGGAAGGCGTGGAGCTTGTCGCCGACCTTGTCGCGCAGCTCGTGGTCGGTGACGCCGAGGCCTTCCTCGGGCGACAACGCCAGCACGCCGATCTTGCCCTCGTGCATGTTGTGGTGCATCTGGAAGGCGGCCTCACCGGTCTGGTCGAGGCTGAACACCTGGCTCATCACGGGGTGGATCATGCCCTTGCTGATGAGACGGTTGGCCTCCCACGACTCCTTGTAGTTGGCGAAGTGGCTGCCGACGAGCTTCTTCAGACGCATCCAGAAGTGGCGGTTGTCGAACTCCATCATGAAGCCGCTGGTGGCCGCACAGGTGACCACGGTGCCGCCGCGCTTGGCGACGTACATCGACGCGGCGAACGTGTTGCGGCCCGGGTGCTCGAACACGATGTCCGGGTCCTCGCCACACAGGTCGCGGATGTCCTTGCCCAGACGGCGCCACTCGCTCTCGTCGTGCGTGTGCTCGTCCTTCCAGAACTGGTAGCCGGCGGCCGCACGGTCG
>JBMOGW010000312.1:0-3523 GCA_049318165.1 Ilumatobacteraceae bacterium
CCAGCTCGGGGTTGATCTTGCCGCGCCAGTAGTAGATGACGTCGTAGCCGCCCCAGAGGATGCGGTTGTCCTCGGTGAGCCGGTAGTAGTGGAACTGGTTGCTGATGTCGCTCAGGCCCTGGCGCAGCTTCCAGCCGATGCTCTCGAGCTGCGCGTTCGACAACGGCTCGGTCACCATGCAGTAGTCGTAGACCGGCGCGATGTAGTGGCCGATGCGCTTGAGCAACGGCTTCGCGGCGTTGGTGGCCAACGCCACCTTGCCGGCGCGGATGCGGCCGAGCGGGGTGGTGATCAGCACCCCGACGCCGTCCTTCTCCATCGCGGTGGCCTTGGTGTCCTCGTAGATGCGCACGCCGAGCGACATCGCTGCGGCCTTGAGGCCCCACACCAGACGGGCAGGGTCGACGATCGCAGCGCGGTCCTTGCGCCACAGCCCGCCGAGGTACGTGGGTGAGTTCACCTGCGCCTGCATCGCCGCCTGGTCGAGCCACTCGACGCGCTGGCCGAGCGCACGCAGTTGTGCGTAGTCGTCGCGCAACTCGTCGACGTAGCTCGGCGCGTGGAACGACGTGGCGACGTCGATGACGCCCGTGCGCTCGTAGTCGCAGTCGATGTTGTAGCGCGTGATCGCGTCCTCGATGTCGTTGAGGTTCTTCAACCCCAGCTCCTCGAGGAGCGGTAGCTCGTTGGGGAATCGCTCCTGCCCGTTGGCGACGCCGTGGGTGAGGCTGCTCTCCATGAAGCCGCCGTTGCGGCCGCTGGCCTGCGAGCCGACCTCGTGCGCGTCGATCAGCACGACGTCACGCGATGGGTCTCGCTCCTTCGCGATGATCGCCGTCCACAGGCCGTTGTACCCGCCACCGATCACGCACAGGTCGCAGCTCTCGGTGCGCACCAGCGTGGGGTTGGAGTCCGGCTCGTCGGCGTCCTCGTACCAATACGGGTAAGGGTCCGCATCCGCAATTGCGTCGAGATGGAACTCCTGGATCGAATCGTCGTCGCTGGGATCGAACGACATGGTCTCACCACCTATCACGGAAGAGAGTAGCCGAGCCTCGCCTCAGCGCCGCCCGCAGGCCGTCTGTGTCACCCGCAGATCGAGGGTTTCGTGCGCCCCCGGGTCACACAGAACCCTCGTTCTCGCGACGGTGACATGCCGATAGGTTGCGCCTCGGCTTCCCCCTGCCTCCCGATTGGGAAAGGGGACAGCCGTGGGCCAACTCAACGCCGAAGTGCTGCACGTCCTGCAGCGCCAGAAGAACATCATCTCCATCGCACAGCTCAACGAGGCGGGCGTCGCCCGGACGGCGCGGGAACGGCTCGTCCGCGACTCGGTGCTCGAGCACGTGTCGAGGTCGGTCCTTGCGGTGCCCGGTGGGCGATGGACGCTCGAGCGGCGGTCGATCGCCCTCTGCCTGCAACACCCGCAGGGCTACATCTCCGGCCCGACCGCGGGTCGGCTGCTCGCAGTGCGACGGATGCCACGCCTCGCCGACATCCGGCTGGTCGTGCCGCACGGCTCGAAGATCGACGTGCCCGCCGGCGTGGATCTGCGCCAGACGACGATCCTCCCACCCGACCACGTCCGCCGCCTCGACAACGGCATCACCGTCGCGAACTGGGCGCGTCTCGCCTTCGACCTCGCGGCCGACCTGCCGCGCCTCGATCTGGCGTCGGCGATCGATCAGATGATCCACCGCGGTGACACCGACATGAGCGAACTGGTGGCCATCGCTCGTCTGCTGTGCCGCCGGCGGCGCGCCGGTTCGCGTGCGTTCGCCGCGGCGCTCCTCGACCGAGGCAGCAGGGTGCCCACCGAGTCACATCCGGAGATCGCAGTGCTCGACGGGCTCCAGCGGATGGGCGTGCCGGTGGTCCCACAGCTGCGTCACCTCGAACTGCCGAACGGCGGCAAGGTACGGATCGACATGGCGGTCGAGTCGGTGCGGTGGGGTGTCGAGGTCGACGTCCACCCCTGGCACTTCGAGCTGCCCGGGACGACCCGTGACAACCAGCGTGATCGGCAAATGCACCTCATCGACTGGCAAGTGGAGCACGTCACCGAGCTCGACCTGCTCGACATGCCGGCGATCCTCGCCGAGCTCGAGCAGCTCTACCGCAGTCGCGTCGACGTGCTCGCCGGCCGCCAGAAGGAGGGTTTCGTGAGACCCGGGGACGCACGAAACCCTCGTTCTGGATAGCGGTCAGGCGCTGGCTTCCTCCAGCGCACGACGGACGAGCACCTTGGCCAGGTGCACGCGGTACTCCGGGCTGGCGTTCAGGTCGTTCTGCGGCTCGGCCTCGGCCGCGGCCTGCTGGGCGGCGTCGGAGACCGACGCACCCTGGGCCAGTGCGGCCGACACGCTCGAGGCGAGGATCGGTGTGCTGCCCATGTTGACCAGCGCGACGCCCGAGTCACCGTTGCGACGCCAGGCGGCGACGCCGACGATCGCCCAGTCCTGCGCACGACGATTGAACTTCTGGAAGCTCCAGCCGGCGCCCTGCATCTTGGGCACGCGGATCTCGGTGAGCATCTCGTCGGGCGCGAGCGCCGACTCGAGGAAGCCGGTGTAGAAGTCGGCCGCCGCGATCTCACGCGTGCCGTTCGGGCCCTGGGCCACGTACGTCGCGCCGAGCGCGAGCGTGGTGGCCGGCAGGTCCGACGCCGGGTCGGCGTGGGCGATGGAGCCACCGATGGTGCCACGGTGGCGCACCTGCGGGTCGCCGACGTGGCTGGCCGCGTGGGCGAGCAGCGGCACGTGCTCCTTCAGCACGCTGCTGGTCTCCACGTCCATGTGCCGGGTGAGGGCGCCGATGGCGATGTGGTCGCCACCGTCACGGATGTAGCTGAGGTCGGTGACGCGGCCGATGTCCACCAGCACGCTCGGCGCTGCGAGGCGCAGCTTCATGAGCGGCAGCAGGCTGTGCCCACCGGCGAGGAACTTGGCCTCGTCGCCGTGCTGGCCGATGAGGCTGATCGCCTCGGCGGCCGATCCGGCCCGGACGTAGTCGAAGGGTGCGGGGATCACTTGCTGGCTCCTTGCGTTGCTTGCTGAATGGCTTTCCAGACGTTGTGCGGGCTGGCGGGCATGAGGACGTCGGTGACGCCCAGACCGCTCAGTGCATCGACGACGGCGTTGATGACGGCGGGGGCGGAGCCGATGGTGCCGGCTTCGCCGATGCCCTTCACACCGAGTTGGTTGGTGGGCGACGGGGTGACCGTGTGCCCGAGGGTGATCGGCGGCACGTCGCTCGCCGCCGGCACGAGGTACTCGGCCAGGCTGGCGTTCTTCAGGTTGCCGTCGCTGTCGTACTCGGCGATCTCGTACAGCGCCTGGGCGAGGCCCTGAATGACGCCGCCGTGGACCTGACCCTCGACGATCAGCGGGTTCACCTGCACGCCGCAGTCGTCGACCGCCACGTACTGCAGCACCTCGACCTGACCGGTCTCGACGTCGATCTCGACCGTGCAGATGTGCGTGCCGAACGGCCACGAGAAGTTCGGCGGGTCGTAGGTGACCTG
>JBMOGW010000313.1:0-3475 GCA_049318165.1 Ilumatobacteraceae bacterium
TCGTGGCTCTCGGCGGTGGTGTGCAGGCGGTCGATCGCGTCGGTGGCGATCTGCACGGCCGTGTTGAAGCCGAACGTCATGTCGGTGCCGACCACGTCGTTGTCGATCGTCTTCGGCACACCGATGATGGGCAGGCCGAGGTCGTGATGCAGCTTGCAGGCCACCGTCAGCGAACCGTTGCCACCCAGCACGATCAACGCGTCGAGGCCCATGTCGCGGAACGTCGCGGCGACCTCGTCGAGACCGTCGGGATGGTCGTACGGGCTGCCGCGACGGGTGCCCAGCAACGTGCCGCCGCGCGGCAACATGCCCCGCAACGAGGACACGTCGAGCGGCATCGTGCGCCGCTCGCGCACCCCGTCCCACGCATCGAGGAACCCGAGCAGCTCGTCACCGTGGACGACCTCGCCCTTGCGCACGATCGCGCGGATCACCGCGTTGAGGCCGGGGCAATCGCCGCCACCTGTCAGAATGCCGACACGCACGTGTGCAGAGACTAGTGGCCGGCGGCCCGCAAGCGTTTACACATCCCCGAACAGGAGCGACATCTCGACATGGCCTGGGACAACTCCCGACCCGTCCCGTGGAGACGGCTGATCATCGAGTACCTCGTCATCGGCGTGGTGATCGCCGCGGTGGCGTTGATGGTCAGCAAGGATCGCCGTGCGGCGAACTACTGGACCATCGCCATGGCTGCGCCGATCTACCTCGGCTTCGGCTACGTCCTCGCCAAGCTCGGCTACGCCCGGAAGTCGCTCGCACAGGTGCGCGCCGAAGCCGAGGCCGCCCAGGCGAAGAAGGCGGCCGCGGCCCCCAGCAGCACCTCCCGGCCGAAGCCAGCGCCCACCAGCCGCACGGCGAACGGACCGTCGAACCGCCCTGCGAAGAAGAAGCGTTAGGTTGCCGGCCGTGACGAGTCAGCCCGTTCCCTTCGTCATCGCCGTCGATGCCGGCACCACCGGTGTCCGCAGCCGGGCCGTGTTCCCCGGGAACAGCGGCGAGGCAGTGGCGTCGTACCGCGAGTTCACGCAGCACTTCCCCGAGCCCGGATGGGTCGAGCACGACGCCGTCGAGATCTGGGATGCCGTCAAGGCCACGCTGGTCGACGTGGTCGACCGGGTCGGCGTGCCCACCGCCATCGGCATCACCAACCAGCGCGAGACCGTGGTGGCGTGGAACCGCCGTACCGGAGCGCCGTACGGCACCGCGATCGTGTGGCAGGACCGGCGCACCGCCGCCCGCTGCGACGAACTGGCCGCGGCCGGCCACCTGCCGCGGGTGCGCGAGGTGACCGGGCTGGTGCTCGATCCGTACTTCAGCGGCTCGAAGGCGGCATGGCTGCTGCAGCATCGCGACATTCCGGTCGACGACGAGTTGGCGATCGGCACCATCGATGCATGGTTGGTGTGGAACCTCACCGGCGGCGAGGTGTTCGCCACCGACCCCAGCAACGCGAGCCGCACGATGCTGTTCGACATCCGGTCGCTCGAGTGGAGCGACGAGATGTGCGAGCTGCTCGGCGTGCCGAAGGCCGCGCTGCCGGCGGTCCGTCCGTCGAGCGGCCGATTCGGCGTGACGTCGGAACGGTGTGGCGTCCCCGCCGGGATTCCCATCTCCGGCATCGCCGGCGATCAGCAGGCGGCATTGTTCGGCCAGGCCTGCTTCGGCGCCGGCATGGCGAAGAACACCTATGGCACCGGGTCGTTCGTGCTGATGAACGTCGGCGCCGATTGCCCGCCACCCACGGATGGCATGCTCACCACGGTGGCATGGACGCTGGCCGACGGCTCCGTGGCCTACGCGCTGGAGGGCGCGATCTTCGTCACCGGTGCGGCCGTCCAGTGGTTGCGCGACGGGCTGCAGGTCATCTCGTCGGCAGCCGAGGTGGGCCCGCTGGCCTTCTCGGTGCCCGACAGCGGCGGCGTCTACCTGGTGCCGGCGTTCGCCGGCCTCGGCAGTCCGTGGTGGGACCCGTATGCCCGCGGCACCATCGTCGGCATCACCCGTGGCACCACGAAGGCACACCTCGCCCGTGCGGTGATCGAGGCGATGGCCTATCAGACACGCGACGCGGTGACGGCGATGACCGCGGCTGCGGGCGTCGAGGTCGCCGACCTGCGCGTCGACGGTGGCGCATCCGTGATGGACGAGATGCTGCAGTTGCAGGCCGACCAGCTCGGTGTCACGGTGAAGCGACCGACCGACCAGGAAACGACGGCGCTCGGCGCAGCCTTCCTGGCCGGACTGGCGGAGGGCGTGTGGCCGTCGCTCGATGCGATCGCCGCCGAGTGGGCGATCGACGCCGAGTTCACGCCCGAACCCGAACGTCTGTTCATCGACCTCGCGCACCAGTCCTGGCTCCGGGCGGTCGAGCGTTCACGCCACTGGGCGGCGACATGAGTCCCGACTCGGTGCTCGTGCCGGCGGCGTCCGCCGACGCCGTCGTGCCCCACGTCCGACCGCACGGCCACGTCATCGTGCCGCTCGCCAACGGCGAACCGGTGGCTCTGCTCGACGCCATCGAGGCCGCCGCGGCGGCGGGCACCATCGACGGAGTGACGGTGCACCAGATGCACGCGTTGCGCGATCGGCGCTACCTCCACGGCGAGTACGGCGACCGGCTGCGCCACGTGTCGTACTTCCTGTCGCACATCACCCGCCCGTGCTACCAGCAGGGCACGGTCGACCTGGTTCCCAACCACTTCAGCGAGGTCTACGGGCACATGAGCCGCCGCGCCCACGACCCGCTGGTGATCGCCGCCGCCGCGCCGCCGGACCAGCACGGCTACTTCAGCCTCGGGGTGAGCGCCGACTACACGAGCAGCTTCATCGGGCGAGCGCGCTTCTTCCTCGAGGTCAACGAGGCCATGCCGCGCACGTTCGGCCGCAACCAGATCCACGTCAGCCAAGTGGAGGGTTGGATCCGCAACGACCGACCGCTCACCCAGGTGCCGCCGCCGGAGATGGACGCGGACGACCACACCATCGCCGCGTTCGTCGCCGACCGCATTCCCGACGGCGCCTGCCTGCAGACCGGCATCGGCGCGATCCCCAACGCGATCATGAGCGCGCTCGCCCACCACCGCGACCTCGGGGTGCACACCGAGCTGCTCAGCGACGGCCTGGTCGACCTCGTCGAGATGGGCGTGGTGAACGGCGTCCGCAAGCTGCACAACCGCACCAAGGTGGTCGGCACCTTCGCGCTCGGCACCCAACGCCTGTACGACTTCCTGCACGAGAACACCGCCATCGAGCTGTGGAGTGCCCGCTACGTCAACGACCCGCGCCTGCTCAGCCGCGAGCGCAACTTCGTGTCGATCAACGCGACGCTCTCGGTCGACTTCCTCGGGCAATGCGCGTCCGAGACCCTCGGCGGCCACTACTACTCGTCGTCCGGCGGTCAGGTGGACTTCGCTCGCGGCGCGATGTACTCCGAGGGCGGGCAAGGGTTCATCGTCCTGCACTCGACGGCGGC
>JBMOGW010000314.1:0-3464 GCA_049318165.1 Ilumatobacteraceae bacterium
GCGGCATCGGGCTGCATCCGCGGAACTTACCGCGCAGGCGCCAGCGTCGCCGACACACATCGCCACAATCGTCAAGAAGCGTTCAAGACATGGTTCTGCTCCGTTCACCTGAAGGTCGCCCTCAGGACACGTCCCTCTGAGAAGGTCCCCGCCACCTGCGCCATCCCGATCTGGCGCAATGAACCAAGGGGTGTACATGTCGCTTGCTGGCGCGAGTCGAGGAAGAGGGGCCAAGGCGTGGATCGCCGGCCTCGCGGTCGCAGTGACCGCAGTACCGGTGCTGGCCATGCACCAAGTCGGATCTGCGGCAACGGCGCTCAGCGGCGTCGACCTGTCCACCTACATCCGCATCGGCCGCTTCGACCTTCCCGAGCCCACTCGCACCACGCCGCCCGTCAACAGCCTGCTGGCGCAAGAGGTCTCCGCGGTCACCTACAACCCGGTCACCGACACGCTGTTCGTCATCGGTGACGGCAGCACCTCCGTCGTCCAGATCACCAAGACCGGCCAGCTGATCGACTCGATGACGCTCGCCAGGGGCGCCAGCCCGCAGGGCACCGAGTTCTACGACACCGAAGGCCTCACCTACGTGGGCGGCGGCGACCAGTTCGCCTTCGTCGAAGAGCGCGACCGCCAGGTGAGCCTGTTCACCTACGTGCCCGACACCACGCTGCAGCGCACCGACGTGAAGACCGTCGATCTCGGCACCTTCGTCGACAACATCGGCATCGAAGGCATCTCGTGGGACCCGCAGACGTCGGGCTTCATCGCGGTGAAGGAGATCACCCCCGAAGGCCTCTTCCAGACCAGCATCGACTTCGACGCCGGCACCGCCACCAACGGCTCGGCCACCACCACCGACTCGGTGAACCTGTTCGACCCGGCGCTCGTCGGCGTCAGCGACTTCGCCGACGTGTTCGCCCTGTCGAACCTCACCACCCTCACCGGCCCCGAGTCCGACAACCTGCTGGTGCTCAGCCAGGAACAGGGCCGCATCGTCAACATCAGCCGCACCGGCGTCATCTCCAGCGCCCTCGACATCGTCAGCGACCCGGGCAACCCGCTCAGCGTGCCGAACCAGCAGCACGAAGGCCTGACGATGGACACCGACGGCAACCTCTACGTCGTCAGCGAGAACGGCGGCGGCGACATCAACCACCCGCAGCTGTGGGTGTACGCACCGTCGCCCGTCCCGAACACCGCCCCGACCGCGGTGACGCTCGTCAACCAGACCACCAGCCTCGCCGAGAACACCAACACGACCACCCGCCTGAAGGTGGCCGACGTGCAGCTCACCGACGACGGCATCGGCGTGAACGTGTACGGCCTCACCGGCCCTGACGCCGCGTTCTTCGAAGTCGACACGAACGGCCTGTACATCAAGGCCGGCACCGTCCTCGACTTCGAGACGAAGAACAGCTACACCGTGTCGGTCACCGTCGACGACCCGAAGCTGGGCCCGAACCCGGACGCCACCAGCGCCGCCTACACGCTGACCATCACCGACGTCATCGTCGAGAACACCGGCCCGGTGCAGCTCCTCGTCTCCGAGGTTTCGCCGTGGAGCAGCGGCAACAGCCCGTACCTGTCGGACTGGTTCGAGCTCACCAACACCGGCACCACGTCGGTGAACCTGAGCGGCTACAAGATGGACGACAACTCGAACGACTTCGCCCAGTCCGTCGCACTCACCGGCGTCACGACGCTGGCCCCCGGCCAGTCGGCCGTGTTCCTCGAGAACGGCAACCCTGCCGCCGTCGCAGCCTCGTTCATCACCACCTGGTTCGGTGGCGTCGCCCCGGCCGGCTTCGCGCTCGGCACCTACAGCGGTGGCGGCGTCGGCCTGAGCAGCGGCGCTGACGCCGTGAACATCTTCGACGGCCTCGGCAACCGGGTCACCGGCATCAGCTTCGGCACCTCCACCACCGGCCGCACCTTCGACAACACGGCCGGCCTCGGCAGCACCACGCTGCCGCTCCCGCTGGTCACCACGCTCAACAGCGTCGGCGTCAACGGTGCGATCACCTCGTCCTCCGGCACCGAGATCGGCTCGCCCGGCCGCAAGGTGCCCAGCGTCTTCGTGTCCGAGGTGTGGCCCGGCGGTAGCAGCTCGGCCTACGCCGCCGACTGGTTCGAGGTCACCAACTTCGGCGTCACCGCAGTCGACATGACCGGCTGGCGGATGGACGACAACTCCAACTCGCCCGTCGGCTCGGTCGCCCTCAACGGCGTGACCACCCTGGCCCCCGGCCAGTCGGCGATCTTCATCGAGACCGCGCTGCCGGCCACCGTCGACGCCTTCAAGGCCGCATGGTTCGGCACCAACGTGCCGGCCGGCCTGCAGATCGGCACCTACAGCGGTAGTGGCGTGGGCCTCAGCGCCACCGCCGACGAGGTGAACCTGTTCGAGCCCGGTGCCACGCCGCGGCGCTTCACCGGCGTCAGCTTCGGCACCTCGACGGCGAACACCACGTTCGACAACGCCGCCGCGGCGCTCACCCTGACGACGCCGAGCGTCGTCGACGTGAACGGCGCCTTCCGTTCGTTCAACGGCATCGAAGTCGGCTCGCCCGGCACCACCGATCCCGTCCCGTACATCACCGAGGTGTCGCCGTTCAGCAGCGGCAACAGCCCGTACCTCGCCGACTGGTTCGAAGTGACCAACCCCGGTGCGTACCCGCTGGACATCAGCGGCTGGAAGATGGACGACAACTCGAACAGCTTCGCCCTCTCCGTGGCGCTGAACGGCGTCACCACCATCGCCCCCGGGCAGTCGGTGATCTTCCTCGAGAGCGCCACCCCCGCCACCACGGTGCCGGCCTTCCGCACGGCCTGGTACGGCGCCACCCCGCCGGCCACCCCGGTCGTCGGCACCTACTCGGGATCGGGCGTCGGCCTCGGCACCGGCGGTGACGCCGTGAACCTGTTCGACTCGTTCGGCAACCGGGTGACCGGCGTGCAGTTCGGGCCGTCCACCATCGGCCTCACGTTCGACAACACCGCCCGCCTCGGCAGCAACGTGCTGCCGCTGCCGACGGTCACCCGCTTCTCGGCCGTCGGCATCAACGGTGCGATCCTGGCCGCCGACGGCATCGAGACCGGCTCGCCCGGCGTGCTGAAGGCCGACGGTGACGGCGACAACGTGCTCGACGCCGTCGACAACTGCCCGGCCGTCGCCAACCCCACCCAGACCGACACCGACTTTGACGGCACGGGCGACGCGTGCGACCCCGACATCGACAACGACGGCGTGCTCAACGCGCAGGACGCCTTCCCGCTGGACTCGACCGAGTCGGTGGACACTGACGGTGATGGCATTGGTAACAACGCCGACGCCGATGATGACGGTGATGGTGTCGATGACACGGCTGATGCGTTCCCGCTGGACTCGACGGAGTCGGTGGACACCGACGGTGATGGCATTGGTAACAACGCCGACGCCGATGATGACGGTGATGGTGTCG
>JBMOGW010000315.1:0-3457 GCA_049318165.1 Ilumatobacteraceae bacterium
AAGATCTGGCCCCAGTTGGCGAGGTAGAAGATGCCCCACGGGTAGTCGCGGCGCACCTGCGAGTGCTGCTCGGCGGTACCCCAGAACACGGACCACACGCCGATCACCACGAGCATCGCGAACAGTGCCGGCAGCAGGCGCCGCCAGCGACGCACCCAGAACTGCCAGAGGTCGATCCTGTGCGACCGATCACGCTCCTCGATCAGCAACGACGTGATGAGGAAGCCGGAGACGACGAAGAACACCTCGACGCCGAAGAACCCGCCCGACATCCACTGGAAGCCGGCGTGGTACAGGATCACCGCGATCACCGAGAACGCGCGGACGCCGTCGAGGCTCGGTTGGTAGCCCATGCGCGGCGGCTCTGCCGGCTCTGCACCCTGGTCGGCCGGTCGACGAGGCTCCTGGCGCTCTTCGAAGCGCACCAGGCGGTCGAGCGCAGGGTGCTGGATCACGTCGGTCACGGTGCGTCAGTTTCGCAGGTGATCAGTGCGCGGAGGGGGTCACTGCGACGTCGCCCGAGGTGGCGCGGTGCATGTTCCACCCCGTGTACATCAGCGCCGACACGCCGATGATCACGCCGCCGAGCACCATCGGGCTCCACACGCCGATGCGGTCGAATGCCGACCCGGCGAGCGGCGGGCCGATCACCCTGCCGACGGCGTACGACGACTGCTGGAAGCCCATGGCTTCGCCACGGCGTTCCTCGCCCGCGTGCCGGTTCACCAACTCGGTGAGCGACGGCGACGCGACGCCCTGCCCGATCGACACCGCCAGCAGGCCGACGATCAGCAGCGGCCAGCCCGTCGACACGCCGGTCACCACCAGGCCCGCCGCCAGCACTGCGAGGCCGATCGCGTAGAGCATCGGCACGCCGACTCGCTCGGCCAGACGGGCGAAGCCACCGCCCTGGATGACGACCAGCACGATGCCGATGCCGAGGAAGACCGCCGCCGTCGAGCCCTCGGAAAGGTCGAAGCGGGCGCTGCCGAACAGCGAGAAGGTCGACTCGAAGGCCACGAACGCGAACGTGGTCATGAAGCCGAGGATGGCGAGCCGGCGCAGCGGCTGTTGCTGCGGCACCTTGAAGCCGCGGCGTGCCGGCGCCGCGGTCCGCCTGGTCTCGGGCAGGCGGATGATGGCGGCCACGGCGTTGATGGCGGCGAGCGTGCCGGCCACGTAGAACGGCACGTGCGGGCCCCCCAGCGCGGCGAGGCCGCCGATCGCCGGGCCGAGCACGAACCCGACACCGAACGCGGCACCGAGCATCCCGACCAGCTTCGGCCGCTGCGCGGGCTCGGCGATGTCGGCCACTGCGGCCTGGGCGACGGAGAGGCTCGCGCCGCTGGCACCGTCGATGAACCGGCCGAGGAACAGCACCCACAGCGCTCCGGCCGCGCCGGTGACGAAGCTGCCGAGCGCAGTGCCGATCAGCGAGATGATGATGACCGGCTTGCGGCCGATGCGGTCGCTCAGCCGGCCGAGCAGCGGCGCGAACACCAGTTGGGCCAGCGAGAACGTGGCGAACAGCCAGCCCACGGCATACCCGGAGGCACCGAACCGCTCGGCGTAGACGCCGAGGATCGGCACCACGATGCCGAAGCCGATCAGGTCGAGCGCGACCGTGGTCCAGATCGTCCAGTACCCCTTGGGGAACGGGGTGCGCTCGCTGCCACCGGCGCGACGGTCTCGACGTCCTGACACGATCACTCGTTCTATCGCCTCCCCGCCCCTCGCACCCGGTTCTCCCCCACCGCGAGCAGGAAAACTTGCGCCCTCCGCAAGTATCCCTGCCCGCGGTCATCGTTGACGGGACGATGTCGCACCCCTGGTGCAGGGTCCGGCCATGGACCAGCGCTATCGATCCATCGCGGCAATGGCCGCCAGCCAGCACTCGGTCGTCTCGCTCGAGCAACTGCGCCGGGCGGGTGTCACCGACTCGATGCGGTCGCGGTGGATGGCGAACGCACTGCTGTCGAAGATCGGGCCACGCTCGTACCTCGTCGCAGGAGGTGCGCTCACCTGGCGAGCACAGTTGACCGCGGCCGAGTTCGACGGCAACGGGGAGGCATTCATCGCCGGCCGGTCCGTTGCCCGGCTCTACGGGCTCGATGGGTTCACGGGCGACGCCGTCGAGATGTTGGGAGGTCGTCAGTTCCGTGGCCGCACGACGTCGGCTCGTGTGTACACCACCTCGGCACCCATCACGACACGTGATCTGATCCGAGTCGATGGCTTCAGGGTCGTGACCGCCGAACGGCTGATCATCGACGCGCCGCTCTTCGGCTTCACCCAGGCGGAGATCGAGAACGCCATCGACTCGGCGATCCGACTCCGATTGGTGAGCGAGCAGCGTCTTCGCACGAGGGTGGTGGGCGAACACCGCGCCGGCGTGAACGGCAGCCGTGCGCTGTTGGACGCGATGGTGGACACGGGAGGCGAGAGTCGACTCGAACGGTGGTTCCTGACGCTCTGCCGTCGAGCCGGACTGCCTCGGCCCGTGACCCAACGGGTGTACCGGGACGATGGACGGACGATCGCCCGGGTCGACGCCGAGTTCCCCGGCGGCCTGATCGTCGAGGTGGCCGGCCACGGCACACATTCATCCCGACAGCAGATCCAGCACGACGAGGAGCGGCGAACGTTGCTCACACTCCGCGGCAAGCGCGTCATCGCCTTCACGTACCACGACGTGAAAGGGCGCCCGGCATGGGTCGCCTCCCGGGTGGCCGACGGTCTCCGTCAGGCGGCGTGAACCATCGCGAGCAGGACAACTTGCGCTGAGCGCAAGAATTCCTGACAGCGGTGGGGGTGGGACGGATCAGCCCGAGAAACCCGGCGGGCCGGGCCAGGTCAGGTCAGGTCAGGTCGGGTCAGCGGCGGAGTTTGGTGCCGTCTTTCGTGGTCTCCACGATCCAGCCGTCGGCCTGCAGCTCGCCGCGCAGGGTGTCGGCGGCGGCGAAGTCCTTCGAGGCGCGAGCGGCGTCGAGCGCTGCCGCCTTGGCCTGGATCTCGGCCGGCACCTCGCCGGCCGACTTCAACACCAAGCCGACCGCGCCGCACACCTCGTGCACGGCCGCCACCAGCGCACCGGCTTCCGGCGCGCCCTGGTCGAGCGCGGTGTTGGCGCGCCGCACGGTGTCGAACAGCAACGCCATCGCGGCGGTGGTGTTCAGGTCGTCGTCCATGCGGGCACGGAACTCGGCCAACACGTCCGGGTCGGCCGCCGCCGTCGTCACGTCGGCGGTGCGGGCCGCGAAGGCGTCGAGCCGGCCGAGCGCCTCCACCGATGCCTCGATGTTGTCGAGGCCCACCGTCACGGGCGCGCGGTAGTGCGACTGCAGCAGCAGCATGCGGTACGCACGCGGGTCGTACTGGTCCATCAGGTCGAGCAGGTTGGCGACGTTGCCGAGGCTCTTCGACATCTTCTCGCCCTCGGCGTCGACCACGAACCCGT
>JBMOGW010000316.1:0-3392 GCA_049318165.1 Ilumatobacteraceae bacterium
GGGGAAGGTGAAACGAACACTAGTTCGATCACCCGAGAAAAGCAACACCACACCGAAAGAATCTCGGGAGGGTTGAACGGGGTGTCAGTCGGTGCGGGTGTCGAGCACCCGAGAGGGTGCGAAGGTGGTGAGTCCGTTGCCCATCCAGCCGCTGTCGTCGACCACCAGGTGGGCGGCGACGGTGCTGCGCACGCACACGGCGCCCGAGGCGTCGACGCCGACCAGGCCGCTGTTGGCGTTGCCGCGGTTCGCGGTGGCGTTCACCAGCGCGTTCCGTGGCGCACCTGCGGCGCACGGGAACGCCACCGCATAGCCGCCCTCCGCGGGCGACACGACGGTGACGGTCAGCAGCGCGCCGGTGGTGCGCGGCGGGGCAGGCGTGGCGCCCGCGCCGGTGAGCGGGATGCGGACGGTGGTGTTGGCCGGCACGCGTGTGCCGGCGCGGGTGTCGAGGACGCGGCGCGACGGGAACGGGTGCGCGTCGGCCGACTGGTCGAAGGCGCCCATCAGGTCGACGATCACCGCGGCCCCGCCGGTGGTGGTGACGCACACCCGGCCCGTCGCGTCGGTGCGGACCACCCGGTTCGCGTTGCGGATCTGGCCGGCGACGTACGACATCGAGGGCAGCTTCGGCGGTGTCGCGCCGCAGGCGAAGATGCGCAACGAGCCGGCGGTCGTGCCGATTGCAGTGAGGTTGACCACCGCCGTGAACGGCAAGGTGCCCGGCACGCCTGCCTTGCCGGCGAGCGGAATCGTGGTGACGGCGCCGGCCGCCGGCGCCGCCGGACGGGTGTCCACGGCTCTCGACGGGGTGAGGGGCACCCAGCCGGACGTGGGCGAGAACGCACCGTTGACGTCGATGATCACGTGCGCGGCGACGCTCTGGTGGACGCAGATCGCGCCGCCGCTGCCGACGCCGACGATCGCCCCGTTCGACGTCGTCGTGGCAGCGCGGGTGTTGAGCGTCGACACGGTCGGGATCGCGGTGCCGCACGGGTACACCGACACGTGGCCGTTGCTGCGCGGGTTGACAACGGTGACGTTGACCGACACCGCTACGGCGTCGGCCGGGACCGTGCCGCGGCCCGCCACCGGCACGGTGGTGACGGTGTCGGCAGTGGACCGAGTGATGCCGGTCGTGACGGTGGTGTAGGCGAGGTTGGCGTAGCGAGCGGCCCCAGTGGGGTTCAGGTGGATCGCGTCGTACGAGAGGCCGAAGAGGTCGGCGTTCGCGGCCCAGTCGATCACCGAGAGTTCGGGGTGCCGCGTCGTTGCCTTGCGCAGCTGTTCGTTGGCGCCGGGGTACGCCAGGTACACGGTGCGATACGCCTCTGTCAGCCCGTTCCACTTCGCGTAGTAGGCGGGCGTCACCTCGCGCATCGTCACCCAGAAGATGCGCTTCACGCCCCGGGCCTTCAACCGTGCGACCATCAGGTCGACCGAGCGGGCGAACCGAGGCGGGTCCCAGTACGGATAGTTGTACCCGGTGGCGACGATCGCCGAGTCGCCGAGGGCGCTCGCCGGGGCCGTGTTGACGTAGTTCGCGAGCTGCTCGGTGAACAGACCCGGCTTGCCCGTGACCGTGACCTGCCAGCCTGCGAATCGCGACCTGATCGCGGGGATCGCGCCGAGGCCCACGGAATCGCTGACCATGAACAGCCGCTTCGCCGGCGGCGTGACCGCGTCGGCGGACGGTATGGCGACCGGCAACGTCAGCACCGCCAGCACGCCGAGCACGGCGACGCCGAGGCGGCGACGTCGAACCGTCGTCATGCTGGGGCCCGCCACCAGCCGGCGACGTCGAACAACGTGTCGGTGTTGGTGGTCGTCGTGAGGCACAGCCGACCCTGTGCGTCGACGGCCATCGTCGTGGTGTTCGCCGCCGCACCCCCGGGCTTGCCGTTGACGGACGAACTGATCGGGAGTGCCCCACAGTTGCTCGCGGTGACGTAGCCCGTGGTCGACGGGTTGACCATCGTCAGTGTGCCCGACACGCCGACGAACCCTGGCGTCGCAGCGTTGACGTTGATGGTCTGGCCTGCCTGGTGCCGTCCGAACCAGCCACCGATGCGGTTCGTGCCGCGCGTGTCGAGCATGCGCTTGGCGCGGACCGGAACGAAGGTCGCGCCGCCGAGATCCTTGGTGAAGACACCGGTGCGATCGACCACCAGCCGGAACGTGCTGCCCGCGGCGATGCGCACTCGGATGCAGACCTGATCGCCCGCGGACACCGGCACGAACACCGCGCCGCTGACCGTCTCCCCTGCGCCGAACGACACGTTCGCCGCGGCCGGAGGGGTGCCGGCATCGATGTCGCAGCGGTAGACGGTGAGGTTGCCGCCTGCGCTCGGCTTGTCGACCACCACGGACAGCGCCGCAGCATCGATGTCGGCGCCGGGGAGGGTCGGCTCGGTGATCGTGATGGTGCGGTCGACCGCGGTGTTGGTCGCTGCGGTGTTGACGAGTCGCTTGGGTGTGAGCAGGCGCAGCGTGTCGGCTCCGGTGACGTCACTGGTGAACGCGCCCTGCAAGGCGAGGCGTGCAGTGACGCCGGCGGAGGCGCGAGCGCAGAGGGTCGCTCCGGCGCCGAGTCGCACGATCGCCTGCGCGGAACGGGTCTGCCCCTTCGTGAAGTTCACGCTCGACACCGCCGGCACCGCCTCGCCGCACGGGTAGAGGGTCACGTACCCGCCGCCCTCGGCTCGGGTCGCCGTGATGCCCACGGCAACCGCGGCGGTGCCCGCGGGCACGGCGGCCGACAGGTCGACGGTCCGCGGTGCGCCGGCCACGAGTGCTGCGTCGAGCACTGTCCGCTGGTTGCGATCGGGTACGAACGCCAGGCCGCTGCCCGTCGTCGCCGGCGCCGTCGCGCGTGGGCCGAGGTACTTCGACGTGATCGACGAGACGAGGTCGGCGACGATCAGCGTGCTGCGTTTCACGTACTGCGTCGCGCTGCTCGGGTGGATGCCGCCGACGTCGGTCGTGATGGTCGACGCAGCGAGCGCCGCAGGCCAGTTCCAGGCGATCATCCGGCCGGGTCGCGCTGCCGCCGCCCGGTCGAGGGCGGCATTCCAGCCGAGCATGCCGGCCGTGTACGCACCGGAGGGATAGCTGCGTTGCACGACCTTCGACCACCAGATCGTCGTGTTCGGCCAGCGGGCGAGGATGCGGTTCGCGACCATGTCGATGTACTGGAGACACGTGGCGACGGTGCTCGGCGTGCAGGTACCCAGGTAGTTGGCGCCGAGGTTCACGGCGACGACGGCCGGTTCGACGCCCTGTGCCTTCCACATGTCGATCACGTCGACGGCCGAGACGGCCGGGATGGTCCAGGTGCTGCGCATGCCGAGCGCCGTGGTCATCCGGATCGGCCCCCATCCCTTCGCGGCGAG
>JBMOGW010000317.1:0-3359 GCA_049318165.1 Ilumatobacteraceae bacterium
TGTGACAGAGTTCCCCGCCCCTTGCGAACAGCGCCCCGAACGGGCACTCGGCGCTGCCCGTGGCGAGATTCCTTGCTCTCGAAGCGGGTGCGGTGGAGCGTCGCCGTGAAGCGTCGCATTCCGTACCCATGGGCGCGTTTCACCACCAGATCCGTCGCATTTCACACCCATGGGTCCGGGAACCGACACGAATGGCGCCGAACGCGCCCAACCACACCCACTTCCAGCGCAATGCAGCATCCGATGTGCACCCGCCAGGTCGCGAGCGCCAGAACTGCTGAGCTGGGCGGTTGCAGGAGAGGGCGACGCAGACCTTGGTGGGCGCCGATTCCGTCAGGCGACGGCGCGGAGCTCGGCCTGGCGTCGGCGCGGCGGGGCGGAAGCCACCAGGAAGCCGATGAACAGGATCACGATGCCGACCAGCAGGGTGACGGCGAACGCTCGGTCCTCGCCCAGTCGGCCGGCGAGGGTGCCGCTGCCGCTGAGCACCAGGGTGCCGACGGCGATCAGCACGTTGCCGGCCACCAGGCGGCCCGGCGCCGCGACGGTGCGCTGCCCGCCGAGCGAGGGGTTGCGGTGCCGCAGCACCCGCCAGGCGCTCCACAACGCACCGGCGATGATCACCAACGCCGCCACGCCCGAGCCGACGGCGGCGAGCACCCGCGGCGCCACGCCGAAGACGTCCTTGCCGGTGGGGAACTCGTCGGCCACGACCGGGGCCTCGGTGGGCGAGAACCCGACGACGCCGACGGTGAGGCCCGACAGGAACACCAGCCACCAGCGCACCCGGTCGCCGCGTTGCTGGCCGGCCAGCAGGTACACGGTGCCGAGGGCCAGCCACGGCACGTTCAGCACGGCTCCGGCCATGTAGAAGATCCGGAAGGCACCCAGGCTCCAGCCGGCACTCTCGGCCCACCACAGCGCACCCGACCCGATGGCGAACAGCGCCAGCGACACGGTCCAGGCCAGTTCGTGGGGCCGTCGGCGACGCAGCCATCGGTCCAGCGTGCTGAGGCAGAACGCGAACGCGACCAGGGTCGCGGCGGCAGCGAGGGCGGCGTTCATCGCCCGAACACTACGAAGCGAACGTGCCGGATGACACGCCGCGTCTCACGGAACTCCTACCCGCCTGGCTTTGTGAACGTGTGCACGAGTGCCTAACGTTGGCCCCGATGGCCCCCGAGCGTTCCCGCCGCCGCATTCCCGACGCCACGGTGTCGCGGCTGCCCGTCTACCTCCGCATCCTGGGCGAGCAGGCCGAGGAAGGCGTCGAGAGCATCTCGTCCGAGGGCCTCGCCGACCTGGCGGGTGTCAATGCGGCGAAGGTGCGCAAGGACCTGTCGTACCTCGGCAGCTACGGCACCCGCGGCGTCGGCTACGAGGTCGCCTACCTCGTGTACCAGATCCGCCGCGAGCTGGGCCTCACCCACGACTGGCCGGTGGTCATCGTCGGCGCCGGCAACCTCGGCCAGGCACTCGCCGGCTACGGCGGCTTCGGCGAGCGCGGTTTCCCGGTGGCCGGCATCGTCGACATCGACGAGTCGAAGGTAGGTTCGGTGCTCAGCGGCACCCGCGTGCGCCACATCGACGAACTGCCGCAGATCGTGCAGACCCGCCGGGTCAACATCGGCGTGGTCGCCACCCCGGCCGGCGCCGCACAGGATGCCGCCGACCGCCTGGTCGCCGCCGGCGTCACCAGCATCCTCAACTTCGCACCCATCGTGCTCTCCGTGCCACGGGCCATCGAGGTCCGCAAGGTCGACCTGGCGGTCGAGCTGCAGATCCTCAGCTACCACGAGCAGCGCCGGGCAGGCGGTGCGATCCACGCGGTGCCCAACGGCACCGGACGGTCCGCGAGCGCTTAGGCTGGGTGGCTGCATGAGCATCGTGGTCATCGGCGTGAACCATCGAACGGGTCCGATCGACCTGCTCGAGCGCGTGGCCATCTCCCACGACGCCCTGGGCAAGGTCATCACCGGTCTGGTGAGCCGCACCAACATCCGTGAGGCCGCGGTGCTGAGCACCTGCAATCGCACCGAGGTGTACGCCGTCGCCGAGCGCTTCCACGGCGCCTACGCCGACATCCGCGACTTCTTCTGCGAGCTCGGGGGCCTGCAGCCCGACGAGCTGCACCCGCACCTCTACAGCCAGCACGACGACGCGGCCGTGACGCACCTGTTCGAAGTGGCGTCGGGCCTCGAGTCCGCAGTGCTCGGTGAGAGCGAGATTCTCGGCCAGGTGCGTGGCGCGTGGGAAGCCGCACAGCACGAGGGTGGCGCGAAGACGACGCTGAACCTGTTGTTCCGTCATGCGCTCGAGACGGGCAAGCGCGCCCGCACCGAGACCGGCATCGGCAAGCACACCACCTCCGTCAGCCACGCCGCCGTCGACATGGCACGCGAACACCTCGGGTCGCTCACCGGCCGCAAGGTGCTCGTGGTGGGCGCGGGCGAGATGGGCGAAGGCGTCGCCATCGCGCTCGTCGGCGCCGGGGCCACCGACATCGTGGTCACCAACCGCACCGACGCCCGGGCCGAGCACCTCGCCCAGCGTGTCGGGGGCCACATCGTGCCGTTCGCCACCTGGGGCGGTGCCCTGGCCGACGCCGACGTACTGCTCACCAGCAGCGGGGCCGGCACGTTCATCGACCGCGACTTCGTCGCCGCGGCGCGAACCGCGCGCACCGAGCCGCTGCTGATCGTCGACATCGCCGTGCCGCGCAACGTGGTGCCCGACGTCGTGCAACTGCCCGGCGTCACCGTGCTGAACCTCGACGACCTGCGCGACTGGGCCGCTCGCGGCCTCGCCCAGCGTCAGGCCGAAGCCGACAGCGTGCGCGTCATCGTCGGCGAGGAAGTCGAGCGGTTCTCGCTCGAGGCCACCGCTCGCCAGGCCGCCCCGCTCGTCGCTCAGCTGCACGAGAAGGGCGAAGCCGTGCGCCAGGCCGAGCTCGATCGCTTCCACAACAAGCTCGCTGCGCTCGACCCTGCGCAGCGCGACGTCGTGGAAGCCCTCACCAAGGGCATCGTCGCCAAGCTGTTGCACAACGCGTCCGTGCGGCTGAAGGACGACGCCGGCACCCCGCAGGGCGAGCGCAACTCGGCCGCGGTGCGCGAGCTGTTCGACCTCGGCTGAGGCCCGGGGCTGAGGTTCGCCGATGACCGGTTCCGTGATCCGATTGGCCACCCGTGGCAGCGCGCAGGCGACGGCGCAGTCGCAGGCCGTGGCTGATGCGCTGACGGCAGCACACGCCGGCCTGCGCGTCGAGCTCGTGTTCGTGGAGACGCTCGGCGACCAGCGCACCGACGTGCCGCTGCACACCATCGGCGGGCAGGGCGTGTTCGTGAAGGAGGTGCAGC
>JBMOGW010000318.1:0-3341 GCA_049318165.1 Ilumatobacteraceae bacterium
GCGCCGGAGAGGGCTGGTGCCATCGGGGGGTTGGCATCGGCCCTCTGCGTTTTTCCGGGTACCTTCGCTGCATGCCCGGCCGGTACGACACGATCACCTTCCTCAGCGACCTCGGCACGGTCGACGAGTCGGTGGGGCTCGTGCACGCTGTCGTGCGCGACCTTGCCCCGCACGCGCGGGTGGTCGACCTCGCCCACGACGTGCCGCCGTACGACGTGCGCGCCGGCAGCCTGGTGCTCGCCCGCGCCATCGGCTACGTCCCGTCGGGTGTCGTGATCGCGTCGGTCGACGCCGGCCCGCAGAGCGGCCGCCCGCTGGTGGCCATCGAGGTCGCCGGCGGAGAGGGCGTCCTGATCGGGCCCGACAACGGACTGCTCGCTCCGGCCGTCGCGATGGCAGGCGGTGCCGAACGCGCCGTCGTGCTGTCGAACGTCGAGTACCAGTTGGGCAGCCCGGGCGGCCCGTTCCCTGCACGCGACGTGTTCGGCCCGGTCGCAGCGCACCTGTGCAATGGCGTGCCGCTCACCGACCTCGGCGACGAGGCCGATGTCGACCTGTTGCTACCCGGCATCGTGCCGCTGCCGCGCGACGCCGCGGACGATGGCATCGCCGCCGAGGTGCTGTGGATCAACCGAGTCGGTGACTGTCAGCTGAACGTCGGTGCCGACGACCTGGGCGACTGGGGTTCACCGCTCGGCGCACGGATGATGGTGCTCGCCGGCGAGGTGAGCCGCGTCGCCGAGCGCGTCACCCATTCCGGCGAGCTCGGTGCCGGTTCGATCGGACTGGTGGTCGACCCGTTCGGGATGCTCGCCCTCGTCCTCGACCGTCGCTCGGCCGCCGAGGAGTTGCAACTGGCCGTCACCGACCAGGTGGTGCTGACCCCGCTGCCCGAGAACGACCGCGGCCCGGGCGCCACCACGTCCATCCGCATGTCGCCCCGCCGCTGACCGCTCGCCGAGCGCCGTTCCGGACACCGCCGCTAGCGTGACGGGATGCGCCCCGCCACCACGCTCACGCTCGGTCTGCTGCTCCTCGTGATCCTGGCGGCCGGGATCCTCTCGCTCCTGCGTCTGTGAGCTGCTGCCGCGAGGTCCGAGCGTCGGCTCGGATCACGCGCGGCCACCTCGCCCCACCGGGATAGCATCCGATTCCGGCAGAGGGGGCCGCTCACGTGAATCTCGCGCACATCATCGACCCGCATCCCGCGGACCATGTCGCCATCTTCAGTCGTGGCCGCCCGACGACCTACGGCGTGCTGCGCGACCAGGTGGCGCACGTGCGCGGCGGTCTGGCCCGCCTCGGCGTGCAGCGCGGTGACCGTGTCGCCCTGCTGTGCAGCAACGGCCGCTACTTCGTCGACGCCTATCTGGCCACCCTCGGCCTCGGCGCCGTCGCGGTCCCGTTGAACCCCACCAGCCCGACGCCCGAGATCGAGCGCGAACTCGCCACGGTCGGCGCGAAGGTCGTGCTCGTCGAGCCGTCGGCCTCCGCGGCCACCGAGCATCTCGACCGTGCGGCCCTGCCGGCCCTCGAGCACCTCGTCGCCACCGAGCCGGGCACCGTGCCCCATGCCGATTCGACGTTCGACGACCTGCTCACCGCCGACCCGGTTGACGTCGTGGAGGTCGAGCCCGACCACCTCGCCGTGCTGATCTTCACCAGCGGCACCGCCGGCTCGCCGCGGGCGGCGATGCTGTCGCACGGCAACTTGCAGAGCAACCTCGACCAGTGCCTGAGCGCCGACGACCGGATGCTCCCCGGCGACGTGGTGTACGGCGTGCTGCCGATGTTCCACATTTTCGGGCTCAACGTGGTGCTCGCCCTCAGCCTGTACCGGGGCGCCACCGTGGTGCTCGTCCAGCGTTTCGACCCGTCGACCGCGCTCGACACCCTCAAGGAACGCAACGTCACGGTCATTCCCGGTGCGCCGCCGATGTGGCTGGCCTTCAGCCATTTCGACGAGGCCCCCGCGGACAGCTTCTCGGGCGTCCGCCTGGCCCTCACGGGTGCCGCGAAGATGAACGAGGACGCCATGCGCCGCCTGCACGAGCGCTTCGGCCTGGTGCTGCTGGAGGGCTACGGCCTCACCGAGGCGTCGCCGATCGTCACGTCGTCGGCCGGCTTCGACCAGAAGATCGGCTCGGTCGGCAAGGTGCTGTCGGGCATGGAGGTGCGCCTGGTCGACGAGCACGGCGACGACGCCCTGCAGGGTGACGCCGGCGAGATCTGGGTGAAGGGCCCCAACGTGTTCCTCGGTTACCTCGACGAGCCCGAGGCGACGGCGAAGGTGCTCACCGCCGACGGCTGGCTGCGTACCGGCGACATCGCCGTCACCGACGACGAGGGCTGCCTGTACCTGGTGGACCGTGCCAAGGACCTGATCATCGTCAGTGGCTTCAACGTCTACCCGGCCGAGGTGGAGGAAGTGCTGATGGAGCACGCCGCCGTGAAGGAGGTGGGCGTGGTCGGTGTGCCGCACCCGCACACCGGCGAGGCCGTGAAGGCGTTCGTGGTGCTCGAGGCCGGCGCCACCGCCCACGAGGACACGCTGGTGTCGTGGTGCCTGGATCACCTGGCCCGCTACAAGTGCCCGTCGAAGATCCTCTTCGTCGACGAGCTGCCGCGCAACGTGAGCGGCAAGCTGCTCCGTCGCAGCCTGGTCTGACGGTCACGCCGCGCCGCGTCCCCAGCGCCACGACGCCGGCCGTGTCGGCCGCGGGCTGATCAACCCGTCGCGGATCCGCAGTGGCGTGCCCACCGCCCACGGCAGGGCGGCGAGGTGCAGCTCGAGTGCGTCCTCGAGCAGCCACTCGTCGTCCTCCTCGTCGTCCCACCAGCCCTGGTGGCGCAGCCCCTCGCGCAGGGCGTCCGCGTAGTCCTCGAACGACATGTCGAGGTCGGTGACGGTGAACGACGTGGTGGCCCGGGCGCTGATCAGCCCGGCCATCGAGCGGTCGCACCCGCAGTCGGGGTTGCAGCACTGCGTCTGCGGCAGGGTGACCAGTTCGCCGTCGAGGGCGAAGTGGAAGTCGTCGGGTTCGGGCGCCTCCGGGGCGCGTGCGACGAAGACCTTCATCGAAGGACCTCCTGGATCGTGGTGGCGGTGGGGCGCATCAGCGCCGATCGGGTGGGTCGACGACCCTGCGGCCGCTATGTGGCGGCCGCTCGCCGCCGTCAGGCGGCTCGGGCGAGTGGGGGTCCGTGGACGGTGCGGTGCCCGCCCGGCCGGATCACGGTCAGTGTCCGGTCGGGGGCGAGGATCAACTGCCAGCCGCCCTCGTGGACGAGGTGGTGGTGTCGGGCGCAGACGGGGATCAGGTTGTCGATGTCGGTCGGTC
>JBMOGW010000319.1:0-3328 GCA_049318165.1 Ilumatobacteraceae bacterium
GATTCCCTTCCCGTGCATGCGACGCCCGCCATTCACCCACCCGCCGCGAGTGACGAAAGGAGCACCCCGTGTCCAGCACCTCGAGCATCGGCTTCTCGGCCGGCGGCATCGACGTCAGCTCCATCGTGACCGGTCTGATGGACGTGGAGCGGGCGCCGCTCCGTGCGATGCAGACCCGGCAGGCGACCGCGAAGTCGCAGGCCACGGCGATCGACAGCCTGCGCTCCGAACTCGACGCCCTCCGCGCACAGGCGCTGGCCGTCAACGGTTCGGGATTCGGGAAGCTGGCTTCGAGTTCCAGCCTGCCCGGCGTGGCACTCGCGACGCTGCAGAGCGGGGCGAGCACGGGATCGCTGACCTTCACCGTCGACCGGCTCGCCACGGCGCACGCATTGCGCAGCGCCATCGCCGCCGGGGCACCCACCGATCAGATCACCACCGCGGTGAAGCTCGCGGTCAGCAATTCCACCGCTGCGTTGGGCATCGCCAGCGTGCGCGCCGATGCGGCCACCGCCGTCGGCACCAGCACCCTGACGGTCACCCAGGGCAGCGGTGCCGCGACACGCACCGGCTCGGCCGTCACCGTTCCGGCCGTCGTCGACGCCACCAGCGACACCCTCACCTTCGAGGTCAACGGCGTCGCGAGGGTGGTCTCGCTGGGACACGGCACCTACACCGCCGCAGGCCTCGCCGTGGCGGTGCAGGCAGCGCTCGATGCCGCGGGCGGCGGCGTGCGAGTCGCTCTCCAGACGAACGGCTCGCTGCGGCTCTCGACGAGCCGCGAAGGCTCCGCCGCCTCGTTGCAGATGACCGGCGGCAACGCACTCGCCGGCCTCGGGTTCTCGGTGGACGCCACCGCCGCACTCGGCACGGACGCCGTCGTCGACGTGAACGGCGTGACGACGACGATCACCGATGTCGCGGCCGGCGGTACCGCGACGGTCGCCAACGGTTCCGGCTCGTTCACCCTGCAGCTGTCCGGCGGACTGCGCACGGGGACCGCGAAGGTCGCCACCGTGGCCACGGGATCCGGCTCGCTGAGCGACGTCGCAGCAGCGATCAACGGCGCGAGCGTCGGCGTCAGCGCCACCGTCACCCAGGTGGCCGGCGGGACCTACTACCTGCAGCTCGGCAGCAGCACCACCGGCGCCGCCGGCACGATCGGTGTCGACGCATCGCAGTTCCTCGGCGGGCTCGTCGAGAACAGCGCTGCGTCGGACGCATCGATCACGGTCGGCGACGGGCCAGGCGCCTACGTCGTGACGGCGACCGGCAACGAGTTCCGCAACCTCATGGGCGGCACCACGATCACCGCATTGCAGGCGTCGACGACGAAGGTCACCGTGTCGGTCCGCCGCGACGATGCCGCCACGGCGGACGCCGTCGGCCGGCTGATCGACCAGGCGAACGCGGTGCTCAAGAAGGTGAACGACCTGACCAAGTTCGACGCCTCGACGAAGGTGTCGGGCGTGCTGGCAGGCAACGCCGCCGTGCGCGGCGCAACCACCCGCATCAGGACGGCGGTCACCGACCTCATCGACACCTCGATGCTGCCGGCCGACGTCGGCATCTCCTCGCGACGTGACGGCACGCTGGCCTTCGACCGGGCAGCCTTCCTCACCGCCTTGGCCGCCGACCCGGCGAAGGTGAACAAGATCTTCTCCCGTAACGGCACGTCGACCGGGCCGGTCACCTTCGTCGACGCCGCGGAGAGCACCGCCCCCGGTGCCCACACGGTGAACGTCGTGTCGCTGGCCACCAAGGCCACTGCGACCGGCCCTTCGTTCGCTGCGCTCACCGCCGGTCAGCAGCTGGCCGTCCGGCGCGGCAGCACGACGGCGATCTACACGGTGCCGACGGGTGCCACGTCCGGCACCGTCGTCGCCGGCATGCAGGCGGCGCTGACCGCAGCGGGTCTCGACATCGATGTCGCCGACTCGGGCGGCACGCTGTCGTTGACCGCTCGCACCTGGGGCGGCTCCGGCAACTTCGAACTCAACCCCGACCTCGCCAACGGACCGTGGTCGTCGGTGATCGGCGCCGACGTCGTCGGCACGATCGACGGCATCCTCGGCACCGGCGACGGCACCCGGTTGCGCGTGCCGACCACCGCGGCGAGCGACACCCGCGGCCTCGTCGTCGACGTCGGTGCCGGGGCGACCATCGGCACGACGACGGTCGACTACAAGCCTGGCATCGCCGCTCGGCTCGGTCAGGTGCTCGGCCGTCTCGCCGACGCCACCGGCGCGCTGTCGTCCAACAGTTACACCGACCGGGTCAAGTCGCTGCAGACGCAGATGGACCGCTTCCAGAGCCGCATGTCGGACAAGGAAGTGGCGCTGCGCCGGCAGTGGTCGGTCATCCAATCGACACTGGAATCGCTACAAGCACAGGGATCGTGGCTGGCGAACCAGGTGAGCTCGCTGTCGTCGAAGTGACGGCGGCACCAGAACATGGAGGTTCTGCAATGATCTCGAATCAGATGATGCGGCAACGGTTCCGCGACGACGCGGTGCACACCGCCCGCCCCGAACGGGTCGTGGTGATGGCATTCGACCGCATCGAACGGGATCTCGCCGAGGCCCTCGAGGCGATCGACACCAGCTCCCCGGCGGTCGCACACCAGGCGCTGTGCCACGCGCAGGCGCTGCTCGCCGAGCTGCAGTTGATGCTCGACGTGGACGCCTGGGAGCACGGGCCGCAGCTGGCCGACATCTACGAGTACCTCATCGGTCGACTCGTCCATGCGAACCTCACCAAGAGCCGCGAACCGGTGATCGAGGTGCAGCGCCATGTCCGCGATCTCGGCGATGCGTTCCGAGTCGCGGCGGCCGAGGTGTTCTCGATGCAGCGTGAACTGGTGGCCGGGCGATGAGCGTCCGAACGCCGGAGGAGATCGAGTGGTCGACCGCACTCGACGAGTACGAGGCGATGCTGCGCCACCACGTGCAACGCCTCGAGCATCCCGACGGCGAGCCCGGCGAAATGCCGACCCTGCGCACGCCGACCGCGCCCATGCCGGCATCGCTCGTCGCCAGGGCGCTCGATCTGCTCGACCGCACCGGCGAGCTCGAGGTCGCTGCCCGGGCGTTGCAGATGCAGGTGCAGCTGGAATTGGTGCCACGGCGTGCGCCGGTGGCGGCCGACACGCTGCCCACGCTGCTCGACCGCCGCCTCTGACGCGCCGTCGACGACCTGTTTGACGTCCGGCCGAATCGCCGGACCATGAGATCCGGCGGGCACCTGTGGCTCGCCGACCGATCCGTCAACAGGCAGGAGTCGACGAGTGCTGGTGACCCCCACACCGCCCACGTCCGGCAGCGAGGCC
>JBMOGW010000320.1:0-3281 GCA_049318165.1 Ilumatobacteraceae bacterium
CCACATGCCGTCGAGCTTGTCGAGGATCGCCCGCTGCATGAAGCCGCCGTCGTCGGGCACGTCCTCGATGATCCGGCGGCGACGCTCGGGCTCCGCCAGCGCACGCAACCGCTCGTCGAGGCCGAGGTGCATGATCTCGTGGTACGCCGGGTGGAACATCAGCGGGTGCACACTGCCCTGCAGGCAGTACAGGATGCCGATCGACCGGCCGGCCACCTGGGCGTAGACGGGCAGCCCGTCGGCATGGGCCTCCTCCAACAGGCGCAGCACGTCGCGCCACAGGTCGGGCGCCTGGTCCGGCTGGTTGACGTTGACGCTCACCGGACGACCCGTCAGCGCCGCCAGCCGGCGCATCCACGGGAACTCGTCGACGGCGACGCGAAGGTGCTCGGGAGCGAACTGGAACACGCCGCGGCCGACGCGGGCGAGCGCCTCGCCGATGCCGAGCAGCTCTCGCTCGTCGGCGTGCGTGCCGGGCACCAGCTCGCCGTCCTTGGCGCGGTGCAACGACGTGCGGCTGGTGCTGAACCCGAACGCTCCGGCGCGCAGGGCGTCCTCCACCAGCGTCGCCATCGCGGCGATGTCGGCGTCGCTCGCCGGGTCGTCGGTGGACGCTCGTTCGCCCATCACGTACGCGCGCACCGCACCGTGCGCCACCTGCGCACCGACGTCGAGGACGCGGGGGATCCGTGCCACCGCGTCGAGGTACTCGGGGAACGATTCCCACCCCCACGTGATGCCGGCAGTGAGGGCGCTGCCGGGGATGTCCTCCACGCCCTCCATGAGCTGGATCAACCAGTCGTGACGGTCCGGTCGGGCCGGTGCGAAGCCGACGCCGCAGTTGCCCATGATCACCGTGGTCACGCCGTGCCAGCTGGACGGCGTGACATACGGGTCCCAGGTGACCTGTGCGTCGTAGTGCGTGTGGATGTCGACGAACCCCGGTGTCACCAGACGGCCGTCGGCATCGACGGTGCGCGTGCCGGCGCCGAGGGTGCCGGCGGGTTCGACCGCGGTGATCGTGTCGCCGTCCACCGCGACGTCCGCGTGATGCCCGGGCTGGCCGGTGCCGTCCACCAGGAACGCGTTGCGGATCACCAGGTCGTGCGTCACGCCAGGTTCCTCACGTGCTGGTGCAGCAGACCGTTCGACGACACCGCGGTGTCGCTGGCGAAGGTGCGCACGCCATGACGATCGGTGAACGTGCCGCCTGCTTCCTCGACGATCACCATCACGGCGGCGAGGTCGTACTCCTGGAGGCCGACGGCGTCGACCGCGAGATCGACCGCTCCCTCTGCCACGAGCATGTGCTGCCAGAAGTCGCCGAACCCGCGAGCGCGGTACGCGGCTTGCTGCAGCTTCACCAGCTCGCCGGTGAGTCCGAGCTGGTCCCAGCCCTTGGCGAACGTCACGCACACCTGTGCCTCGTCGATGGCGTCGACCGTGCTGACGTGGATGCGCCGCCCGTCGGCGAAGGCGCCGAGCCCCTTCGCCGCCCACCACCGACGGCCCATCGCCGGCGCCGACACCACGCCCACCACTGCGCCGAGTTCGGCGTGCGTGAGGGCCACGAGCGTCGCCCACACCGGGATGCCGCGCACGAAGTTGCTCGTGCCGTCGATCGGGTCGATGATCCACTTCCACGGGCTGGACTCGTCGCCCACCACACCGTGCTCCTCGCCGAAGAGCGAGTGGTGCGGCCGCTGCGCGAGCACCTCGGCGGCGATCGCCGACTCGGTGTTGCGGTCGGCCTCGGTCACCTCCGTGCGGTTCGCCTTCCAGTCCAGGCTGAACGACCGGCTGGTGTAGTAGGGCAGCGTCATCGCGTCGGCGATGTCCGCCAACTGGATGGCGAACTGCAGCTCGCTGAAGGCGTCGAAGTCCGGGGTGTGGGTCACCCGGCCAGGCTAATGAGCCGGGGTGGCGTGGTCGCGTGCCCGGGCGGCGATGCCGTCGGCGTCGAGGCCGAGCTGGGCGAGGATCTTGTCGGCCGAGCCCTGCGGGAGGAACTTCGAGGGAATGCCGAGCACCTCGACGGGGACCGTCGGTGCGAGTGCGTGCACCTGGTCGGCGATGGTCATGCCCACGCCGCCGTCGCGGATGCCGTCCTCGGCGGTGATGACGGCGCGGTGCCGAGCCGCGTCGGCGATCATCGCCGGGTCGAGCGGTGCACAGCAGCGCACGTCCCACACCGTCGCCTCGATGCCCTGCTCGGCCAACGATGCCGCCGCGGTTTCCGCCTCGACGACCAGTTTGCCGACGGCGAGGATCGCGACCGAACCGTCGCCGGTACGAGCGCAGCGAGCGTGCAGGCCGACGCCCACCTCGGCCTCGGGCACGTGGCGGGCGGCGCCGCGCGGCCAGCGCAGCGCCACCGGGCCCTCGTCGGCGAGCGAGAGCGCGTCGTGCAGCATCACGGCCAGGTCCTCGGCGCTGGACGGCGCGAGGACGCGCATTCCGGGCACCTTGCACAGCAGGGCCATGTCGTACACGCCGTGGTGGCTGGCGCCGTCGGGGCCGGTGATGCCGGCACGGTCGAGGCAGAACACCACCGGCAGACGGTGCAGCGCGACGTCGTAGACCACCTGGTCCCAGGCGCGGTTCAGGAACGTGGAATACACGGCGACGATCGGGCGCAGGCCACCCATCGCCATGCCGGCGGCACCGGTGACGGCGTGCTGCTCGGCGATGCCGACATCGAAGAACCGGTCGGGAAAGCGCGCCTGGAAAGGCAGCAGGCCGGTGGGGCCGGGCATCGCGGCGGTGACCGCCACGACGCGCTGGTCGTGTTCGGCTTCCTTGATGACGGCCTCGGCGAACGCTTGCGTGTAGCCCGTGACGACGGCCGGCGGCGGGCCGATCGCCGGGTCGAACACCGGGGCGTCGTGGAGGTGCTTCTCGTCGTCGTCCTCGGCGGGCGAATACCCGCGGCCCTTCTGCGTCAGCACGTGCACCACGATCGGGCCTTCGGCGGACAACTCGACCGCGTTGCGGAAGGTGGCCTCGAGCGCCTCCACGTCGTGACCGTCGACGGGGCCGACGTAGCGCACGCCGAGTGCCTCGAAGAACGACGGCGGCTGGAGGAACTCGCGCACCGCGGCCTTCATCGCCTCCACGCCCTTCTCGGCCTGGTTGCCCACGTACGGCAGGTCGCGCAGGAACTGCTCGAGTCGGCGCTGGCGGCGCACGTAGACGGGGTTGAGGCGGATGTCGGTGAGCGCGTGCGACAGCTTCTCGGTGATCCGGTCGGGCAGGCTCGGGTGGTCCATCTCGGCCTGTTC
>JBMOGW010000321.1:0-3271 GCA_049318165.1 Ilumatobacteraceae bacterium
TGATCGACGAATCGCTGATCCTCGTCGTACAGCCAGCACTCGCGCAGCTTGTGTTCCTCGACTCGATACACCAAGACCCTGCGCATCCGCCGCGGCGGGTCCCCGAGTTCCTCGACCGCCAACAAGGCACCGAGACGTCCGCCCACCAGCACGTCTTCGATCTCGATCAGTCTGCGCGACGACCGGATGGTCGCCTGGCCGAGCGCCTCGAACACTGCAGCTCGACCGACGTGACTGCCGGCCAGTGGGCTGTCGCCCATGTAGTGCAGAACGATGTCGTCGTGATACGAGGCGAGGATCTTGTCCAGGTCGGCAGCAAGCCATGCCTCGGCATAGGCATGGAGCGTGGTCGCGATCTCATCGGGACTCGACATGCGATGAATGTACCCGCGCGAAAAAGGGCGTCAGGCCTTCTTCAGGTCGGTGACCAGGCCTTCGCTCGCTTCCACGAGCTTGTGAGGTTCGATGCCGAAGACGTCGTGCCAGGTGCCGGCAGCGGCCCACACCTCGTCGTACTGCAGCAAATCGGGGTCGATGAAGATGCGCAGGTGCGTGGTGTGGCCGAAGGGCGGCACGCCACCGATCGGGAAACCCGTCGCATCGCGCACCGTGTCCGCGTCGACCCGCGCACACTTCACTCCCCCGGCCGCCGCGGCCAACTTGTGTTCGTCGAGTTGGTTCGAACCGCTGACGTAGGCCAGCACCACCTCGCCGTCGACGGCGAAGATCAGGCTCTTCACGATCTGCCCCACCTCCACGCCGATGACGTTGGCCGCGTCGACCGCAGTCTTCGCATTACCGAAGTTCTTCGGCTCGATCGCCAGGCCACGGGCGGCCGCGGCCTCCACCACTCGGGTCACGTTGGGGTGCACACTGCTCATCGGCGCCACTCTTGCAGCCCGCGGGCCCTGCGTGCACGATCGGCGATTCGCCGGACCCTCAGTCCCATGCGCCGCTTCCGCGACTGGTCCTTCCGCTCGAAGATCGCGTCCGTGCTGGTGACACTCACTGCGTTGATGGGTGTCATCGGCTACGTCGCCTTCAACACGTTCTCCACCACCTCGATCGGATCCCCGGCGTACCACCGGATCGTCGACTCGAAGGACCTGTTGGCCGACGTGCTGCCACCCCCTGCGTACTTGGTGGAGTACCAGCTCGTGTCGTTCCAGATGGCGAGCAACGCACCGGACGGGGTCGACGACGACGTCGCGCGACTGCAGCAGTTGCGGACCGACTACGACACCCGCACCGCCGTGTGGAACGAGAGCGTCACCGAACCCGAACTCCTCGCCGCGTTGCAGAGCGCCCAGGCGCCGACCGACGCCTACTTCGAGCTCGCCGAGGGGTCGCTCATCGCGCTCGCCCGCGCCGGCGACCGGGCCGGCGCCACCGCGCTCGTCACCGGGAAGATGAACGATCTCTACCAGGAGCACCGGGCCGGCATCGACCGTGTGGTGTCGTTGTCGACGCAGCAGTTCGAGCAGGCCGACGACCAGGGCCGCGAACTCGTGTCGAGCGGCCGCACGTGGGTGTGGGTCGTTCTTGCGATCGCGATCGCGATCGCGCTGTTGTCCATCCCGCTCCTGGTGCGCACCACCGTCGTGCCCGTCAGTCGGATGCAGCGGCTCGCGAAGGCCCTCAGCGACGGCGACCTGACGGACGACAGCCCCGCGCTCGAAGGCGAGGACGACATCACCCAGGTGGCGAACCAGTTGCGCAACGCGATGGGCGACCTGCGCTCGGAGATGACCGAGATCGGCCACCACGCGGCATCGCTGGCCACGACCGCCGAGACCCTGGCGGTGACCGCGCGCACGATGTCGTCGACGAACGGCGACGGTGCCGTCGACCGGGTTGCGTCCGCCACCACCGAACTCACCGGCGCGATCAACGAGCTGTCGGAGGCGACCCAACGGGTCAACAGCACCACCGCGAGGGCGGTCGAGCTGACGACGTCGGCCACCGCCGGCATCGAGGCGCTCGGTGAATCGTCGAACGACATCGTCGGCGTCGTCCACCTCATCGCCGAAGTGGCGCAGCAGACCAACCTGTTGGCGTTGAACGCCACCATCGAGGCGTCTCGTGCGGGCAACGCCGGCAAGGGCTTCGCGGTGGTTGCCTCCGAGGTGAAGGAACTCGCGCAACAGACGGCGTCGGCCACCGCACAGATCCGCGAACGGATCGACCAGGTGCAGCACGAGGTGCAGCAGTCGATCACGGCGATCACCGAGGTCGCCGGCATCGTCGTCGAGATCTCCGCCGCCCAGGGCACCATCGCGGCAGCCATCGAGGAGCAGACCGCGGTGGTCGCGTCCATCGCCGCCGAGTCACGCGAAGCCGCGGCGGCCGCATCTCGTACCGGCCACGCGGCCGCCGACATCGCCGGACGTTCGGTCGACATCCGCGATCTGGTCGACAGGTTCCAGCTGAACTGACGGACCGCGGTCCGGAAAAAGCATGTTCCGCGTTGCAGGTATCGGCACCGCCGTGTACCTTGACGGTTGAAGGGGAGTATCCCTCCGCATCGATGTCGTCATCACGGTGTTCGCACCCGGCGTCGATGGGTCCTGCGGACCGGGAAAGACCTTCGGAAGACGAAACGTTCGTTCCGAAGGAGATTCCTGTTGTCCGCCCCTGTCACTCTGCTCCAACCGTCGGGAGACCGCATGCCGTTGTCCGCGCCCCATCGCTCGGAGGCGACTGACGTCGCCTCGGCGCTCGCCGTCGCTCCCCTTCTCGGTCTGACCGAGGAGGAGGCGCAGCGCCGACTCGCCGAGCACGGCCGCAACGAGCTGGACGCGGCGCCGAAGGTGCCGGCGTGGCAGCGATTCCTCGCACAGTTCAAGGACATGCTGATCCTCATCCTGCTGGTTGCGGCGGTGGTGGCGTTCTTCGTGTCCGGCGAGTTGAAGACCCCGCTCGTCGTGCTCGCCGTCGTCCTGCTGAACGCCGTCATCGGCTTCGTGCAGGAGAACAAGGCGGAGAAGTCGCTCGAGGCGCTGCGCAGCATGCTGGTGGCCCACACCCGCGTGCGTCGCGACGGCCGCATGCACAACATCGGCACCGCCGAGGTGGTGCCCGGCGACATCGTGGTGGTGGAAGCCGGCGATCGCATCCCGGCCGACGGTCGCATCCTCGATGCGACGCATCTCGAGATCGAAGAGGCCGCTCTGACCGGCGAGAGTCACCCGGCGGAGAAGTCGACCGCAGCGGTCGACGCCGACGACGTGCCGCTCGGCGACCGCGTGGGCATGGCCTACATGAACACCAC
>JBMOGW010000322.1:0-3238 GCA_049318165.1 Ilumatobacteraceae bacterium
TCGTCGCCGTACTCGAAGAACACCTTCTCGTACAGCTCTTCGGCCCGCTCGAGGCCGATCGTGGCGTCCACCGACGCGTCGCCCGCGATGTCGAGGTCGCCGACGAACTCGTCGAGGAACAAGCGACGCAGGCTCTTCGGGCTGCGGCTGTACCGGGCGAACAGCGCGCCCTTCACGACCTCCGGGAGGTTGACCAGTGCGAACACCGGACCGTCCAGATTGGTGAAGTACCGGCGGAGGATGTCCTCCTCGTCAGGTGTGAATTCCTCGGGGACGTAGACCGTCACGAGTCAGCATCCTAGGAGTCACCCGCCGGTCGGCGAGGGATCCCCTCAGTAGACGGTGACGCCCTGCGGACGACGCTCGAACTGCGCCTTCACGTCGGTCATCAACTGGCTGGAGGTCCACAGATCGACCACCGTCATGGCCATGATCTTGGCGCCGTCGACGACCGCCTGGTCCCCCGCCGGGCTGCCCGCATGGGCGGCGAAGTCGGGGGTGTGGATCGGCACGCCGGTCGGCGCCACCTGGATCATCGGATGGATCGACGGCACGAGGTAGCTGACGTTGCCCATGTCGGTGCTGCCCACGACCGGTCGTCCCGTCTCGGCCGGATCACGAACGGTGCGGCCGACGCGGGCGGCGTTGCGCACGTACGCGGCCACCATCGGTCCGTTGTCGACCATCTCGGCGTAGCGCTCGCCCGCCCAGCGGTGGTCCATCGTGCAGCCGCAGGCGGTGGCAGCGGACTCCAGACAGGTGTACACGCGCTGGGTGAGCGGCTGCAACGACTCGATGGTGCCGGAGCGGATGTACCAGTCCATCGCTGCTCGCGACGGGACGATGTTCGGCTTGTCGCCACCATGGGTGAAGATGCCGTGGATGCGCTCGTTCGTGCGGATGTGCTGTCGCAGGGCGGCGACGTTCATGTAGCCGAGCACCGCGGCGTCGAGGGCGTTGCGGCCCTCCCATGGCGCCGCTGCGGCGTGCGCGGCTTTGCCGTGGTACTCGACCTCGAGTTCCTGGATCGCGATGCAGTCCATGCGGATCAGGTCATCGTCGGCGGGGTGCACCATCATCGCCGCGTCGATGCCGTCGAACGCGCCGGCGCGGGCCATCTTCACCTTGCCGCCACCGCCCTCTTCGGCAGGGGTGCCCATGATGCGCAGCCGTCCGCCCGCTGCCTCCGCCACCGCCGCCGCGGCCAGGCCGGCGCCGAGGCCGGCCGTCGCGATGACGTTGTGGCCGCAGGCGTGACCGATGCCCGGCAGGGCGTCGTACTCGCACAGCACGGCGACGGTGGGGCCGTCGCTGCCGACGGACGAGTCGAATGCAGTCTCGATGCCGTACGCGCCGCGCACGGGGGTGATGCCCTGATCCTCGAGCAGATCGGTGAGCAGCTGGTGTGCGTACCGCTCCTCGTAGTTCAGCTCCGGGTTGGCGTGAATGGCCCGGCTGACGTGCACCAACCGGGGTGCGAGCGCGTCCACCCGGTCGCACACGGTCTGCTTCAGTGCTTCGACGTCCATGACTTCCTTTCCGTGCAGGTCAAGCCTGCTCGTGCAACAGCACGATCTTGCCCAATTGCTCACCCTGTTCGAGGCGCGCGAGCGCGTCGACGTACTCCTCCAGACGGTAGGTGCGGTCGACGTGGACGTCGACTCCGCCTGCGACGAGGCGGGTGACCTCGTCGAACTCCTGGTAGCTGCCCATCGTGCTGCCGATGATCTCGTACTGCTTGAAGAACAGGCGGGGCAGGTTCAGCTCGACCTTCGGGCCGGACGTACCGCCACACACCACCAGGCGACCTCCGGGCCGCAGCGAGCGCACCGACTGCTCCCAGGTGGCGGGGCCCACGCTCTCGACGACGACGTCGGCTTCCACGGGCCATTTCGCGTCGGCGCTGTCGTGGGCGGCAGCTGCGCCCATCGCCAGGGCCTCCTGGCGTTTGGCCTCGCTGCGACTGGTGACGACGACGGTGCAGCCCATGTGTGCCGCCAGTGCGAGCGCGGCGCACGAGACGCCCGAGCCGATGCCGACCACCAGCACGGTTTCTCCTGCCTTCACCCGGGCTCGCTGCAGCATGCGGTAGGCGGTCAGGTACGCCAGCGGGTAGGCGGCGCACTCGGCCCAACTGCGGTTGGCAGGCCGCGGCCGCACGTTGCGAGCCGGTGCCGTCGCGTAGGTGCAGTGCCCGCCCCAGGTGTGTTCGCCGTAGATCTGGAAGCCAGGGCCCATCGGGCTGTTGTTGCCCCAGCGGACGATGTCGTCCACCGGTGACACGCCTGGGTTGATGACCACCTCGTCACCGACGGCCACCGACGTGACCGCATTGCCGACCTCCTGCACCACCCCTGCCACATCACATCCGGGCACGTGCGGCAGCGGCGGCCGCGGCAGGCCGCGGGTGACCCACAGGTCCATGTGGTTGAGTGCGCTGGCGACGACGCGCACGCGGACGTCGTCGGCGGCCAGCTCTGGCGGCTCGATGTCGCCGAGGCGGTAGCTACCGGGCGAGTCGTCGAGGATCCAGGCCTGCATGGGGTCGACCCTAGTGCCGGTCATGCGTGGACGATGAGGGCGTCGGGCACCACGGTGATGCGCAGATGGCGCACGTCGCCGACGCGCGTGCCGTCGAGGTGGAGCCGCAGCGGCGGGTCGAAGTCGCCGGTCCATTCCTTCACGCTCGTGGCGGCCAGCTGCGGATGTGGCAGGTGGGTCCCGGTGCGGGCGCGGCGTCGAGCCTGCAGGCGTGCGCGAAGGCCCATTCGCGGGTCGACGCGCAGTACGTCGACCCGGCCGTCGTTGGGGTGCGATCGCGGGGCGACGTCGTACGCGCCGAGGAACTGGGCGTTCATCGCCAACACCACCTCCCCGCGCCACCACGACCGACGGGCGACGACGTGGGCGACCGCGGAGTGGTCGACGCCGTCGGCATGCACCTGCAACAGATCGACCGTGGCCCGCACGTGCGTGTGGTGCAGCCGACCTGGCGTGCCGCCGCCCATCGTGCGTGCCAGGTCGCCACCGCCCATGAACATCGGCACCAGCGGCTGGCCGTGCTCGAGTGCGAGCTCCACCGAGCGCGAGGCCGCACGGTCGTCGGCCGGCGCCAGGATTCCCTCGGCCGGAAGCTCCGCGGGTTCACCCCAGGGCTCACCCTTGCGGATCGTCACCGTCGGCCTCCGTGCCGGGGGCGTCGATGGCGCTGGCGTCGCCGGTCTCGCCGCCCAGCTCG
>JBMOGW010000323.1:0-3221 GCA_049318165.1 Ilumatobacteraceae bacterium
TGGTCGGCGCAGCGGTCGTGGTCGGCGCAGCGGTCGTGGTCGGCGCAGCGGTCGTGGTCGGCGCAGCGGTCGTCGTCGGTGCCTCCGTGGTGGTGGTCACCTCGCACTCGTGCTCGCTCCCGTACTCGCTGTCGTCGTCGTCGTCGCTCTCGTACTCGCTGTCGTCGTCGCTCTCGTCGTCGCTGCTGTACGACGACTCCGACTCCGACTGATACATCGAGCCGCTGTCCTCGCACTCCGATTCGCCCTCGGTGGTGCTCGTCACCTCGCACTCGTCGTCACTGTCGTCACTGCTGTGCTCGCCGTTCGACTCCGACTGGTACATCGAGCTGCTGTCTTCACACTCCGACTCACCGTCGGTGGTGCTCGGCGAACTGCTCGACGAACTGCTGGAGCTCGACGACGATGCAGCGCAGCCGGTTGCGATCCAGCTGGCGTCGCCCTGACCGGCGAAGGTCGTCGTGTTGCCGTTGCCGTCGGTGTACTCGAACGGCGGGATGATGTCGTAGCGACCCTGGTGGCTGTGGTTGGTGTGGCCACCGCTGAAGATCGAGGCCACGTCGACCGAGATGACGTTGTAGCCGTTCTTGGTCTCGCCCTTGCCGGACACGGCATGGCAGATGGTGACCTTGTGACCGGTGGAGGCCGGCTGGGTGGCGCCCGCCGTCGTGGGGGCGATCAGCGCGCCGGCGATGAGGGCGACGCCGCCTGCGGCCGTGACGAACCCGAATCGAGCTTGAACTTGCATTGCGGCTCCCAACGCTCAAGGTGGTATGTCATGACGATAGCCATGCACACGTTGCGTGGCCATGTGCCATACGACCTATCCCGTAGGTCGTCTGGCTTTCGTCAAGACACCCGCCCAGTGTCGCCGAATCGGTTCCTTTGCGGGTGGATGCACGAAGAACGTCACATGAATATTGACTCTGCGTGATCGCGCCCCTACGCCGCGTTGACGAATCGCCGCCACTTGGCGTGGCAGGAACGCCACCGGGCACTCAGCCGACGCGGAACTCGAGGGCGGAGAACGCGCCCAACCCGGCCGGGTCGAGCAGGCTCTCGGCCTCGCGTATGCGACTGCGCATCCGCAGCGCGTGCAGATCCGGACGAGCCGCGGCAGCCTGCCATGCCGCGCGACCCTCCTCCACCAAGTCGTCGATCCCCCACCGCTGCAGGAACTGCGCCTGTGTTCGCACCGCGCTCGGCTCGGGCAGTTGGTCGAGGCACACCTGCGCCGTCACGTCCTGCGCGCCGACCTCGCGGAGGTAGTGCGCCCCGCGCTCGTGCCCGCGGTAGGTGCGCAGCCAGTCGCGCCACGGCATCGCGGCCACGGCAGCGGTGCGCGGTGTGCAGTAGTCGAACAGCAGCACGGTGCCGGCCGTCAACGCCGTGCGCGCCGCGTGCACCCACTCGGCAGCCGCCGTCTGGATCGGCACGCGCGCCCCGTGACCTGCGTGCGGTGGCAGCCACCCCCACGCCTCGGGTGCCGGCACCGTGAACTCCCTCACCGTTCCGTCCGGCTGCACCTCCACCATCGCCTCACGCCATGCGCCGTCGAACACGGCGAGCCGGAAGGGGACGTTGTCGAGCAACTCGTTGGCGATCACCACACCCGGAGCCGGCTCGTCGGGCAGGGCCGCCGACGGCAGCACACCATCGGGGTGCGTGGCGCGCTGCGTGTCCGACACCTCGACGGCGACGTACCGGCCGTGCCACTGCGGTGCCGCGGTCAGGACGGCTCGAGCGAGCGTCCCGGGCCCGGCTCCGGCCTCGACCACCCTGAACCCGTCCGGACGGCCGAGGCGTTCGTACTCGGCGTCGATCCAGCGGGCCAGCACGGCGCCGAACAAGGGGCCCACCTCCGGCGACGTGATGAAGTCGCCGCGCCGACCGGCCTGGCCGCCGTTGACGTAGAAGCCGTTGGGGCCGTAGAGCGCGAGAGAGAGGAACTCGTCGAACCGCAGGGGACGGCCGAGTGACCGTTGCGCGGCGAGCAGGTCGTCAGCGGCCGAAGGCACCGGCGAGGTCGGTCAGGTTGCCGAAGTTCGACACCAGACCGGGCAGCACGCCGAACAGCACCGTGCACACGCCGGTGATCACCAGCGCGGCCATGACCGGAGCCTGCACCTTGATCGGCGTGGTGTCGCCGTCCGGCACCGGCTTCATCCACATCTCACGCATCAGCATGATGTAGTACGCAGTGGCGATGACCGTGTTGATCGCAGCGATCACCGCGATGCTGAAGCCCCACCCGGTGCCGGCATCGATGACGGCCTTGAACGCACCGAACTTCGCGAACCAGCCACCGAGCGGCGGGATGCCGGCCAGCGAGGCGAGGAAGATCGTCATCATCACGGCGAGGCCCGGCGCGTACGAGAACAGGCCACCGAAGCTGCTGATCTCGCCGCTGCGCGTCTTGCGCGAGACGGCGATGATCACGGCGAAGGCACCGAGGTTCGTCGCGGCGTAGATGATCGTGTAGGTCACGACGGCGCGCAGCGAGGCGCCCGCTGCGTCGCCGGTACCCGCCATCGCCAGCGGCATCAGGATGAAGCCACCCTGACTGATGCTGGAGTAGGCGAACAGGCGCACGATGTTCTTCTGCTTCAGCGCCACCAGGTTGCCGACGGTCATCGTCAGCGCAGCCATCACCCAGAGGAACGGCTTGTACACGTCGCTCGCCGCCGGGAAGGTGAGGTACACCAGCGTGATGAGACCGACGAAGCCCGCCGCCTTGGAGGCGACGCTGAGGAACGCGGTCACCGGGGTGGGCGCACCCTGGTACGTGTCGGGCGCCCAGGTGTGGAAGGGCACGGCGCTGACCTTGAAGGCGAAGCCGATGATGGCGAACGCGATGGCAACCACCTGGATGCCGACCTTGTCGCCCTCGAGCGTGAGCGCGCCGGCGATGTCGGACAGGCGGGTGCTGTTGGCGACGCCGTACATCAAGCTCATGCCGTAGAGCAGCACGGCACTGGAGAAGACACCGAGCAGGTAGTACTTCACGCCCGCTTCATTGCTCTTCGTGTCCCGCTTCTTCCAGGCAGCCATCATGTAGGCCGGGATCGAGAGGAACTCGAGCGCCACGAACACACTGATCAGGTCGCGCGACGACGGCAACATCACCATGCCGAGCACGCTGCTGATCAACAGCACGTAGTACTCGCCCTGGTAGTAGCCGCCCTCTTCGATCTGGTTGGTGCTGAGCAGCACCACGACGT
>JBMOGW010000324.1:0-3204 GCA_049318165.1 Ilumatobacteraceae bacterium
CTTGGCGGCACGGCTGCGGTTCCACAGCACGACGCCGATGCCGAACACCACGACGACGGCGAGGAGGACGAGATAGATCGTGGATGACATGGTGCCGAGGAGGCTACCCGTCGCCACCTTCGCTGAGCCGCTGTGCGAGCCAGGCCAACGGGATCGAGACGATCATCACGAACGTGGCCATCACGTTGACGAGCGGCACGTTGTTCGGCCGACTGAAGTTGGCGTAGATCCACACGGGCAAGGTCTGGAACCCCGAGCCGGCCGTGAACGTGGTGACGACGATCTCGTCGAAGCTCAGCGCGAACGCCAGGATGCCCCGCGCCCGCCGACGTCGGCTCAGGCCGAGGTCGCGACCTTCTCGACGATCACCTTCGACGAGCCACCCGGCTGCATGCTGACGCCGAGCAGGCTGTCGCCGGCCTCCATCGTGCGCTTCTGGTGGCTGACGATCAGCAGCTGCGCCTCCTGGCGGAACTCGCTGATGAGACCGAGGAAGCGGTGCAGGTTCACGTCGTCGAGGGCGGCCTCGACCTCGTCCATCACATAGAACGGCGACGGGCGGCTGCGGAACACGGCGAAGAGGAATGCCAGCGCCGTGAGGCTGCGCTCCCCACCGGACAGCAGCGACAGCTTCTTCACGTTCTTGCCGCTCGGCTTGGCCTCCACCTCGATGCCCGTGTTCAACAGGTCGTCGGGGTTGGTGAGCACCAGCTTGCCGCTGCCGCCGGGGAACAACGTGCCGAACAGTTGCGTGAAGTGCGTGCTGACGTCGGCGAAGGCGGACGAGAACACGGTCTGGATCTCGAGGTCGACGGCCTTGATGACCCGCATCAGGTCGCGGCGGGTGTTGCGCACGTCCTCGAGCTGTTCTTCCAGGAAGCGGTGGCGCTCCTGCAGCTCGTTGAACTCCTCGAGGGCCAGCGGGTTGATCGGACCCATCAGGCGCAGTTCCCGCTCGAGGTCGCGCACCCGGGCACTTGCACCGATGCCGTCCGGCAACGGCGGCAGCTCGGCGGCCTCGGCGGTGGCGGGTTCCATGTCGTGGTCGCGGCGCAGTGCCTCGACCGCGCCCTCCAGGCGCATGCGCACCTCGGCCTCGTCGATCTCGACGCGGCGGCTGCGCTCGCGAGACTCCTCGAGCTCCTTCTCGGCAGCGGAGCGACGACGGCGCAACGCGTCGAGGCGCGCGGCGATGGCGCGCACTTCGTCGCTCTGACGGCGGCGGATCTCGAGCAGTTCGAGGTGGCGGATCTCGACGACGTGCCGGTGACCGTCGACGAGCGCGGCCAGCGCCTCGACGGCGGTGAGGGCGCGCTCGACGGCCATCCGCCGCTCGGCCGCTTCGGCGCGGGCGGCGGCATCGGCCTCGAGGCGACGCTCGGTCTCGGCCAGCCGACGCTCGAGGAACGCCTGCCGTTCGTGCAGGCCGGCGTTGCGGACCTCGAGGTCCTGACGGCGGCCGGCCAGGCGTGCGGCTTGCGCGTCGAGTCGAGCACGGGCCTCACCGCGCGCCTTTGCGGCCTCTGCCTCGGCAGCTTCGTCGGCCTCCAGCGCCGGCACGAGTGCCTCGAGTTCGGCGATGCGGGCGCGCTCTCGCGACGCTCGCTCGTCGGCATCGGCCACGGCGTGCGCCAGCGCGTCGATCTCGGCCTGCGACTCGCGTCGCTCAGCCTGGCTGCGGGCGAGACCCTCGCTGTTCGCCGAGAACCCGGCGTCGTGCGCGTCGAGCTTGCGGGTCAGCTCGGTCTCCTGCTGGCGGGCAGCCTGCAGCTCGGCCTTCGCCCCGGCGAGCGCGGTGTCGAGGCGCGCAAGCTCCACCTGCGCCACGCCGCTGCGCTCCTGCGCCTCTTCCAGCGCCGCCGCCGTCGCACCGCCGCCGGACGAACCGATGCGCCAACCCGTCGGACCGAAACGGTCGCCGTCGTCGGTGACGACCACGGCCATCGGGCTGGTGATGGCCAGGTCGACGGCCTCGTTCCAGGTGGCAACACGGACCGCGCCGCCGAGGACGGCATCCAGCAGTTCGGGCACGCCGTCGTGACGGCTGCGCACGTGCGGCCGCACCGGGCTGCCGCCGCCGACGGCGGGTGACGTCGCCGCCGGACGCGTGCCGAGCGCGAGAACTGCGCCGTGCACGTTGTTGGCCTGGAGCGAGCGGAGTGCGTCGCGGCCGGTCTGCGGCGACGCCACGACGACGGCCTGCAGTGCCTCGCCGAGCGCAGCCTCCACCGCGGGCTCCCAGCCCGCGTCGATCTCGATCAGGTCGAGCATCGTGCCCAGCACGCCGTCGACACCTGCGAGGTGGTCGGCACCGGCGCGAGCGCGGGCGCTCTCGAGCGCCATCTGCAACGCCTCGGCGCGGGCCCGCCAACGCGAGTGCTCCTCGGCCGCCTCCTGGCGCGACAGGGTGAGCGAGTCGTGCGCGGCCTCGGCCGCGATGCGGCGGGCCTCCGCTGCCTCGACGCCCGTCACCAGCTCGGCTTCGAGCCCCTGCGCCGCTTCGATCTCGCCCTTCAGGCGCTCACATTCGGCGTCCAGCCGCTCGGCGCGTTGCTGCAGTTGCTCGAGGCGGGCACGTTGGCGACGCAACTCGCCGTCGGCGCGCTCGAGGCCACTGCGCATCGAGCGCAGCTCGCCGCGCACCTCCGCCGCCGCACTCGCAGCCGACGTGCTGGCACCGAGGCTCTCGATGGCCTCCATCGTCTCGCGGCGCTGCTCGGCGAACTCCGTCTCCTCGGTGGCGAGGGTCTCGGCCTCCGGGCCGACGGACTCCAACTCGAGCTGCACCGACTGCAGCTCCTCGCGCAGACGCTGGGCCTCGCCCTCCAGGTTCGCCACCACGCCGCTGTCCATCAGCTGGCCACGGTCACGCTCCATCGAACGGCGGCGCTCGACCAGCACGGCGGCGATGCCGCGAGCGCGCTCGCGCAACTGCTCGACGCGCACCATCTCGTCGCCGAGGTCGGTGTCGCCACGGGCGGTCAGTTCGGCCTCGGCCGCCATCACGTCGGTGTCCAGCTGCGTCAATTCGGTGCGCAAGGCCTGCTCGGCCTGTGCGATCGTGATCTTCTCGCCCGCCAGCGCCGTCAGTCGGGCACGCTGCGAGGCGATCTCGCGGCCGGCGAGGAAGATCTGCAGCGCCGACAGCTCGGCCACCAGGTCGCCGTGGCGACGAGCGGCGTCGGCCTGGCGCTCGAGCGGGCG
>JBMOGW010000325.1:0-3191 GCA_049318165.1 Ilumatobacteraceae bacterium
TAGGCTCGCCCGGATGGAGATCTCGGCCGCGCTGGACGGCGTCACGAAGGCGCTGCCGGCGGCGGAGGAACGCCCCGGCCAGCGGCAGATGGCGCAAGCCGTCGCCGACGCGATCGAGGCCGGCACACACCTGATCGTGCAGGCGGGCACCGGCACCGGCAAGACCATCGGCTACCTCGTGCCCGCCATCCTGGCCGGCAAGCGGGTCGTGGTGGCCACCGCCACCAAGGCGCTGCAGGATCAGCTGGCCGAGAAGGACCTGCCGTTCCTGCAGCAGCACGTCGGCACCGAGTTCGACTGGGCCGTGCTGAAGGGCCGCAGCAACTACCTGTGCCGCCAGCGGGTGGACGAACTGCAGTCCAAGGAGGCCGGCCAGGGCCAGCTGGAGATCGAGGAGTTCGCCGCCACCACCCGCGTCGAGATCAACCGCCTCGCCGACTGGAGCCGCAACACGCGCACGGGCGACAAGGCCGAGCTGGACTGGGCGCCGAGCGACCGCGCCTGGCAGGCGGTCAGCGTCGGCAGCGACGAGTGTCCCGGTGGCAACCGCTGCCCCAAGGGCGCGGTGTGCTTCGCCGAAGCCGCGCGCGATCAGGCCACCGAGGCCGACGTGATCGTCGTCAACATGCACCTCTACGGACTCGACGTCGGCGCCGGCGGGGCGATCCTGCCCGAGCACGACGTGCTGGTGGTCGACGAGGCGCACCAACTGGAAGACGTGATGAGCGACACCGTCGGTGTCGAGATCACCGGTGGCCGCTTCACGTCGCTGGCGTCCGCACTGAAGCGCATCCTCAACGACCCGGCCGTGCTGGCGCCCATCGCCGAAGCCGGCGGCGCCATCCGCGACACGCTCTCCCCACTCGTCGGCCAACGCCTGCCGAACCCACTCCCGGCGAACGTCGGCGACCTGTTGGTGGACCTGCGCGGCCGCATCCAGAAAGCACAGGACGCGCTGCGCGCCATCGAGACCGACGTCGACGATGCGAAGCAGAAGAAGCTGCGCGGCCAGCAGATGGCCACGCGCCTGCAAGAGGCCATCGACCTCGCGCTCGAGTCGCTCGAGGGCAAGGTGCCGTTCGTCGGCGGCGGCCCCGACTTCCCGCGGCTCGAGATCGCGCCGCTCGACGTCGCGCCCGTGCTGGCGAGCGGGCTGTGGTCGAAGCGCGTCGGCATCCTCACCAGCGCCACCATCCCCACGTCGCTCGCCGACCGTGTCGGCCTGCCGAAGGGTCAGTTCGCAGCGATCGACGTCGGCAGCCCGTTCGACTACGAGCACCATGCATTGCTCTACTGCGCGCTGCACATGCCCGACCCGCGCTCGCCGCAGTACGCCGCCGCCGTGCACGACGAACTGGTCGCACTCATCAACGCCGCGGGCGGACGGACCCTGGCCCTGTTCACCAGCTACAAGGCGATGGACGCGGCGGCCGAAGCAGTGCGCGCCCGCATCGAGCATCCGGTGCTCACCCAGCGCGATCTGCCGAAGACCGCGCTCGTGCGCGCCTTCAGCGAGGACGAGCACACGTGCCTGTTCGCCACGTCCGGCTTCTTCCAGGGCGTCGACATCCCCGGCCGCACGCTGAGCCTGGTGGTGATCGACCGCATCCCGTTCCCCCGTCCCGACGACCCGCTGCTGTCGGCACGACGCGAACTGCTCGGCGCCGCGGCGTTCGGCCAGATCGACATCCCCCGCGCCTCGATGCTGTTGGCGCAGGCCACGGGCCGGCTGATCCGCACCGCCCACGACCGCGGCGTGGTGGCCGTGATGGACCCGCGCCTCGGCAAGGCCAACTACCGCTGGGACATCGTGAAGGCGCTGCCCCCGATGCAGCGCACCCGCCACCGCGCCGACGCCGAAGCCTTCCTGCGCGAGATCACCGGCACCGGCTGACCAGGCCCGCAGAACTTAAGTTCGGCGAGATCACCGGCACCGGCTGACCGGGCTCGCAGAACTTCAGTTCGGCGAGATCACCGGCTGATTCCCGTCGCCACAGGGGTGGCTACAGTCGCCGACGTGGGGGAACTCGTTCACTGCACGGTCGCCGCGGGGGTGGCGACCATCACGCTCGACTCGCCGTCGAACCGCAATGCACTGTCGCGGCAACTGGTGCACGACCTCGGGCTGGCGCTCGATCGCGCCGAGCAACCCGACGTGCGCGCCGTGGTGCTGACGCACACCGCCCCCGTGTTCTGCGCCGGCGCCGACCTGAAGGAGCGGGCCAGCGGTGCACCCGACGCGCAGTCGGCCGGCAACCCGATGGCCGACGCCATCACCCGCCTGGGCAGCATGCGCGCCGTCACCATCGCCGCGGTCGACGGCCCGGTGCGCGCCGGCGGCATCGGCCTGATGGCCGCGTGCGACCTGGTGGTGGTCAACGCCACGGTCAGCTTCGCCCTCACCGAAGTGCGCATCGGCGTTGCCCCCGCGATCATCAGCGTGCCGATCCTCGCCCGCTGCAACTGGAGCAGCGTCGCCGCGGCGTTCCTCACCGGCGAGCCGTTCACCGCCGAGCAGGCCAAGGCGATGGGCCTCGTCACCCACGTCGCCGACGACGTGCCCGCCGCAGTGGCCACGCTCGTGCAGGGCGTGCTGGCCGGTGCGCCGAACGCTGTCGCCGAGGCCAAGCGCATCCTGCGCGGCGGCACGCCCGACATGGCGGCGATGACCGAGCTGAGCGCCCGCCTGTTCGACGGCGAGGAAGCCGCCGAAGGCATGCGCGCGTTCGCCGAGAAGCGCCCGCCGTCGTGGGCCGTCGCACCGGAGACGAACTGACATGGGCGTCCTCCCCGACCGCGTGATCGAGACGAGCGACACCTACCGCGAGAACCGCGAGTCGCTGCTGCGCCAACTGGCCGCGCACGACGAGCAGTTGGCGATCGTCAACGGCGGCGGCGGGCCGAAGTACGTCGAGCGCCACCGCTCCCGCGGGAAGATGCTCGTGCGCGAACGCATCGAGGCGTTGCTCGACCCGGGCTCGCCGTTCCTCGAGCTGTCGCCACTCGCCGCGTACGGCAGTGAGTTCCCCGTCGGCGCAGGCGCCGTGAGCGGCATCGGCTACGTCGAGGGTGTCGAGTGCATGATCACCGGCAGCGACCCGACGATGCGCGGCGGCGCCAGCAACCCGTTCACGCTGAAGAAGAACCTGCGCACCAACGACATCATCCGCGAGAACCGGCTGCCCACCATC
>JBMOGW010000326.1:0-3170 GCA_049318165.1 Ilumatobacteraceae bacterium
CGTTCTGTGCGCTCTGGTCAAGCCGCTCGGAACGACGAAATGGGACACACGCCCTGAGCAGCGAAGCGGTGCGAGCCCCCAGCGCGAGCAGCGAGGCGTGCGACGTCGGACGAGCCCGAAGTCCCGCAGCCGGGACTCGGCACGACTCAGTGGTAGTACGGGTTCTCGCCGCTGGAGTGGTCGGTGAGGTCGCGGACGCGCTCGATGGCCGGGATCTGCTCGACGATCATCGTCTGCACACCTTCCATCATCGTCATGCGCGACATCGAGCAGCCGTGGCAGCCGCCGCCCATGGTGAGGTATGCGGTGCCCTCGTTGTCGTGACCGACGAAGGTGACGAAGCCGCCGTGGGCGGCGAGGGCCGGGTTGACCTCGGTCTGCACCAGAGCCTCGACCTCGGCGCTCAGCTCGTCGTCGCGCACGAGCCCCTCGACCACGGGGGCCAGCGGCTTGTTCGGGTTGCGGATCACCAGGCCCGCACCTGCGGTGTGGTCGAGCGTGGCGCCGTCGAGCAGATCGCGACTGTTGGCCGGCACGATGACCTTCAGCGTCATGCCGTCGGCGGTGTGGGTGCGCACCTCGTCGGTGAACGCAGCCTGCGTGATCACATCGAAGGAGAGGTCGTAGCGGAACTCCTCGCCGGGCTTGGAGATGATCTCCAGCCGCAGGCCGAGGCGGTCGGCGTCGGGCTCGGTGTCGCGCAGCGCGACCAGCTCGGTCAACGCCTCGGGGGTGATCGTGATGATCTGGTGGACGCTGTCGGGGGCGAGGGGGCTCACGCCTCCAGGTTATGTCACGCATGCCGAACAACCACACCGAGACGCAGGTCACGGAGGGGTGCCGCCACTGTCGAAGTGTGTGCTGCCACAATCGACGTCATGCGTTCCACGAACTCCCCCCGTTCGCCGCGCCCCGGTGCCCACCGGCGCGCGCTGCCCGTCGTCCTCCTCGCCACCGGTCTGCTGGTCGCGGCATGCGGCGGTGGCGACAGCAAGGGCGCTGACACCACCGGGTCGAGCACCACCACCGAGAGCACGGTGCCCGAGACCACCGAGGCGTCCTCCACGACGGAGGAGGCGACCACCACCACCGAGACGCCGGCACCCACGTGGCCGCTCACCGGCATGCCGCTGGACGACCCGGCTGCCGCGCAGCACCCGGCCGTGGTGGTGAAGGTCGGCAACTACGACCGCCACCCGCAGCGCGGCAGTGCCACCGCCGACATCATCTACGAGGAGATCATCAACGCGAACGTGTCCCGCTTCGCGTTCGTGTACCACAGCCGCTCGGCGTCGGAGGTCGGCCCCATCCGTTCGGGTCGCCGCCAGGACGTGGACCTGCTCGGCTCGCTCAACAAGCCGGTGTTCGCCTGGGCCGGCGGCAACAAGACGGTCACCAAGGAGATCCAGTCGAGCGACCTGGTCGACCTGTCGCAGTTCAAGTGCAAGGGCAGCTGCTACCGCTCGGGCGACGACAGGCCCGTCGAGTTCACGTTGATGTTCAACGTGGACAAGGTGTTCGCGATGACGTTCGACACCGCCGGCATCCCCGCACCGCAGTTCACCTACCGGTCGATCGACGCGGCCATGCCCGGGAAGCCGTCGGCCGGTGTGGCGCTGAACATGGACTCGTACAACATCGACTGGACGTGGAACGCCACGAACGGCACCTACGAGCGAGTGCAGAACGGCAGGCCGGACAAGGACAAGGACGGCACGCTGATGACCACCAACAACGTGGTCGTCCTCGAGATGGTCTACCTGCCCGGCATCTCGGGCAGCCCGGACGCACAGAGCACCGGCAAGGGTGAGGCGTGGGTGTTCTCGGGTGGCAGTGTGCAGCACGGCAACTGGGCCCGCAAGGACCGCACCCTGCCGTTCACGCTGACGAGCGACGACGGCGACGTGATGACGCTGCTGCCCGGTCGCACGTTCATCGAACTCCCTCGCGACGGCAACACCCTGCCCAAGCCCTGACCCGGCTCGGCCCGGCTCGCAGAACTGAAGTTCTGCAGTCCTAGCGACCGCCGCCGTCCACCTCGATGCGCTGGCCGGTGACGTAGCCGGCGGCATCGCTGATCACGAACAGCACCACCTTGGCGATGTCGCTCGGCTGGCACACCCGGCCGAACGGCGACGCCGCGTCGAGCGAACGCAGATCCTGCAGCTCACGGTTGCCGGTCATCGCTCGGCTCAGGCGGACGCCCATGTCGGTCTCCACGAGTCCCGGTGCCACGACGTTGACGTGCACATGGTTCGGGCGCTCCTCTTTGGCGAGGGTCGACGCCAACGCCTCGAGTGCCGCCTTGCCCATGTTGTACGGCGCGCCGTTGGGCGACATGTAGGTGGTGGCGACCGACGAGATCATCACGATGTCGGCGCGGCCCTTGGCCTTGGCCTGCGCTCGCAGCGACGGCAGCGCCAGCCGGCTGAGGTGGTGCGGACCGAAGGCGTGCGTCGCGACGACGCGCATCATCTCCTCCGGGTCGGTGTCGGCCACCGACCGGCCGCGTGACGCGATGCCGGCGTTGCACACCAGTACGTCGATGCCACCGAAGTCGGCGATCACCGCGTCGACGAGTGCGGCGCACTGGTCGGCGTCGTCCACCGAGCCCTGGTACGCCTTGGCCGAACCACCGGCTGCCTCGATCGCGGCGACGGTCTCTGCCGCGGCCTCCGCGTCGCTGCGGTAGTTCACCGCCACCGTGGCGCCCTGGGCAGCGAGCAGTTCGCTGATTCCTCGGCCGATGCCCCGGCCACCACCCGTCACCAGCACCACACGTCCGTCGAGTTCGCTCATGTCGACATCCTTGCAAGCGCCAGCTCCCCCACTTCAGCCGGAACGCCCCTGGGTAAGGTGTCCAGCGTGCAAGACGGAAGTCGCAAAGCCATCATCGCCGCGTTCTTCGCGAACCTCGGCATCGCCATCTCCAAGTTCGTCGGGTTCCTGATCACCGGGTCCGCAGGCCTGCTCGCCGAGGCGGCGCACAGCATCGCCGACACCGGCAACCAGGGGCTGCTGATGTTCGGCAGCAAGCGCGGCAAACGCCCGGCCGACCGGGCCCACCCGTTCGGCTACGGCCCGGAGCGCTACTTCTGGGCGTTCGTGGTGGCGCTGGTGCTGTTCAGCATGGGTGGCCTGTTCGCGCTGTACGAGGGCATCAACAAGCT
>JBMOGW010000327.1:0-3105 GCA_049318165.1 Ilumatobacteraceae bacterium
CGCCCCAGCCGTCGATCCAGAGCATCCACTCCATGTCGTTGCTGCCCTCGGGCACGTAGTTCTGCACCACGCGGTCGAGTTGGCCGACCGAGTTCGGCGCGGCCTCCACCTCGGCCTCCATCTCGGCGACGTCCTTGCGCGCATAGTGCGCGAAGGCCTCGGCGAGCAACTGCTCCTTCGAATCGAAGTGGTAGTGGATCAGGCTGCTGGACACGCCCAGCTTCTTGGCCACGTCGGCGATGCGGGTGGCGGCGAAGCCACGCTCGATCACCACCTGGCAGGTGACCTCGAGGATTTCGGCGCGGCGCTCTTCGACGGTGGGCTTCTTCACTGGGTGCGAACGCTATCGGCCACGACCTCTAGCGTGCTGGCATCTCGATGACGAGGAGGGGAACAGATGGAGTTGCAGGACGTGTCGGCCCAGCGTGGGAGCCGAGCGTGACGCGGCTGACCGCCCTCTCGCGTTCTGTCGCCGGTCGGCGAGTCATCGTCACCGGCGCAGCGTCCGGCATGGGACGGGCCACCGCGTTCCTGTTCGCCGATGAAGGCGCTCGGGTCGCCGTGGTCGACATCTCTGCCGAGCGCGTGCTGGAGGTGACCGACGAGATCCGCGCCGTGCACGGGCCGGACTCGGCGCACGGCTTCGTCGCCGACGTCGGCTCGCACGACTCGCTGCGCACGCTGGTGGCCGACGTCGTCGCGACGATGGGCGGCGTCGACGTGCTGATCAACAACGCCGGCATCTCGCTGGTGAACTCGGCGTTCCAGGGCGAGGTCGAGTACGAGGCGAACTGGGCGCGCACGCTCGACGTGAACCTCACCGCGCATTCTCGACTCATCCGCCTGTGCCTGCCGCACCTGCAGGCGGCCGACGGCGGTGGGCGAGTGGTGAACATCGCTTCCACCGAGGCCATCGTCACCACGCCAGGATTGGCGGCATACGCGGCCACGAAGGCGGGCGTGGTCGGCCTGACGAAGAGCTTCGCCGTCGAGCTCGGTCGCCACGGTGTCACGGTGAACTGCATCTGCCCCGGCCCGATCAACACCGGTATGACCGCACCGATCCCCGACGAGGCGAAGGAGGTGTACGCCAAGCGGCGTGTGCCGCTGCGCCGCTACGGGGACCCGGAAGAGGTGGCGCACATGACGTTGAGCCTGTGCCTGCCGGCCAGCAGCTTCGTGAACGGCGCCGTCATCCCCGTCGACGGCGGCATGACCATCCGTCACACGTAGCCGCGAGGCGTGCGGGTGCGTGTCACACCCGTCTGGCAGGGTGGAGGCATGGACGCCGCCGCACTCGCTGCATTGCACCTGTCGACGGTGCTCGACCGCCTGGCCGGGCCCGACGCCGTGCCGCGGGGCGACCAGGTGGAGGCCGTCGCCGCCATCGTGCGGCCGGCGGCCCGGGTGCTGGTGGTGCAGGCCACCGGGTGGGGCAAGTCGGCGGTGTATTGGGCCGCCACCTCGGCCATGCGTGCCTCGGGCGCCGGGCCGACGCTGGTGGTGTCGCCGCTGCTGGCGCTGATGCGCGACCAGGTGGCCGCCGCCGAGCGGGCCGGTCTGCGGGCCGCCACCGTCAACAGCACGAACCTCGACGAGTGGGACGACGTGTTCGCCGCGCTCGACGGTGACCGCCTCGACGTGCTGCTGGTGTCGCCCGAGCGCCTCGGCAACCCGCGCTTCGCCGCCCGGCTCGACGACCTGATGCGCCGAGTGGGCCTGGTGGTCATCGACGAGGCGCATTGCATCAGCGACTGGGGCTTCGACTTCCGACCCGACTACCAGCGGCTCGCGCGGGCGCTGCTGTCCACGCCCACGGCGTCGGTGCTGGCCACCACGGCGACCGCCAACCAGCGGGTCACCGCCGACGTCGAACGGCAGCTCGGCACGGGTACGGTCACGTTCCGGGGCACCCTGGCTCGCACGTCGCTGCGCCTCTCGGTGGTGCCCGGCCTGTCGGCGCTCGAACGATACGCGTGGGTGGCCGACGCACTCGACACCATCGAAGGCTCGGGCATCGTCTACGTGCTCACCGTCGCCGAGGCCGAGCGCCTCGCCGCGTTCCTGCACGAGGCCGGCCACACCGTGGCGGCGTACACCGGGCAGCTCGAGGCCGAGGCACGCGTCGACGTGGAGGACCGGCTGCGTCGCAACGAAGTGAAGGCCGTCGTCGCCACCTCGGCGCTCGGCATGGGGTACGACAAGCCCGACCTGGGCTTCTGCATCCACGTCGGTTCACCGTCCACGCCCGTCGCCTACTACCAGCAGGTCGGCCGCGCCGGTCGTGCGGTGGCGCACGCCGAGGCGGTGCTGCTGTCGTCGCCATCCGACGAGCGGATCTGGGAGTACTTCGCCACGGCATCGATCCCCGATCCCGACGACGCGGCGAAGGTGCTCGACGCGTTGGCCTCCGGGCCGATGTCGCTGATCGACCTCGAGGGTCGCACGGGTGTGCGACGCGGTCGGCTGGAGGCGTTGCTGAAGATCCTCGCCGTCGACGGCGTGGTGGCCAAGGACGGCACCCGCTGGGAGGCGTCCGGCCGTGCGTACGTCCACGACGACGAGAAGTGGGACGCCCTGGCCGCCACCCGCAGGGGAGAGGCCGATCTGATGCGCCGTTACGCCCACGGCGAGGGCTGCCTGATGGCCTACCTGCAGCAGGCGCTGGACGACCCGTCACCGGCTCCGTGCGGCAAGTGCTCGGTGTGCACGGGCCAGGTGCCCGCACCCGGCGCCATGCCGAGCGCGGCACGCATCGCCGCGGCGCGCACCTTCCTCCGCGGCGCCGATCTGGCGATCGAACCGCGCAAGCAGTGGCCGAAGGGGGCGAGCCGCAAGGGACGCATCGGCGGTCTCGCCGAGGGGCGTGCGGTGGCCTTCGCCGACGACCCGGGGTGGGGCGACGAACTGGCGCAGCTGCAACGTGGCGCATCGGGGTCGATCCCACCGGCGCTGCTCGAGGGTGCGGTGGCGGCCCTCGGCCGTTGGCGCAGCGTGTGGCGTGCACGCCCGGTGGCCGTCGTGCCCGCTCCCGCCCCTGGTCGCGAGATGGACGCCAATCGAGCCCTCGCCGCGCACATCGCCGAGGTCGGCAAGCTGCCGTTG
>JBMOGW010000328.1:0-3082 GCA_049318165.1 Ilumatobacteraceae bacterium
GCGTGGCCCGGATGAGCGACCCCGAGATGATCGAGGGCATCAAGGCCGCGGTCACGATCCCCGTGATGGCAAAGGCCCGCATCGGCCACTTCGTGGAGGCGCAGATCCTCCAGGCGCTCGGCGTCGACTACATCGACGAGAGCGAGGTGCTGACGCCGGCCGACGAGACGCACCACATCGACAAGTTCGCGTTCAGCGTTCCCTTCGTGTGCGGTGCCACCAACCTCGGTGAGGCCCTGCGCCGGATCAGCGAGGGCGCGTGCATGATTCGCTCGAAGGGCGAGGCCGGCACGGGCAACATCGTCGAGGCGGTGCGTCACCTGCGCAACATCCTCGGCGACATCAAGAAGATCGGCCAGGCCGACAACGCCGAGCTGTTCCAGTGGGCCAAGACGCTGCAGGCGCCGCTGCCGTTGGTGCAGGAGATCGCCGAAACCGGCGAACTGCCCGTGCCGCTGTTCTGCGCCGGTGGCATCGCCACCCCCGCCGACGCCGCCCTGGCGATGCAGCTCGGCGCGCAGGCCGTGTTCGTGGGCTCGGGCATCTTCAAGAGCGACGACCCGGCCCCGCGTGCGAAGGCCATCGTCGAGGCCACCACGCACTTCATGGACGCCGACATCCTCGCCAAGGTCAGCCGTGGCCTCGGCGCCCCGATGACCGGCATCGGCATGGACGAGATCAACCAGCGCTACGCCGAGCGCGGTTGGTGATCGGACCCACTCGATGCCGTTCGTGACTCCGGAGCCCCCAGGTGCAGCCCGTCGTCGGCGTGCTCGCGCTGCAGGGTGCCTTCGCCGCGCACGAAGCCGCACTCGCTGAGGTCGGCGCGCGCACCCGTCAGGTGCGCACCCCGGCCGACCTCGCCGGCGTCCAAGCGCTGGTGATGCCCGGCGGCGAGAGCACGACGATGTCGAAGCTGCTCGACTCGTCGGGCCTGTTCGACGAGATCAAAGCCCGCCTCACCGACGACCTCCCCGTCTTCGGCACGTGCGCGGGCATGATCCTGCTCGCCGCCGAGGTGCTGGACGGTCGGCCCGACCAGCGCAGCTTCGGTGCGATCGACATCGCCGTGCGCCGCAACGGCTACGGCCGACAGATCGACAGCTTCGAGACCGACCTGCACGTGGCGGGGGAGGACGCGCCGTTCCACGGCGTGTTCATCCGTGCCCCGAAGGTGGAGTCGGCGGGCGAATTGGTCGAGATCCTGGCCAGTCACGAGGGCGTTCCCGTGTTGGCCCGACAGGGCAACGTGATGGTGGCATCGTTCCACCCCGAGCTCACCGGCGATGCACGCCTGCACCGCCTCTTCCTGCAACACCACGACATTCACGAGGGGTAACTCGATGTCCGGCCATTCCAAATGGGCAACCATCAAGCACAAGAAGGGCGCAGCCGACAAGGCCCGCGCCAAGGTCTTCAACAAGATCGCCCGCCAGCTCGAGGTCGCGGCGCGTGAGGGCGGAGCCGACCCCAGCACCAACGCGTCGCTGCGCACGGTCATCCAGAAGGCCAAGGCCGCGCAGATGACCAACGACGCCATCGATCGTGCGGTCAAGCGCGGCGCCGGCCTCAATGACGGCGGCACCTACGAGAGCATCACCTACGAGGGCTACGCGCCCGGCGGTGTGGCGATGCTGGTCGACGTGCTCACCGACAACCGCAACCGTTCCAGCGCTGACGTGCGCTCCACGTTCTCCAAGCTCGGTGGCTCGCTGGCCGAGCCGGGTGCGGTCGGCTGGCAGTTCAGCCGCCGTGGCGTGCTGCAGGTGAACGGCAGCGACGAGGACACGGTGATGATGGCGGCCCTCGAGGCCGGTGCCGACGACGTGGCCGCCGAGGACGACGGCACGTTCCGCGTCACGTGTGACCCGTCGATCGTCTACGACGTGCGCGACGCGCTGCAGGCCGCTGGCCTCGAGGTGGTCTCGGCCGAGAGCACGATGGTGTCCAGCATGACGGTCGAAGTGACCGACGCCGACGACGCCCGTAAGATCCTCCGCATCATGGATGCGCTCGAGGATCTGGACGACGTGCAGGACGTCTACAGCAACTTCGACATCAGTGACGACCTCATGGAAGCGGTCGGCGCGTGAGCGTCTCGGTCGGCGACCGTGCGCCGGACTTCACCCTGTCGTCGTCCGACGGCAGTCAGGTGTCCTTGCGCGACTATGCCGGCCGCCCGGTGGTGCTCGTCTTCTACCCGGGCGACGACACGCCGGTGTGCACGAAGCAGCTGAACACCTACAACGACGACCTCGCCGAGTTCGACGCGCTGGATGCGCAGGTGCTCGCCATCTCCGCACAGAGCGTCGACAGCCATCAGAAGTTCGCCGGCAAGCACGGCTTCCGATTTCCGTTGCTCGCCGACACCGACAAGGCGGTGGCCGGCTCGTACGGCACACTCGGTCCGATCGGCTTCCCGCGGCGCAGCGTGTTCATCATCGACGCTGACGGCGTGGTGCGCTACGCACACCGCGCCATCGCAGGCCTGACCTTCCGTCCGGTCAGCGAGCTGGTCGAAGTGCTCGTCAACCTGCCCCGGTGAGCACCGAACTGACGCACGGCTGACCACCGCAGACGTCGGCGAACTCGCCCGTGGCCAACCAGGTCAGCGCCTGCTGCAACACCAGCGGCTCGCGTGAGCCTGCGCCGTGCGGGTCCTCGCCGTACGCCGGCTCGCTGGGGGGCAGGTTCACCGTCGGCGGTGCCGGGGTACCGAAGTCCCACACCACCAACGCAGCCTGCGGCGTGGTGCCGCTGATCGCGTCGATGGCCCATTGCGGCGCGCGGTCGGTGCTGCGGCCGTCCTGCAGCGACGGTCGGTGCACCTGAGCGCCGATGGTGCGGGCGAGCACCTCGGTGCTGACGTTCGCCACCTGGTGGTCGCCGAACGCCTGCACCAGCAGCACCTTCTTCGCGTCGATGCCGTCGTAGGTGTCGCTGGTGAGGTGCTGGGCGTAGCCGTTGTTCTCACCGCGGTCCCAGAGCAGCTGGATGAGCTGCAGCGCCAGCACCCGGTCCACCGGATCGGTGTAGGCGACGTCGAAGATCGACTGGAACTCGGGCCAGTCACTGCTGCGCG
>JBMOGW010000329.1:0-3078 GCA_049318165.1 Ilumatobacteraceae bacterium
TCGAGCACGATGCGGTCGACCGAGTCGCACACCATGCCGCGGTGCCGTTTCGGGAAGGCGCCACCGATGGCGACCTCGGCCATGCCGAACGCAGGGAACACGCTGCCGGCCGCGAAGCCGTGGCGCGCTGCGGCGGCGACGAACGCCTCCACGGCGTTGGGGTCCACCGGCTCAGCGCCGCTCAACGCCAGCGTCAGCGACGACAGGTCGAGCTGCTCCATCCGGCCGAGGGCGCGGGTGGCCAGCACCCAGCTGAAGTTCGGGCCGGCGGTGGCGGTGCCGCGGTGGTCGCTGATCCACTGCATCCAGTTGCCCGGCTTGGCCAGGAAGTCCTGCGGTGCCGCTTGGACGAGCTGCACGCCGTTGGTCATGGGAATCGACAGGAAGCCGACGAGGCCCATGTCGTGGTACAGCGGCAGCCAGCTGACCATGACCTCCTCGAGGCTCAGCTCGGCGGCCTCGCACGAGGCATCGATGTTCGCCCGCAGCACGCGGTCGGGGATCATCACGCCCTTCGGCTCGCTGGTGGAGCCGCTGGTGTACTGCAGGATCACGAGGCGCTCGCTGTCGTCACCGGGACGCTCCCACTGCTCGGGCGACGGGGCACCGGGGCCGGGCAGCACCGCCGCCATCGGCTCGATGGGCGGGTCGCCGGGGGCGGACTCGTAGAACCCGGCGAGCAGGTCGTCGATCAGCACGAGCTTCGCGTCGCCATGACGGATGCGCGCCCGCGTGCTCTCGACGAACGCTTCGAGCGAACCCATCCGCATCGGCAGCGGCAGCACCATCGACGCAATGCCGGCCAGCCAGCACCCCTGGATGATGGTGATCAGCCCCCGCGACGTGGGCCCGAGGATCGCGACGTGGTCGCCGGGCACCAGACCCCGTGCCTGCAGCGACGCCGCCACGACGCGCGCCTGCTCGTGGACCTCGGCCCACGACACGGACGAATCGCCCTCGGCGGGCATCACGCTGGGGCCGACGAAGCGCACGCCGGTCGGCCGATCGGCCGCCGCGACGAGGCGGGAGATGATCGAATCCTGGCCGGTCTCGGTCGAACTTGGCATGGCATCCAACCGTAGTGCCCGACCGCCTGCGCGCACCGCACCGGCACACTGAACAGGTGACCCGCTTCGTCGACCTCAGCCACGTCGTCACCGACGGCCTGCAGACCTACCCCGGCATGCCGTCACCGACGGTGTTCGAGCACCTGTCCCGTGACGCGGCCGAGTTGGTGTACGGCCCGGGAGTGACGTTCCAGGTGGGGATGGTGACGATGTGCAGCAACACGGGCACGTACATCGACATGCCGTTCCACCGCTTCGCCGACGGCCACGACCTGACCGGTCTGCCGCTCGAACGGGTCAGCCACGTGCCCGGCGTGTGCCTCGACGTGCGCGGGCAGCGACGCATCCCCGCCGAGGTGCTCGACGGCGTCGACGTGGCCGGCCGAGCCGTGCTGTTCCTCACCGGTCACAGCCGTTCGTTCGGCACGCCCGAGTACCTGGTCGACCATCCGTACCTGTCGGTCGAGGCCGCGCAGCGTCTGGTGGACGGCGGCGCCGCAGTGGTGGGCATCGACTCGTTGAACATCGACGCCACCGACGCACCCGACGGCCCGGGCCGCCCCGTGCACACCGCGTTGCTCGGTGCCGGCATCCCGATCGTCGAGCACCTCACCGGGCTCGACCAGCTGCCAACCGATGGATTCGCCTTCACGGCCGTACCGCCGAAGGTCGCCGGCATGGGCACCTTCACGGTGCGGGCCCACGCCGTGCTGCCCTGAACCGCCGGGTCGGCCCCCGAGCGCGATGGTGTCCTCGCAGAGGATGGAACCGTGCTCGTCGACTGCGACCGTACGCAGTCAGCGCCGGAAAGAAGGCTGGTCGCTGCGCCCGGCCTCGTAGAATCGGTGCGCTATGAGTGACACCCAGACCTCCACCGGCGACACCCCGACCCATCGGTACACGGGCGCGCTCGCACAGGACATCGAGGCCCGCTGGCAGGACGCCTGGGACGCGCACCGCACCTTCGAGGCGCCGAACCCCGCCGGGCCACTGGCCGACCCGGACGGCGTGGCCGGCCGCCCGAAGAAGTTCATCCTCGACATGTTCCCGTACCCCAGCGGCGCCGGCCTGCACATGGGCCATCCGCTGGGCTTCACGGCCACCGACATGTACGCCCGCTACATGCGCGCCACCGGCCACAACGTGCTGTACAGCATGGGCTTCGACGCGTTCGGCCTGCCCGCCGAGCAGTACGCCGTGCAGACCGGCACGCACCCGCGGGTCACCACGGAGGCCAACGTCGCCAACATGCGCCGCCAGCTGCGCCGCCTGGGGCTGAGCCACGACAAGCGCCGCAGCATCGACACCACCGACCCCGGCTACTACCGCTGGACGCAGTGGATCTTCCTGCAGATCTTCAACTCGTGGTTCGACCCGCAGCAGCACAAGGCCCGGCGCATCGACGAACTGGTGGCCGAGCTGGACGCCGGCACACGTGCCGCCACCACCGGTGACTGGGCGAGGATGACGCCGTCCGAGCGCCGCCGCGAGCTGGACCAGTGGCGCCTGGCGTACGTCAGCGACGCGCCGGTGAACTGGTGCCCCGGGCTCGGCACCGTGGTGGCCAACGAAGAGGTCACGGCCGACGGCCGCAGCGATCGTGGCAACTTCCCCGTGTTCAAGCGCAACATGCGCCAATGGATGATGCGCATCACCGCGTACGCCGACCGGCTGATCGACGATCTCGACCTGCTCGACTGGACCGATGCACTGAAGGCGATGCAGCGCAACTGGATCGGCCGCAGCGAGGGCGCCACGGTGCACTTCGACTCCCCCGCCGGCCGCATCACCGTGTTCACCACGCGACCCGACACGCTGTTCGGCGCCACCTTCATGGTGCTGGCGCCCGAGCATCCGCTGGTCGACTCCCTCACCACGCCCGAGCAGGCCGAGGCCATCGCGGCGTACCGCACGAAGGCCGCCGCCGAGGACGACTTCCAGCGCACCAACGACGCACGCGAGAAGACCGGCGTGTTCACCGGCTCGTACGCAACGAACCCGATGAACGGCG
>JBMOGW010000330.1:0-3039 GCA_049318165.1 Ilumatobacteraceae bacterium
GGCTGTCCGTCAGGCGTCGATCGCCGAGAAGTTCACGAAGCGCTCGCCGACAACGACGCGCTGAGCATCGCCGCCACCCGCTCGGCGATCATCACCGTCGGCAGGTGCGTGTTGGCGCGTGGCACGTACGGCATCACCGACGCGTCGCACACGGTGAGGCCCTCGTGCCCCACCACCGCGCAGCGCCCATCCACGACGACGCCCATCCGGCACGTGCCCGTGGCGTGCACGTAGTCGCCCAGGGCGGCGCGCACACCGGCATCCGACGCGTCGTACGGCAGCACGTGCGCGATCTCGGCGACCGCAGGCGACGCGGCGATCCGCTCCACCAGGTCGACCGCCGCACGCATGCCCGGCACGTCGCGCTCGTCGGACAGCATCGCGAAGTCCACCACCGGGTCGACCGTCGGGTCGTCGCTGCGCAACCGCACGGCGCCGGTGGAGTGCACCTGCATCAGCGCGCCCAGCAGCACGGCCAGCTCGGGCATCGTGGGCTCGGCCTCCTCGAGCGCCAGCACCTGCAGGTCGTGGTGCTCGGCGAACGTGGCGCGCAGCAGGGCGGTGGCACCCAGGCCGGCGGCTGGCCTTTGGACATCCGGTCGAAGTTGCAGCGTGATGGGGAACGACGGGTGCTCCTGCAGGCCGTCGCCGATGCCCGGCAGGGCGAGGCCGCTGCGCAACAGGATGGCCGGCGAGTGGATCGCGCCGCTGCTGACGATCACGTGCGCGGCCTCGATCTCCGTGCCGTCCGCCAGACGCACGCCGATCGCCCGCCGCCCCTGCAGCAGCACCCGGTCGACGAGGGCGTCGCCGCGGATCATCAGGTTCGGGCGGTGGCGGGCCGGCTCGAGGTAGCAGTCGTTCACCGAGGCGCGACGACCGTCGGCCGATCGGGTGAGCGTCATCCGCTCGGCGGCCGGGTCGGCCTGCAGCAGCGCCGCACCCAGCGGGCCGACCTCGTCAGCGCGCACCTCACGGAGTGACAGTGCCGTGCGTTCGAACCAGGGGGCCACGTCGGCCCACGCCCAGCCCTCGACACCCCAGCGGTCGTAGTCGCCGGGCTCGCCCGGCAGCGCCAGCATCGCGTTGACGGCCGACGACCCGCCGACGCCGCGGCCGCGCAGGTATGGGCGCGGCGCCTGTCCGGCAGTGCGAACGGCTTCGAGCGACGGCCACACGCGTCCTGGTTCGCGCACAGCGGAGAGGAACGACCCGCCGGCGATGGACGCCGGCGTGTCGACCGAGCGGTGGTCGGGCCCGGCCTCCAGCAGCAGCACGCGGCGACCGGGGTGCTCGCTCAACCGAGTGGCGAGCACGGCACCGGCCGAGCCGGCACCCACGACGACGACGTCGAACCGGTCGAGGTCCGTCGTCGCCATCGTTCAGCTCTCGTTCGTGTGCGCCGGCAGCCCTGCCAGGTGCGCGCTGTCGTTGTAGCGGACGAGCCGCCACGTGCTGCTGCGCACCTGCACCAGTTCGGTGATCGACGTGTTCACGGTGTGGATCTCGAACCCGCCCATCGCCGGGGCCTTCAGTGCCAGGCGCAGCACAGCGTCCACCACACCACCGTGGCAGGCGATCACGACGGTCTTGTCCTTGTGCTCGTCCAGCACGCGGCGCACGGCGGTGCCCACGCGGTACTGGAACGCGGCCACCGTCTCGCCGCCGGGGAACGTGGTGGCGAACGGATCGTGGTCGTCCCAGCGGCCGGTCAGCTCGGGGTAGCGCTCGACGAACTCCTTGTACGACAGGCCGTCGCAGTCGGGACCCGGGTCGTGCTCACCGAAACCAGCGTCGCGCACGATCGGTAGTTCGGTGCCGAACGCAGGCGCCACGATCTGCATCGTCTCGAACGCCCGCGGGTACTGGCTGGCGATCAGCACGTCGGGCTCGAACTCCCGATTCGCCGCCCAGCGGTCACGCAGGTTGGTCGCCTGGCGCCGGCCGAGGTCGGACAACCCGTTGCACGTGCGTGGCCCGCCGATGATGCGGTTCACCGTCACGTTGGATTCGCCATGTCGTACCAGCACCAGTCGTGTCACGCCCCGACGCTACCCAGAGGTCCCCACCGAACTTAAGTTCTGCAGGCGGCTCGCAGGTGCCGAGCAGCAGGTCTGGCAGTCCGCCCGACGGTACGGTGAGCCAATGCCGCATCGGTTCCGTGGATCTGTGATGGGTGCCCCCGCACAGCGTGGCAGCGGGCTCGGCTCGATCGAGGCACGGACCGATGGCGTGACGATACGCACTGCCCTCGGCCGAGAGATCGAGTTGCAGCGGTCCGACATCCGGCGCGTCGAGGTGAGCACCATCCGCGTGCCCTTCTGGTTGAGGACGAACTTCTACTTCGTCGGCGACAACGAACGATGTGCACAGCACTACTTCGTGGCCTACCGAACGAAGGCCCTGCGGGCGTCGTTCGAGTCGCTCGGCTACGCCGTCACTGACGTGTAGCGCCCCGCTCTGGGCGGCCGTTCTGGGCGGTCAGGTACCGGTCTGTCGGATCTCCGTCGGAAGCACGACGATCTGTATGCCCGAAGGACACTCACAGGCACCGGCCGACTCGAACTGAGGCACCAGCACCTGGTCCAAGAGCACGTCGCCGTTGGCATCGAATGCCCGCACCGACCACGACGCGGACGTCGGGGGTGCCATCGTGAATGCGCGACTCCCGATGCCAGGCGACCACTCGCCGACAGACTCCTTCGTGCACTCGCCGGGCGCACCGCAGACTTCGACGCCGTAGACGCCTTGATTGATGACCACCTCGACCATTGGCCCGCCGCAGTCCATGTCGCAAGTGCAGCCGGCAACCGAAGCGCCAGGCACTGCCAGCGCGAGTGTGGCGAGCGGAAGAAGGGCGGCCCGTCGCATCAGCGCAGACTGCCCGCTTCCAAACCTCACGTCAACAACGCCGAGCGGCTGTTCGGCGCTCACGATCGCTGGCACGGAAGCTTGCATCTCCTGCGACATCTGGTGCCGGCGATGCCGGTGGGCAACGCTGGGGCGGCTTTCTGGCTGCATCGGCCAGATTTCGGTACC
>JBMOGW010000331.1:0-3011 GCA_049318165.1 Ilumatobacteraceae bacterium
TGCGCGATCACCACTTCATCTTCGGCGACGCCTGCACCGCGGTGGTGCTCGAGCGCGCCGACGACGCAGTCGCCGCGGAGCAGTGGGAGGTGCTCGGGCTGAAGCTCTCGACCAGCTTCTCGAACACGATCCGCAATGACTTCGGGTTCCTCAACCCGTGCGAGGACGACGAGCGCGACCCGTTCGAGCTGGTGTTCCGCCAGCAGGGCCAGCGGGTGTTCAAGGACGTGGTGCCGATGGTGGTGGACCACATCAACACCCAGCTCGGCATGGTGGGCATGGAGGCGTCGACGATCCGCCGCTTCTGGCTGCACCAGGCGAACCTGAAGATGAACCAGCTGATCGCGAAGCAGGTGCTCGGCCGCATCCCCGACGAGGACGAGGCCCCGGTGATCCTCGACCGCTACGCCAACACCTCGTCCGCCGGCTGCATCATCGCCTTCCACCTCCACCGTGCCGACATCGCCTCGGGCGCCATCGGCGTCCTGTGCAGCTTCGGTGCCGGCTACAGCATCGGCAGCCTGGTCATCCAGAAGCACTGACCACCGCCCGCGGCGAGCCGTTCTCTGTCGCAAGCCCTCTGTGTCACACCTCTCAACGGTGGGTGCGCAGTCAGGGATGTGACACAGATGGGTGTGCGGTCGATCAGGCCTTGATGCGCGCGTTGGTGGGGTCGTACAAGGGTTTCAGGCTGACGGCGAGGGGGTGCTCGTGGCCGTTGATCTCGACGGTCCAGTCGCCGCCGGTGATCGAGCCGTCGGGCGTGCGCACCATGGCCAGGCCGACGGCGCCGCCGAGCGTGTGGCCGTACGACGCAGCACGCACGTACCCCACCTCCACGCCGTCGCGGCGGATCACCTCGGCGTGGTACATCAGCGGCTCGGGGTCGAGGCACTGCACCGACACGAGGCGCTGCGGCAGGGGCTGACCACGGCGGGGGAGCAGCGCCTCGCGGCCGATGAAGCCGCCCGGCTTGTCCCATGCGATGGCGAAGCCGAACCCGGTGCTCAGCGGGTCGTCGGTGTTGTCGATGTCGTGGCCGTAGTCGCGGTAGCCCTTTTCCATGCGCAGGCTGGCGAGCGCCTTCAGCCCGGCATGACGCACGCCCAGGTCGGCGCCGGCGGCGATCAGCCGGTCGTGCACGTGCACGGCCTGCTCGGCGGGGACGTACAGCTCGTAGCCCAGCTCGCCGAGGTAGGTGATGCGCACGCACAGCACGACCGCGAAGCCGATGTCGATGTGGCGGGCGGAACGGAACGGGAACGCCTCGTTCGACAGGTCGGCGGTCGTGACGCGTTGCAGCAACTCACGCGAGTGCGGCCCCTGCACGTTGATCTGCGCGAATGCGCCGGTGACGTCGTGGGCGAACGCGTGGGCGTCGCCGATCTCGCGCCGCAGCGTCGCCTCCACCCGACGGTGGGCGGTGTCGGTGGCGACGACGAAGAACCGGTCGTCGGAGAGCTTCGTGACGGTCAGGTCGGCGCGCAGGTTGCCGCGGTCGTCGAGCCACTGCGTGTAGGTGATGGCACCAGCGTCACCGTCGACGGCATTCGCCGACAGGCGGTCGAGCACCCGGCCCGCATCGCGGCCGCGCACCTCGAACTTCGACATGAAGCTCATGTCCATCACGATCACGCCCTCGCGGCAGGCGCGGTGCTCGGCCTCCCACTGCGACCACCACGCCGGGCGGCCCCACGTCAGCGGGCCGGGCTCGGGTGTGGCATCGGGGCCGGCGAACCAGTCGGCACCCTCCCAGCCGCTCACGTCGCGGAACCAGGCGCCCTGTTCGTCCAGCCGGGCGTGCAGCGGTGAACGCTTTGCGTCGCGGGCCGTCACCAGTTGCTTGTTGGGGTAGTGGCACTGGTACACCATGCCCAGCGACTCGACCGTGCGTGTGCGCCGGTAGTCGGGCGTGCATTGGTACGGCTGCAGGCGGGCCGGGTCCATGCCGGTCACGTCCATGTCGGGGTGGCCCTCGACGATCCAGTGCGCCACCATCCGGCCCAGGCCGCCACCGGTGAGGATGCCGATGGAGTTCAGGCCGGCGGCGACGAAGTAGTTGCGCACCTCCGGCGCCTCGCCGATGATCGGCCGCAGGTCGGGCGTGAAGCTCTCCGGGCCGCAGAAGAACGTGCGGATGCCGGTGTCCATGCTCCTCGGCACGCGGCTCATCGCCGCCTCCACGTACGGACCCATGCGGTCCCAGTCGGGCTGGATGGACGTGAACGACGAGTCCTGCGGGATGGCGCCGACGTTCCACGGCGCGCACTTCGCCTCGAACAGGCCGATCATCAGACCGCCGACTTCTTCGCGGTAGTAGCCGTAGTTGCCCGGGTCCTCGATCACCGGCCACGAAGGGTCGAGGCCCTCCATCTTTTCGGTGATGAGGTAGTAGTGCTCGGCGGCCTGCAGCGGCACGTTGACGCACGACTTCGCCCCGAGCTGGCGGGCCCACATGCCGGCCGCGTTGACGACGTACTCGCACTCGATGGTGCCGTGGTCGGTGACGACCGCCTTCACCGCGCCGTCCTTCACCACGACATCCTCCACGGTGACGCCCTGGCGGATGGTCACACCGGTTTGGCGCGCACCCTTGGCCATGCTCATCGTGACGTCCACCGGGTTCACGCGGCCGTCGCCGGGCACGTAGAAACCGGCGAGCAGGTCGTCGGTGCGGGCGAGCGGGAACAGGTCGGCCACCTCGCGCGGCGACAGTTCGTGCACGTCGATGCCGCAGTGGCGGTTGAACGTGGACACCCGGCGGTACTCCTCCAGGCGCCCCTCGTCGGCGGCGAGTTCGATGAAGCCGACCGGCTTGAACCCCGTCGCCAGGCCCGTCTCGTCCTCCAGGCGGGTGTACAGGTCGCGCGTGTACTTGCGCAGCTCGGTGGAGGTCTCCGACGTGCTGCCGAACGTCACCATCAATCCCGCGGCGTGCCACGTGGTGCCCGACGTCAGCTGGTCGCGCTCGACCAACACGGTGTCGGTCCACCCCATGTGGCCGAGGTGGT
>JBMOGW010000332.1:0-3004 GCA_049318165.1 Ilumatobacteraceae bacterium
AGCTCGACGACCACCCGTTCTGGGTGGCCACACAGGCGCATCCGGAGTTCAAGAGTCGACCGGACCGTCCGCACCCGCTGTTCCGTGAACTCACTGCCGCCTCGCTGGCCCGTCGCGAGTCGCGCTCGCCGGTGCTGCGGTCTGCGCCGTCGGTCGCCTGAGCGCGCAGCGTCCACGGTGACACCGACATGACCGGATTCCGTCACCTCGGTGACCGCCTGGTGCACCAGGGCTACATCTGGCACGTCGCGGTCGCCGAGTTCGAGTCGCCGGATGGCGAGACGTTCACCCGCGACATCGTCCGTTCGCCCGGCGCCGTCGCCGCGGTACCGCTCCGTCACCGCCCGGACGGCACGCCCTATGTGACGTTGGTGCGCCAGTACCGGGCACCGTTCGACGACGTGATGATCGAGATTCCCGCGGGGATGCGCGACGTGGCGGACGAGCCGACCGAGCTGACGGCCGCACGCGAGTTGGTGGAGGAGGTCGGCCTGCAGCCGGGCTCGTTGGAGTTCCTCACTGCGTTCGCGCCGTCGGTCGGCATGACCGACAGCGTGTTGCACCTGTACCTCGCCACCGACCTGACGGAGGTGCCGCGTGAGACGCACGGGCCGGAGGAGGCGCACATGGACGTGCTCCATGTCGACCTCGCCGATGCCGTGGGCATGGTGTTGCGTGGCGAGATCAGTGACGCGAAGACCGTGATCGGGTTGCTGCTGGTGGACCGACGGTTGCGCGACGGGGGCGCGTCGCCCGGCCGATGAGCCCGGCCCACGAGGTGGTGGCGCTCCCGCGGGAGGCCGAGGACTTCCTCTCGTGGATGGCGACCGAACGCGGGCGTTCGGCGAACACCCTCGCCGCCTACCGGCGCGACCTGCTCGGCTACGCCGCCTGGTTGGCCCGCCGTGGCGACAACGTGCGCGTGGTCGACAGGGCTTCGATCGACGCGTTCGTGCAGGAGCGTCGCGCCGACGGCAGCGCGGCATCCAGCGTCGCCCGACAACTGGCGGCGATCCGCATGCTGCATCGCTTCCTCTCCGAGGAGGGGTTGCGCGCCGACGACCCGACCGCCGACGTGGAGGGCGTACGCGTGCCCGCCGGTATTCCGCACCCGTTGACCGAGGAGCAGGTGGACCAGCTGCTCGGAGCGGTGGTGGGGGTGGACCCGGTGTCGCTGCGCGATCTCGCGCTCCTGGAGTTCCTGTACGCGACGGGTGCGCGCATCAGCGAGGCCTGCGGGCTGTCGCTGGCCGACATCGACCGTGACCATCGCGTGGTGCGCCTCTTCGGCAAGGGCGCCAAGGAACGCGCCGTGCCGTTCGGCCGCACTGCGGCGACGGCGATGGACCACTGGCTGACCCGTGGCCGCCCGGACCTCGAGCCGCTGCGCTGGGCGCGGCGCGGCGACCAAGAGGCCGTCTTCCTGAACACCCGCGGTGCCCGACTGTCGCGCCAGGCGGCATGGGCCGTGGTGCGCAAGTACGGCGAACGGACCGGCCTGGCCGACCAGTTGTCGCCGCACGTGCTGCGTCATTCGTGTGCGACACACCTGCTCGACCACGGTGCCGACCTGCGCATCGTGCAGGAGATGCTCGGCCACGCCTCCATCTCCACTACCCAGGTGTACACGAAGGTCAGCCAGGAACGCCTGTGGCAGGTCTACCGGCAGGCGCACCCCAGGGCGGAGTCCGCGTGAGCTCGATCGGGCACCTGGCCCGCCGGTTCCGTGGTTCGCTGTCGCGCGCCGAGCCATCGGTCGACGCCGTCGCCTGGGTGCACGCGCTGTTGCTCCCGACCGAGCATGCGTTGTGGTCGCGCATGGCCGTGCAGGACCGGCGGCACTCGATCGAGGTGGCGCGGCGGTTCACGGCGACTCGTGCGGCGGCGACGCCGGCGGAGGTGGCCGGCGCGCTGCTCCACGACGTCGGCAAACAGGTGGCCGCGCTCGGGACGTTCGCCCGGGTGGCTGCCACGGTGGTGGGCCCGCGCACCGAGCGCTTCCGGCAGTACCACGACCACGAAGCGCTCGGCGCAGCGATGCTGCGAGAGGCCGGCAGCGACGAGGCGACGGTCGAACTGGTCCTCGGCCACGGGCCCGCGGCGGTGGACCTCCGCCGCGCCGACGACCTCTGACCGGGCAACCCGAGCAGTCACGAGGGTTTCACGTGTCCCGTGGCGCACAAGACACTCGTTATCTGCCAGACCCGAACTTCTGGGCAGTCCCACGGAGTCGCGCCCTCACCGGCCGACGCGCGTTTCCTGGGAAGTCTCGAGCGCTACACGCCCCTTGCAAAGAGCGCACATACCGGGCTCTCGGCGCTCCCCTCGATCGCTGGTGCCGAAATCTGGCCGATACGGCCAGAGAACCGCCCCAGCGCTGGATGGCGGGTGACATCACACGGCGGGCGGCCGTGGGCCCGCAGAACTTGAGTTCGGTGGGAGCGCTCAGGCGGGGGTGAGGCCGATGGCCTGCTGGGCGCGGTCGAGGGTGACCGACGCGACGGCGCGGGCCTTCTCGGCGCCCTTGCGCAGGAGCGACTGCAGCTCGCCCGGGTCGTCCATCAGTTCGCGGTAGCGGGCCTGGATGGGCTGCAGCATGGCCACCACGGCGTCGCCGGTGTCGCCCTTCAGCGGGCCGTACTGGGTGTAACGACCGGCCAGCGCCTCGGGGGACTCGCCGGTGCAGGCGGCCAGGATCTCCAACAGGTTGCTGACACCGGGCTTCGTCTCGCGATCGAAGCGCACTTCGGACTCGCTGTCGGTGACGGCGCGTTTGAACTTCTTCACGATGGCGGCCGGGTCGTCGAGCAGGTACACGCAGCCCGAATCCGAGTCGGCGGACTTCGACATCTTCGATGTCGGGTCCTGCAGATCCATCACACGGGCGCCGGCCTTCGGCATCACCGCCTTGGGGATCACGAACGTGTCGCCGAAGCGGTGGTTGAACCTGATCGCGATGTCGCGGGTGATCTCGAGGTGCTGGCGCTGGTCCTCGCCCACGGGC
>JBMOGW010000333.1:0-2997 GCA_049318165.1 Ilumatobacteraceae bacterium
TCCACGACATCGGCAAGAACCTCGTCGCGATGATGATGGAGGGCGCCGGCTTCGAAGTCATCGACCTCGGCATCAACACCGACGCCGACGCCTTCCTCGCGGCGCTCGAAGAGCACCAGCCCGACATCCTCGGCATGTCCGCCCTGCTCACCACCACCATGCCCTACATGAAGGTGGTCATCGACACGCTGCAGGAGCGTGGCCTGCGCGACAAGTACATCGTGCTCGTCGGCGGCGCCCCGCTGAACGAGGAGTTCGGCCAGGCCATCGGCGCCGATGCCTACTGCCGCGACGCTGCGGTCGCCTCGGAGACCGCCAAGCAGCTCGTGATGGCACGCCGTGGCGCACCCGAGGCCCCCGGCCCCTCCGTCAGCTGAGCGGCGACATGTCCAGGCCTCTCGTGTTGGCATGCGGCGCGCTCGTGACTGAGCTGCGCGCCGTGCTGTCGGCCGACGGCCTCGAGGACGAGGTGGAGGTGCGCTACCTCCCGGCCAACCTCCACAATCGTCCCGACCGCATCGTGCCCGCGCTGCGCGAGCTGCTCGACGAACTCGACCCGCAGGCCGACCGCGAGGCGCTGATCGGCTATGCCGACTGCGGTACCGGCGGCCGGCTCGATGCACTGCTCGAGGAACGGCCGAACCTGCGCCGCCTTCCGGGCGATCACTGCTACGAGTTCTTCACCGGCACCGACTTCGCCGCATTGGCGGAGGAGGAGATCGGGACGTTCTTCCTCACCGACTTCCTCGCCAAGCATTTCGAGGCCATCGTCTGGCAGGGTCTGCGACTCGACCGTCATCCCGAGCTGCTGCCCGCCTACTTCGGCAACTACACCCGGCTCGTGTTGCTCTCGCAGACCGATCGCGACGACGTGCTCGCCGCCGGCCGTGATGCCGCCGAGCGTCTCGGGCTGCGCTTCGAGCACCGTCACACCGGGCTCGACCCGTTCGACGACGCCGTGCGCGTCACCATCGGAAAGAAGGCCGACAGATGAGCCGCCGCGCCAAGGACGAGATCGTCGTCATCCTGTGGCGGGACATCCCCGCGCAGATCAACGGAAAGGTCGGCGAGGAGAAGCACGGCGTCGTGCTCCCCCACCGCTTCCAGAAGGCCATCGACCGCGCGGCCATGGTGGCCGGCAAGAAGACCGCGCAGGAGTACGTCGCCGAGTGGCGCCGCACCACCTACCCCGTGACCGGCGAACTCGTCGCCACGGTGGAGGCCACCGCCGCGAGCCTCGAGCAGGAGTTCACCAACGACCGCCTGCACATCCTCGTCGACAACGGGGGCTGGGACCCCGCGTCGCCCGACCAGCAACAGGAACCGTCATGACCCACACCGTCATCAGCAGCGCCACCAAGGAAGTGGTGATCGGCTTCGATCGCCCCTTCGTGATGATCGGCGAGCGCATCAACCCCACGGGCCGCAAGCTGCTCGCCGAAGAGATGAAGAACGGCGACTTCAGCCGCGTCGAGGCGGATGCGATCGCGCAGGTCGCTGCGGGCGCGCACATGCTCGACGTCAACGCCGGCATCCCGCTCGCCGACGAGCCCGCACTGCTGGCCCGCGCCGTGCAGTTGGTGCAGAGCGTCACCGACGTGCCGCTGTCCATCGACTCGTCCATCATCGAGGCGCTCGAGGCCGGCCTGGCCGTCTACAAGGGCAAGGCCCTCGTCAACTCGGTCACCGGCGAGGACGAGCAGATGGAGCGCGTGCTGCCGCTCGTCGCCAAGTACGGCGCCGCCGTCGTCGCGATCAGCAACGACGAGACCGGCATCAGCACCGACCCCGACGTGCGGTTCGAGGTGGCCCGCAAGATCGTCAACCGCGCCAGCGACTACGGCATCCCGGCCTCCGACATCGTGGTCGACCCGCTCGTCATGCCGATCGGTGCGATGGGCACGGCCGGCCGCCAGGTGTTCGCGCTCCTGCGCCGCCTCACCAGCGAACTGAAGGTCAACACCACCTGCGGTGCGAGCAACATCAGCTTCGGTCTGCCGGCGCGCAACAACATCACCGGCACGTTCCTGTCGATGGCCATCTCCAACGGCATGACCTCGGCGATCATGAACCCGCTGCACCCCGAGGTGAAGGCGATGGTGATGGCCGCCGACGTGCTGGCCGGCAACGACCAGGACTGCATGGCCTGGATCCGCGCCAACCGCGATCCCGATGCCGCACAGGGCGCCCGCGAGGGCCGCGCCGGTGGCCGCCGCGCACGTCGGGCGGAGTGACCGTTCGTGCCGCGCATCGTTTTCACACCCTCCGGCCTCGACGGTGAGGTCGCGCCCGGCACCACGGTGCTGCAAGCGGCGCGCGACCTCGGTGTCGACCTGGATTCGGTGTGCGGCGGCCGCGGCATCTGTGGCCGCTGCCAGGTGACGTTCTCACCCGGCAGCTACCCGAAGTGGGCCATCGAGTCCGACGCCGCGTCGCTCAGCCCGTGGGGCGAGACCGAGGACGCGTACGAGCGTCGTCGCGGCATGAAGCCCGACCGACGTCTCGGCTGCTGCGCGCTGGTGCACGACGATGTGGTGCTCGACGTGCCGCCGGAGAGCCAGGTGCATCGCCCGGTGGTGCGCAAGAGCCTCGACCTCAGCGACGTGATGCTCGACCCGGCCGTGCACCTGTACTACATCGAGCTGCCGCCGTCGGTGCTGGGTGACGCCGAGTCGATGTCCGACCTGGTGGTGGCCGAGCTGCAGCGCACTCACGGCCGCACCGTCTCCCGCCTCGACCTGCTCGCGCTGCAGGAAGTGCACCACGCGTTCTCCGGCCAGGACCGTGCCGCCACCGTCGCCGTCCGCGGCGATCTCGTGATCGCGGCGTGGGCCGGCTACGTCGATCGTGCCGTCGGTGTCGCGGTCGACATCGGCAGCACCACGATCGCCGGCCACCTGTGCGACATCTCGACGGGCGAGATCCTGTCGTCCGCCGGTCGCATGAACCCGCAGATCCGCTTCGGTGAAGACCTGATGAGCCGGGTGTCGTACGTGA
>JBMOGW010000334.1:0-2966 GCA_049318165.1 Ilumatobacteraceae bacterium
GGTAGGCTGTGGACAACATGACTTCTCTCTGGGCGCGGGTCGAACCGCTCCTGGCTCGGGTCCAAAAACCTGCCCGTTACATCGGGTGTGAGGACGGCGCCATCACCCCCCGGCATGCGCCCGGCAAGGTGTCCTGGCTGCTCGCCTACCCCGACACGTACGAAATCGGTTTGCCCAACCAGGGGCTCCAGATCCTCTACGAAATCCTGAACGAGCGCGACGATGCGGTCGCTGAGCGCACCTACGCGCCATGGAACGACCTCGAGACCCTGCTCCGGCAGCACGGCGTGCCGCTGTTCTCGGTCGACACCCACCGCGCGGCGGGCGAGTTCGACCTGCTGGCCTTCGGCCTCGCTGCCGAATTGGTGTACACGAACGTCATCAACATGATCGACCTCGCCGGCGTGCCGGTACGGTCCGCCCACCGTGACGAGTCCCACCCGCTGGTGGTGCTCGGCGGTCACTGCGCCTTCAACCCCGAGCCGCTCGCCGACTTCGTCGACCTGGTGGTGCTCGGCGAGGGCGAAGAGGTCATCGGCGAGATCACCGAGGTCGTGCGCGACTGGAAGGCGTCCGGCCGTCACCCCGGCACCCGCGAGGGCCTGCTGCGCGCGCTGTCGAAGGTGCCCGGCGTGTACGTGCCGGCGATGTACGAGGTCGAGTACGACGGCCCCGCCCTGCGCGCCGTCACCCCGAAGTACGCCGACGTGCCGGCCGTCGTGCACAAGCGCACGGTCGCCGATCTCGGCCTGTGGCCGTACCCGAAGTCGCCGCTCGCCCCGCTCACCGAGGTGGTGCACGACCGCCTCGCCGTCGAGGTGTTCCGAGGCTGCACGCGCGGTTGTCGTTTCTGCCAGGCCGGGATGATCACCCGACCGGTGCGCGAGCGCCCCGCCGAGCAGGTGCGCACGATGATCGAAGCCGGCCTGCGGTCCACCGGCTACGACGAGGTCAGCCTCACGTCGCTGTCCACCGCCGACTACAGCGGCATCGAGAAGGTCGCGCAGAGCATCAACCCGGCCGGGTGCGGCACCGCCGACCAGGTGACGGTCAGCCTGCCGTCGTTGCGGGTCGATGCGTTCACCGTCGGCCTGGCCGGTCAGGTGTCGGGCGGCCGCCGCAGCGGCCTCACCTTCGCCCCGGAAGCCGGGAGCTGGCGCTTGCGCCAGGTGATCAACAAGCTCATCACCGAGGAAGATCTCTACGGTGCCGTCGAGTCCGCGTACTCGCAGGGCTGGCACCGGATGAAGCTGTACTTCCTCACCGGCCTGCCGACCGAGGCCGACGCCGACACGCTCGGCATCATCGACCTCGCCCGCAACTGCGTGCAGATCGGCCGTCGGCACACCAACCGCGCCAGCGTCACGGTGAGCCTCGGTGGGTTCGTGCCCAAGCCGCACACGCCGTTCCAGTGGTTCGGCCAGAACACCACCGAGGAACTGCGCCGCAAGGTGCAGCTGGTGCGCGACGCCGGCCACAAGGCCAAGGGCGTCAACGTGAAATGGCACGACCCGGCTGCCACGCTCGCCGAGGGCATCGCCGCACGCGGCGACCGCCGCATCGGCAACGTGATGGAGCGCGTCTGGCGCGCCGGCGGCATCTTCCAGGAGTGGAGCGAGTTCTTCCGACTCGGTCGCTGGGAAGAGGCGATGGCGGCTGAAGGCCTGGAGATCGACTGGTACGTGCACCGTCACCGCGACGAGCACGAGGTGCTGCCGTGGGACCACCTCTCCGCCGGGCTGCACAAGGACTTCCTGTGGCAGGACTGGCAGGCGGCCCTCGCCGAGCACGGCCTTCCCGATTGCCGCTGGACCCCCTGCTACGACTGCGGCGTCTGCACCGGGTACGGCATCGAGCACGTCGTCGCATCGGCGGTGGCGCCCGCGGGCGGCAGCCAGGGCACCGGTCAGGACCTCAGCAAGGGTGGCGAGGTGCCCGTCGAACTGCTGCCGCGCCGTGCGCCGCGCACCGCCGAACCCGGCAACGGTGAGTCGGCTCCGGCGGAGGTGCCCGCGTGAAGCTGCGCATCCGCCACACCAAGCTCGGCAAGATCCGCTTCACCAGCCACCGCGACACGGCCCGCCACTGGGAGCGTGCGGTGAAGAAGTCGGGCGTTGCGCTTGCGTACTCCGCCGGGTTCACTCCGCGGCCGCGCATGTCGTTCGGCCTCGCCCTGCCCACTGGCGCAGAGAGCCTGGCCGAGTACCTCGACATGGAACTCGCGCCCGGCATCGACGCGGATCTCGACGAGTTGGCGGTGCGCTTCCGCGTCGCCATGCCCGCCGGTTACGAGGTCACCCACGTGGTGCCGCGTGAGCTCGGTAGCCCGTCGCTGCAGGAGGACGTTGCTTCCTGCAGTTGGGTGTTCACACTCGACGGTGTCTCGTCCGACCAGGTGTCGGACGCGGTCGCCACGACGCTCGCCGCCCCCACCGTCATGGTGGACCGCGAGCGCAAGGGGCAGCGCAGCACGGACGACGTGCGGCCTGCCATCCTCGATCTGTCGACGGCTGTGACCGTCGGCGAATCGGATGAGGACAACCGGCCGCGTCTGTGCGCGACGTTGGCCACGAACGGAAGGGGACTGCGGCCGCTCGAACTCGTGGCAGCGCTGTTCCCGGCACTCGACCCGGTCGACACGGCCGCTCGGGTGCTGCGCACACATCAATGGATCGAACGCGACGGCATCCGCCAGGAGATCATCTCCGCCGGCCTCGTCGCGGCGCGCACCCCTGTGGAGTGCGCATGAGAAGGGATTGCACCGATGGACTCCTCCGACTTCGACACCGCGGCACCGCCCAGCCCGGACACGTCCCCGGCCTCCGAGCCGATGGGTGGCGCTGCCACGGCTGACACGGGCGTCGCACACGGCGAGCCCGCCGGCGACACGAACGGCGAGACCCACGGCGAAACGACCGGCGACGGCACCGAGGCCATCGACGACCCCACGGTGCGCCCCGCGGCGA
>JBMOGW010000335.1:0-2957 GCA_049318165.1 Ilumatobacteraceae bacterium
CCCACGACCCAGGGATTATGAGTCCCCTGCTCTGACCACTGAGCTACCGCCCCGAGACACGGGAAAGGCGAGCCTAGACGAGGCGTATCTCGACGTTCCCGGCCACGGCAGCCTCGGAGATCTGCGTCATGGGCCGGACGGTAGCCGACGGCCGCGCTCGGCTGGAGACGCCGACCTGATTCCGGGCAGGATGGTGCGCATGTCACTCGACTCCCCGATCCACACCCTCCGCGGCGAGCCCACGTCGCTCGACGCCTTCCATGGCAAGGCGATCCTCGCCGTGAACGTCGCCTCGAAGTGCGGCCTCACCCCGCAGTACACCGGCCTCGAGGCGCTGCAGAAGACCTACGCCGATCGCGGCTTCACCGTCGTCGGCTTCCCCTGCAACCAGTTCATGGAGCAGGAGCCGGGTTCGGCGGAGGAGATCGAGACGTTCTGCTCCACCACGTACGGCGTCACCTTCCCGATGATGGAGAAGATCGACGTCAACGGCGAGGGCCGCCACGCGATCTACGAGTCGCTCACGGCGGTCGCCGATGCCGAGGGTCACAGCGGCGACATCCGCTGGAACTTCGAGAAGTTCCTCATCGCCCCGGACGGCAGCGTCACCCGCTTCAGCCCGATGGTGACCCCGGAGGACCCTGCGCTCGTCAGCGCCATCGAATCCGCCCTCCCCGGCTGACGTCAGCGGCGCGTCGCCACCAGCACCACGAATCGGCTCGGCGGGCGCTTCCGCTTCCAGCGCGCCTTCCACGGGCGCATCGCCCACTGCCAGCCGTACCAGGTGCGGTGCCGGCGCCAGCGCAGGCCGAGGTCGCGCCCCAGGTCGACGAGCATGTCGTCGGTGAGGAACTCGATGGACGGCACGGCCTCGCTGCGCGTGCCGTACTGGCGCTCGAACTGCGCGTGGCGCTCGGCCACCATCGCGTCGCCAGCGGCCTGCGTTCGGTAGATCGGTGTCTCCAACACCACGATCCGGCCGCCGGGCCGCAGCACGCGCAGCGCCTCGCCCAACGTGTGCCGGTAGTCGGTCGAGTAGTGCAGTGCAGCGTTGTACACCACGACGTCGGCGGTCCCGTCGGCGAACGGCAAGTCGTCCATCTCGGCCTGGTAGCGCTGGAACGGTTGCAGGAAGTGGCGGGCTGCACCGAGGCCGTCGTAATCGTCGATCGTCAGGTCGACGGCATGGAGGTCGTGACCCATCTCGGTGAGCCGGTTCGACAGCCAGCCCACGCCGGCCCCCACGTCGACGATCGTCAGCGCCGGCGGCGCCGCGCGCAGCACACGGGACTTCACCGTGCGCCAGGTGTTACGGCGGATGTTCCACTGCCACTCGATCGGTCCGCCCGATGTCGGCTCGGGCAGCCGACGGAAGTACTCGGGGTCGTCGCTCGCCCGGCCCTCGGCCATCCGTACGGACGTGTACTCGCGCAGGAAGCGGTCGAAGAACTCGGTCCGGTCGGGCGACAGGCAGCGATGGATGCCGTCCACCACGGGGTACTCGGCGCGCAGGGCGATCATCGGCGACGCAACTCCACGACGTAGTGGTCGGCGAGGGCGACGGCGAGGCGCGAGGTCTCCACCGCGCGCTCGGCGCGATCGAGCGTCGCCACCGCCGACGGGAAGCGGGCGGCCAGCGGCTCGGCGTACGACGGCGGCACCAGCGCCCCGAGCGCCCACGTGCGCTCGGTGTGGAACCACGGGCCGAACGCGACACGCAGGTGACGGGCCGACGGGTAGCGGATGGTCAGGCCACGCCACTCGGTGCTGTCGTGGAATCGCCGGAACGCCTTGCCGGGCTGCAGGTGCGCCAGATACCACGCCCACTCCCACGGCACTGCAGGACCCATCACGCACAGCACGGCCACGCCGCCCGGGCGGACCGCCGGCGCGAGTGACCGGGCGACGGCGGAGAGGTCGTCGACGCAGTTCAGCCCGCCGAAGTTCGACAGCACGCCGTCGAACGGCGGGCGGGACTCGGCCAACGCGGCGATGTCCTCCGCCGCGCACTGCACGGCCCGCACACCCCGGGCGCGGGCGACGTCCACCATGCCCTGCGATGCATCGGTTGCCAGCACGTCGACACCGCGAGCCGCCAGCCACAGGGCGTCGGCCCCGGTGCCGCAGTTCAGCTCGAGCACACGGTCGCCCGGACCGAAGTGCAGGCCGAGGCGACGCCACACGGCGGCGCGCATGGTGCGCCCGATGACCGTGTGGGTGAACGTGTCGTCGTACTCCCCTGCCAGCGCGTCGAACGGCGTCGGCGCAGGCTGTGCGGAGGAGGAGCTCAGACCTCCACCTCGGCGGCGCTCTCGATCAGGCCCAGACGAGCTGCTTCGGCGTCGGCGGCCTTCGCTGCGGCGGCCACCGGGTCGGTGTCCTGCAAGCGGTGGGCATCGACGGCGTTGAACAGCCACTTGTCGGCGAACTGGTAGTACCGACGCGAGTGACGGCCGGTGATCTTGAAGTCGCGGTCCGAGCCGGTGTTCCAGTCGCTGGAGTAGATCAGCTTCGGCTTCACCTTCTCGTAGAACCCGGTGTTCTTGATCGGGTACGCCACCGTGGTGAAGAAGATGTCGGGGTTCGCTTCCTTCACGTGCTCGACCGTGGCGGCGATGTCCTCGTACTCCTCGCCGTCGTAGCCCCACATCAGGAACATGCCGACCTCGATGCCGTACTTCTGGGCGAGCTTGGTGGCCAACTGCACTTCCTCCACCTTCACGCCACGACGCATCGCGTCGAGGATGCGCTGGCTGCCGCTCTCCGAGCCGATCCAGATGCGGTAGCAGCCGAGTTCGGCGAGGGTGCGCGCCACGTCGTCGGTCTTCATCCGATCGGCGCGGGTGATGGTCTCGAACGGGATGCGCATGTTCCGGCGCTGCATCTCGGCGTGGTACTCGTACAGCCACTTGTGGCTGATGGTGAACACGTCGTCGGCGTACCAGACCTGCTCGGGC
>JBMOGW010000336.1:0-2954 GCA_049318165.1 Ilumatobacteraceae bacterium
GCGGCATCGTGGTGCGGCCCCTGTACACGGCCGACGACCTGGCGGGCTGGGACGCCGCGGCGCAGCTGGGCACGCCCGGCACGCCCCCGTACACGCGTGGCGTCTACCCGACGATGTACCGCGGCAAGTTGTGGACGATGCGCCAGTACGCCGGCTTCGGCACGGCGGCGAGCACCAACCAGCGCTTCAAGTTCCTGCTCGAGGCCGGTCAGACCGGCCTCTCCTGCGCGTTCGACCTCCCGACGCAGATGGGCTACGACAGCGACCACCCGCGGGCCGAGGGCGAAGTCGGCAAGGTGGGCGTGGCGATCGACTCGCTCGACGACATGCGCACGCTGCTCGACGGCCTGCCGCTCGACAAGGTGAGCACGTCGATGACGATCAACTCGACGGCCGCCATCCTGCTGCTGATGTACGAACTGGTCGCCGAGGAGCAGGGTGTGCCGTCCGCCGCCATCAGCGGCACCATCCAGAACGACCTGCTCAAGGAGTACATCGCCCGCGGCACGTACGTGTACCCGCCGAAGCCGTCGATGCGGGTGATCACCAACATCTTCGAGTACTGCAGCCAGCACGTGCCGAAGTGGAACACGATCTCGATCAGCGGCTACCACATCCGCGAAGCGGGCAGCACGGCCGTGCAGGAGATCGCGTTCACGATCGCCAACGGCATCGCCTACGTGGAGGCCGCGATCGCCGCGGGCCTCGACGTGGACGACTTCGCGCCCCGCCTCAGCTTCTTCTGGAACGCGCACAACAACTTCTTCGAAGAGGTCGCCAAGTTCCGAGCCTCGCGCCGCATCTGGTACCGCCTGATGAGCGAGCGCTTCGGTGCGAAGAAGGAGAGCAGCAAGCTGCTCCGCTTCCACACCCAGACCGGTGGCAGCACGCTCACCGCGCAGCAGCCCGAGAACAACATCGTCCGCGTCGCCGTGCAGAGCATGGCCGCGGTGATGGGCGGCACGCAGAGCCTGCACACCAACGGCTATGACGAGGCGCTCAGCCTGCCCACCGAGCGGGCGGCGCGCATCGCGCTGCGCACGCAGCAGATCATCGGTTACGAGAGCGGCATCGCCGACACGCCCGACCCGCTGGCCGGCAGCTACTTCGTCGAGACGCTCACCGACGAGGTCGAGCGCCTGGCTTGGGAGTACATCCAGCGCATCGACGAGATGGGCGGCGCGGTGGAAGCCATCGAGGCCGGCTTCCAGCAGGACGAGATCATGGAAGCCGCGTACTCGTACGCGAAGAGCATCGACGACGACGAGCGAGTCATCGTCGGCGTCAACAAGTTCCCGGTCGACAACGAGCCCGAGCCCGATGTGTTCCCGATCGACCCGGAGCTCGAGGTCGGCCAGAAGGCGCGCCTCGGCGAGTTCAAGGCGAACCGCGACATGAACCTGGTGCATGCCCGCCTGGCCGACCTGCAGGACGCCGCTCGTGGGACGCAGAACGTGCTGTACCCGATGAAGGAAGCACTGCGCGCCAACGCGACCCTCGGTGAAGTGAGCGACGCCCTGCGCGAGGTGTTCGGCGTCTACACGCCGCACTGACATGTCGTGGCTGGCGGCGCATGCCGACACGGAGAACTGCTACCTCGGCACCATCGGTCGCGTCTCCGGCCGCGCCCACGAGGTGGAGATCTGGTTCGGCGTCGTCGACGACGTGCTGTACATGATCAACGGCAGCGGCGCGGCCGACTGGCACCGCAACGCACTGGCGAACCCGCAGGTCACCGTCCGCATCGACGGCGAGACCCGGCAGGGGTGTGCGTTCCCGCTCGACGACCCGGCACTGCGCCGGCGCATCGGCGACCTGATGGGCGCCAAGTATCCGTGGGAAGGCGACCCGTCCATCGGGCTCACCTTCGACATGTGGTGCTACGAGGTGCCGGTGCTCGCCGTGTCGGAGTGGCAGCCGACGGAGGCGTCCGGGCAGTAGCTTCGCCGCCGATGGTCGGAGGGCGATGGGCGATGGCGGTGATGGCGGTGGCGATGGCCGTGCCGTTGGCTGCTGCCTGCAGCGCGAGCGGCATTCCGGACGAACCGCCGCTCACCGTCGGCACGGTGCCCGAGCCGGAGACCACCGACACCATCGCCCCGCCGCTGAGCGACCCCGAGCCGCCCGACACCACGCTGGGCCTGCCCCCCGACGCGCTGTTCGGCGGTGACGTGTGCACGGCGCTGACGCCGGGGAACCTGTCGTTCCTCGGTCGCGTGGGTGAGCCGGATGGGCAGTCGATCGATTCCTGCGCGTGGCCCGTCGGCGCCGATCAGCAGGTGTTGGTGCAGTTGGCCACGCCCGACGAGTTCGCCACGCCGGCGCCCAACGGCGAGGAGATCGCCCCGCTCGACGGCGTCGGCCTCGATGCGATCGGCGTCGATTTCGGCGACACGTACACCGTGTACGTGCAGGTGGAGAACGGCTACTTCAGCGTCACCGCGCCCACCCGCCGCGCGGCGGAACGCCTCGCCGCGGCAGCGGCCCCACGCGCCACGCCCTAGAAATCAGATCGAGTGGACGGTGACCGACGGACGCTCGGGGGCGGCCTGCGGTTCGGTGGCCCAGCCGAGGTAGATCAGCGCCGCCACGTGGGTGCCCGGCTCGAAGCCGCACAGCTCGGCGACGACGTCGTTGGCGCCCTTCGGGCACGAGCCCCAGTACGTGGCCAGGCCGTGCGCCGTGGCGGCGAGCAGCAGGTTCTGGATGCCCGCGGCGGCGGCGTCGCGGTTCTCGGCCGTGCGCAGCTCGCTGTCGCCCTGCGCCGAACCGACCACCAGCGTCGCCGGCGTGCGCAGGTACTTGCCGCGCGCCTTGGCCACCTTCTCCGGCGCGTCGCCGTACGCCTCCATCGCGTCGGCGATCACCTCGCCCAGGCGAGCGCGGCCCTCGCCCTCGGCCAGCGCGAACCGCCACGGCCAGGTGCGCTTGTGGTTCGGTGCCCACGTCGCCAG
>JBMOGW010000337.1:0-2945 GCA_049318165.1 Ilumatobacteraceae bacterium
ATCCTGTTCTCGATGTGGACCGAGGCGATCCGCCACATGGCCGAGAACGGCAAGGGCAACGTGCTCTTCCTCGACGGCTCGCCGGAGGGCATGCAGAAGCAGATGCAGGACCTGATCGCGCTGCAACAGCTGTCCGTCGTGCAGGCGGAACAGCAGCGACCTGCCTGAATTCGTTCGGCGGGCTAGCATTTCACGCAGTGGAACTCGACCTCACCCTCCCGGCTCGCTGGTACAACGATCCCGACATCTGGCAGCGCGAACGGTGGCCGATCTTCGGTCAGAACTGGGTGCACGTCGGCTACGACCACCAACTGCGGAACACCGGTGACTACGTCACCGAGAACCTCGCGGGGTGGCCGATCTTCATTCGCCGCAACGAGGACGGCTCGCTGCGCGCCTTCTACAACCTCTGCCCGCACCGAGCCGGCCCGCTGGTGTTCGAGGGCGAGGGCTGCTCGAAGAACCTGGTCTGCAAGTACCACGGGTGGGCGTTCAACGCCGACGGCCGCCTGCTGAGCGCCCGCGACTTCGGCGCCGACGCTCCGCCGAACATGGACCTCACCCGCATTCAGGTGGGCTCGTGGCGAGGCATGGTGTTCGTCTGTCTCGACCCGACGGTCGCCCCGCTGCACGAATGGCTCGCCGAGTTCCCGAACGAGGTCACCCATGTGCCGCTGGAGTCGTACCGGTTCCACAGCCGCAGCCTGCGTCACGTCGCCTGCAACTGGAAGACCTACGCCGACAACTTCCTCGAGGGCTACCACCTGCCCACCACGCACCCGGCGATGAGTCGCGACGCCGACGCCATGAACTACAAGGTCGTCTACAAGGATGATCCGCGCTGGAACATCCACACGATGCCTCCGCGTGACGAGAGCACGTTCAGCGTGTTCGGCTACTTCTGGCCGACGTTCGCGTTCGACATCTTCCCGGGTGGCTTCGCCGTCGAGCGTTGGTTGCCTCGCGGTCACACGCACAGCGATCTGATCTTCGAGTACTTCTTCGCCGACGACGCCGACGGCGTCGAGGAGATCGTGAAGTTCAGCGAAGAGGTGGCTGACGAGGACGCACGGATGTGCGAGCACGTGCAGCGGAACCTCGACGCCGGTCACTACGACACGGGCGTGTTGAGTCCGAAGTGGGAGTACCCGCTGGCCGTGTTCCACGGCATGGTGCGCGACGCCGTCGGCGCGATCGACTGACGCCGGTCCGACGGTGCAGAGCACGGCACGCTTCCTGTGGCAACGGCTCGAGCCGTACCACGGGCTGATCTACTTCGTCCCCGAGGCCGACGAGCACTACGTGCCGCTCGGTCTCGACCCCGGGATGATGGGCTACTTCGGGTCTCGAGCCGCCGCGATGGGCGCCGTCACCGGCGACGTGGTGGTGGCGACGTTCTTCAACTTCGAGCCGTCCCGCGTGCACGCTGCGGTGCCCGAGGTGTGGCGGCGCACCACGCCCGCGGCACTGTGGCAGGCCCGTCTCGCCGCCGTCGACGCCGCGCTGCGGCGCCTGTTCGGTGACCGCGTCGGCGCCGACGAGATCGCGCGAGCCGCCGAACTGCTGCGTCGCATCGTGCCGGCGTGCCGGCCCGAGGGGCGCTCGCTGTTCGCCGGTCACCTGTCGCAGGCCTGGCCGGACGAGCCGCACCTGGCGCTGTGGTTCGGCATCTCCCTGCTGCGCGAGTACCGCGGCGACGGGCACATCGCCGCGCTCACTGCGGAAGGTGTGTCCGGCATCGAGGCGCTCGTCATCCACGGTGCCACGGGTGCCGTGCCGCCGAAGGTGCTGCAGGCGACGCGGGCGTGGGGCGACGAGGACTGGGCTGCGGCGCGTCGCGGGCTGGTGGCGCGCGGCTGGCTGAGCCACGAGGGCACACTCACCGAGGTCGGCAGGGCGCACCGCGACGAGGTCGAGCGGCGCACCGACGAGTTGGCTGCTGCGCCGTGGGCGTTGGTGGACGACGACGAGCAGATCTGGCTCGCGGCGTTGGGCAAGGACCTCAGCGCGACGATCGTCGCCGCGGGCACCTTTCCTGCGCGCTGAGTCGGCGGCGCTGCGGCGCGCGGCTCAGGGACACCACAGGTTGAGGCGCTTGGCCGGTCGGCTCGCCCGGGCGGATGCCACCGCGCGGTGCGGTGCCACCGTGGTGGTCGGGGCGAGCCCGACGGTGGTGGCGGTCACCACGCACTTCGAGTACCCCCATGCCACGGCCACGCTGTCGAGCGTGTCGCCGATCAGGTCGGCCATGGCGATGGTTGCGTCGGTGCCGAGGTGAATGCCGTCGGCGGAGAACCAGGAGGAGGGGAACGCGGCGCTGCGCGTCGCCCAGTCGGCGATGATCAGCCGGGGCTCGGCCGCAGCCCTGGCTCGCAGCAGCGCGTTGTGTGCTGCGAACCGCGACGCGGAGGGACCTGCCACGCGGTAGGTGAGCCACACCAGGTAGGGCACGCCCTGGCGGGCCGACTCGGCGAGCATCACGTCGATCGCCGTGTCGAGTCCGACCTCACCGGTGGTCGGGTCGTTGTAGCCGGCGCCGATCACCAGTGCGGTGCGGTATTGGCCGGCATTGGCGCGCACCTCGGTGATCGCGTTCGTCGGCGCCGGGTTGTCGCCGATGCGGCAACTGGTGGTGATCAGTCGGCGGCAGCCCTCGGTGTCGAGGATGTACGAGTAGCGGGCGGCGAGCTGGAACCGGGACGTGGCCCCGTACGGCTGCGCCATGCCGTTCATCACCGAGTCGCCCACCAGCAACGCCTCCGGCTTCGGCGCTGCCGCTGCAGGGCGCACGACCAGGGCGATCGGCACCGCCAGCAGCAACAGGGTGACCAGGAGGATCCGCCTCACGAGAGGAAGGCTAAACGGTGTAGGACCCACACTGCGTGCGGGCGGACAACCTGGAGGTGTGGAGGACCCGGCCGAAACTGGCCGACGTCGCGAAACTG
>JBMOGW010000338.1:0-2941 GCA_049318165.1 Ilumatobacteraceae bacterium
AGTGGTTGTTGATGATGCGCAACTGGTTGTTGCGCTGGTCGGCGTGGGCGGCGAAGCCGTGCGCGGTGAGCGCATCGGCGACGGCCTGCATCGCCGAGCGCAGGCTGCGCTGGCCCGCGGCCAGGTCGGCGCCGGTCATCCCCTGCGCCATCGCCCGGCCGTACTCCTGGCCGACTTCCTCGGCCATGGCCTCGGCTTCCTCACGGGGCAGCAGACGCAGCGCTCGGCCGAGCAGCGACAGCACGAGGTCGTCGCTCTTCACCGGTACGTCCATCGCGTCGGTCTTCGCGTCGGCCGGCACCCGGTAGTGCTTCGACGGCCGGCCGGCACCCGCACCTTCGGCCCGCTCGACCACGACCTCGAGGTAGCCGCCTGCCGACAGCTTGTCGAGGTGGTGGCGGGCCACGTTCGGGTGCACGCCGAACTGTTCGGCCACCTGCGCGGCGGTGACGCCCTGCTCGCGGTCGCGGGCCATCAGGTAGATGCCGCGGCGGGTCGGGTCGCCGAACGCGTCGGTGATGGCCGACACGGTGCTCGTGAATGAGGTCGAGTTGGCGGGCACGTCGGTATTCTACCTATGGCCGTAGTGGTAATTCGGACCGCGGCCCCCACCCCCTCCCCTGGAGATGCCCCTCATGGCCACCACCGAGCAGATCATCGACGCCCTTCGCCCCGTGGAGGACCCGGAACTGCACCGCAGCATCGTCGACCTCGGGATGGTGCGCTCCGTGGCGCTCGACGGCGGCACCGCCCGCATCGAGGTGGCGCTCACCGTGCCCGGCTGCCCGCTGCGCAACGAGATCCAGAACCGTGTCACCACGGCCGTCACCGCACTCGACGGTGTCACCGCCGTGGCGTTGGAGTTCGGCGTGATGAGCGACGCCGAGCGCGGCAAGGTGCGCGAGATCATGGGCGGCGCCGGCCACAGTCACGCCGGTGGTGGACAGCAGCAGGGCCACGGTCACGCCGAGGGCCGTCCGGTGCCGTTCAACCAGCCGGGCAGCAAGACCCGCCCGCTGCTCATCTCATCCGGCAAGGGCGGCGTGGGCAAGAGCAGCGTCACCGTCAACATCGCCGTCGCACTGGCGAGCCAGGGCTACAAGGTGGGCGTCGTCGACGCCGACATCTACGGCTACTCCATCCCGCGCATGCTCGGCACCGACCGCGACCCGGTGGTCATCGACGACATGCTCGTGCCGCCGGCCCAGCACGGCGTGAGCTGCATCTCCATCGGCTACTTCGTGCCGGAAGGCCAGGCCGTCATCTGGCGTGGCCCGATGCTGCACAAGGCGCTCGAGCAGTTCCTCGCCGACGTGTTCTGGGACGAACCCGACTTCCTGCTGATCGACATGCCGCCCGGCACCGGCGACATCGCCCTCAGCCTCAGCCAGTACCTGCCGCGCGGCGAGGTGTACGTGGTCACCACACCGCAGCAGGCCGCCCAGAAGGTGGCCCGCCTGTCGGCGGCGATGGCGCAGAAGGTGAACCTGCCCGTGAAGGGCGTCATCGAGAACATGAGTTGGTTCACCGGTGACGACGGGAAGCGCTACGAGATCTTCGGTGCCGGCGGCGGCCAGGAACTGGCCGACGAGCTGGAGGTGCCGCTGCTCGGTCAGCTGCCCCTCGTGCAGGCCTTGCGCGAAGGTGGCGACGACGGCCAGCCGATCACCGTGGCCGACCCGGAGAGCGAGAGCGCCAAGGCGTTCCAGGCGATCGCCACCCGCATCGCCACCGAGCTGAAGCCGAAGAAGGTCTTCAGCGCCGCCCTCAAGGTCAACTGACCCGCTCGCCCCGACGCGACGAGATCCAGACGGAGGGTTTCAGGTGCCACGGGGGCACGTGAAACCCTCGTTCTGACTCAGGCGCGGACGTAGGTGGTCAGCACCATGTCGGCGTCGACCGAGGTCAACTCGCGCTCGATGCGAGCACGGCGGTCGTCGCTGGCGCTCCACCAGTAGGGCGTCATCTCCAGCAGTGCACGCCGCAGCGCCGGCTCGGACAGGTCGACCGTGAATCGCACCACGGTCGCGACGCCCTCCACCGGGGCGACCTCGTCATCCACGTGCGGCCGCGGCGTGTCGTAGACCATCGCCTTCAGCTGGTGCAGGTGATCCGGCCCCGGCGTGACCGCCACCAAGCGACCCCCGGGCCGCAGCACGCGCAGGAGTTCGTCGAACGGCCGCGGCGAGAACACGTCGATCACCGCGTCGAACACCCCGTCGTCGAACGGCAGCCGGTACACCGACGCGACCGCGAAGCGTTGGGCCGTGTGCCGCCGCGCCGCCAGCCTCACCGCCACCTTGGAGATGTCGATCCCCCACCCCTGTGCGCCACCGGCGCACGCCCGAGCCACGTAGGTGCCCTCGCCACAGCCGGCGTCGAGCACCGTGCCTGCACCGTCCACCGATCGAGCGACCGCGTCGACGATCGGGTCGTACAGTCCGGCGTCGAACACGGTGCGGCGGGCGCGCACCATCGCGTCGTCGTCACCGCTCGGCCCTCCGGCCAGACGGCCACCGACCAGCAGGTGCACGTAGCCCTCGCGGGCTCGGTCGAACTGGTGCCCGGTGGGGCACGACCACGTACGCTCGCCCTCGGCGAGCTGCTCGCCGCAATGGGGACAACGGAAACGCACCCCGGCCACCGGGGAGTTCGAGGACATCGGGACGAGTATCCCAGGGGGACGACATGGACGTGGACATCGCCGGCACGGGCTTCGACGCAGGGCGCCTGCAGCGCATCGCCGCGCACCTCGACCAGCACTACGTGTCGAAGGGCAAGATCGCCGGCGCGCAGGTCGCTGTCGGCCGCCGCGGCAAGGTGGCGTACCACGCGGCGCTCGGCCAGCGCGACCGTGAGCGCGCCGTGGCGATCGGCGACGACACGATCTTCCGCATCTACTCGATGACCAAGCCGCTCACCTCGATCGCACTGATGCAGC
>JBMOGW010000339.1:0-2882 GCA_049318165.1 Ilumatobacteraceae bacterium
GGAGGTCTCGTGACCCGTGCCGGCACGTCGAGGCGTCCATGGCAACTCCTCGCCACGGCAGTCCACGCTGCTACGTTCCGCGCCCTGATGCGGTCGATCGGGTGAACGGAGGGTGAGACCTCCACGAACAACTGGCCGAACATCGTCCGAATGCTTGCCCTCGCCTGCAAAGGCGTCTCTACTGTGTCGATCTGTCCTCGATCGGAACGCAGTGACGCTCGCTGAAGACACCCTCGATGTTCCGGATCAAGCCGATCGGCACGGTGCGTTCCGGGTCGTCGTGATCGGAGCGGGTCTCGCCGGGATGGCGCTGTCGATCGGCCTGCGACAGCACCACGACGTGACGGTGCTCGAGCGAGCACCCCAAGGTCCCGGGCGAGGATTCGGGTTCGTCCTCATGCCGAACGGCATCGATGCGCTCACGGCGCTGGTGCCCGACCTCCCTCTGACGACGATCGGCTGCGTGCTCAGCCGGGCGCGGCTGCTCACCACCGACGGCGTCACGCTCGCCGACCAGCCGCTCGACGGTGTCATTGCAATCGATCGCCCGAAGCTGCTGGCGGCGCTGGCGGCGTATGCCCCGCCGGTGCGGCATGGCACCGCCGTGACCGAGATCCACCCCAGCGACGTCGGTCCTGGCCACGTGACGACCACCCACGGCCAACAGATCACCGCCGACCTGATCGTCGCATGTGACGGTGTCGGCTCGTCCGCTCGCCGACTCGTGGTGCCGGACGCCACGACCGCGCCGGGGCGCGTGAAGGAGATCGTCAGCGTCGCATCCGCCCCGGGGCTCGGGACGGACATGGCCCGCACGTTCACCAAGGTGTTGCATCCCGATGGCGGCCTCGCGATCGGCATGGCACCGATCGGCCCCGACGACGTCGTGTGGTTCGTGCAATTCGATCACATCCGCTTTCCTGCGCCGACGCCGGAAGAGGTCGAGCAGTTCATCCACCGCCACCTCGGCGACTTCGAGGCACACCTTCGTCCGCTGCGAGCGTCGACCCCGCCGGGCCGCGCCCATGTCTGGCACACGGTCGACGTCGACCCGCTGCCGATGACGGCACGCGACAACGTGATTCTGCTCGGCGACGCAGCGCAGCCGGTGCTGCCGTTCACGAGCCAAGGGGCCAATGGTGCACTCGAGGACGCCCTCCGGCTCTCGCAGCTCCTGCGGGCGGGCGACCACAGCCAACTCCGCACGCTGATCAACGCACACGCCGCGTCACGACGCGATGCGTTCCGTCGTCGCGTCGACTCCGGCCGAGCGCACGCTCGAGCGTTCCTCCAACCGCCGGACGAGGCGCTCAGCCTTCCGCTGGATCACTCCTGATCGATCATGACCGAGTTCCGATTCGACGATGACGACGTGCCGCTGGCCGTGCTGCGCGACAGAGCCCACAACATGCGATGGGCCGAGCAACCCGACGGGGTCGTCCCGCTCACGGCCGCCGACCCCGACTTTGCGTGTGCCCCCGCGATTCGCGAGGCGGTCGTCGACTACGTGTCCGCAGGCGTCCTCAGTTACGGGCCTGTCGGCGGTCTGCGGTCGTTCCGGGAGGCGGTGTCCGGGTATCTCGAGCGCCGGTCGTGTGCGGTGCCGCCCGACGGCGTGATCGCCACCAACTCGGCCGCTGCAGGGCTGTCGATGGTGGCCCACCACCTGCTCGGGCCTGGGGACGAGGCGATCATTCCCGATCCGGTCGACTTTCTGTTCGAGCACACCATCCGTGCCACGGGCGCGACACCGGTGCGGTGGCCGCTGACGCGCCACGGCGTCCTCGACCTCGACGCACTCGAACAACGGTGCACGCCGGCAACTCGCGCCGTGTACGTCTGCAACCCCCACAACCCGCTCGGTCGGTGCTTCAGCCGGGACGAACTGGTGTCGATCGCCGAGTTCTGCGTCGAACGCGGCAGCACCGTCGTGTCCGACGAGATCTGGAGCGACATCATCCACCGGCCCGCCGCGTTCACGAGCATGCTGGCGCTGCCACCCGAGCTCGCCGCGAGCGTCGTGATGGTGCACGGCTTCTCGAAGTCGTTCGCGCTGGCCGGGCTGCGGATCGGGTACGTCGCGACAACGTCGCCCGCATTCGCCGCAGAGATGCTCGAGCGCAGCCAGCACCCGTCCACCGTCGACGGTGCTTCGACACTCGCTCAGGTGGCGGCCAGCGCCGCCTACGACCACTGCATGCCGTGGCTCGACGCGTTCGTCGCGCACCTCACTGCGCGGCGCGACCAGTGCGTGAACCTGCTCCGGAACATTCCGGGGGTCACGGTCGAGACACCCGACGCGACCTACGTGGCACTGGCGCGCCTGCCCGATGGGATGTCGCCCGAACTGCTGGCCGACCACGCGCGCGAACAGCACCGTGTCGCCGTCGTGCCGGGCTCGCCACGCTGGTTCGGTGAAGGCGCCGCCGGACACGTTCGGGTGTGTTTCGCCACGTCGGACTCGATCCTCGCCACTGGGCTCGACCGTCTCGACCGCGCGATCCGTTCGTTCTGAATTCCGGCAGCGGCCGTGGCGACAGCCGTGGCCGGGCCGGCATCACCGCCGGTGCATGGACTCACCCCAGTTCAGCGGTCGGACCATTTGGTGCCGGGCAGGAAGTAGCGCTTGGCCCACACCCCACGGGGATCCTCGCCGGGCACCGGCATCCGCCAGGTCGACACCTTCGTGGTGGCGGCGTCGAGCACCACCGCACACAGCGCTCGCGGCTGGTCGTCGGTGCCGTCCACGTACGCATCGGCGGCTGCCTCGGCCACGTACCGCTTGGCGATCCGCCGGTAGACATCGCGCCACGCATCGTCCTCACCGGGTTGGTGGCGCACCTCCACCACGCCCTGCACCGACACCTTCCGCCACGGCGTGG
>JBMOGW010000340.1:0-2872 GCA_049318165.1 Ilumatobacteraceae bacterium
GTGATGCGCCTCAACAACGGCATCTACGGCCAGCGCCAGGGCGGCACCAACCAGATGGTGCGCATCAAGCTGCCGGCCGGCACCATCACGCCCGAGCAACTCGACATGATGGGCCACATCGCCGACGAGTTCTCCCGCGGCTGGGGCCACATCACCACCCGCCAGAACGTGCAGGTGCACTACGTCGAACTCACCCGCGTGCCGGAGGTGATGCGCCTCATCGGCAGCGTCGGCCTCACCAGCCGTGAGGCATGCGGCGACACCGTCCGCAACGTGATGGCCTGTCACCTGGCCGGCGCCTGCCCGCACGAGCAGCTCGACGTCACCCCGTGGGCCGAGGCCGCGTACGAGCACTTCGTGCGCAACCCGCTCGGCCAGCGCCTGCCGCGCAAGTTCAAGATCAACTTCAGTGGCTGCAGCACCGACTGCGGCCAGGCGATGTTCAACGACGCGGGCGTCATCGCCGTCACCCGCACCAAGGACGACGGCACCGTCGAGCAGGGCTTCCGCGTGTATCTGGCGGGTGGCCTCGGCGCCACACCGCACCCGGCCCTCGCACTGGAGGACTTCACGTCACGCGAGGACCTGCTGCCGACGATCGAAGCCATCCTGCGCGTGTTCGACCAGACCGGCAACCGCGACAACAAGCTGCGCGCCCGCCTCAAGTGGGTCGTCGACCAGCTGGGCATCGAGGAGCTGCGCCGCCGGGTGCTGAAGGTGCGCCACACCCTGCCGGCCTCGAGCAGCTGGCCCGGCGGCATCCCCGAGATCGTGCAGAAGCTGGGCGACGCCCCTGCGGGCAAGAGCACCACGGTGGAGGCCACGGCCGTCGGCCAGGGCGTGCCGGTGCAGATCATCCCGCGCGACCCGTACGGCCGCTGGGAGGCCACCTCGGTGGTCCGTGGCGCCGCCAACGGCTCGGTGTCGGCCGTCGCGTATGCCGCGCTCGGCGACATCACCTCGTCGCAGTTCCGTTCGCTCGCGTCGATCCAGCGCGAGCTGGGCGCCGACGTTCGTCTGTCGAACCGTCAGAACGTCGTGTTCCGTGGCCTCACCGAGGCCCAGCTGCCGGTGCTGTACGAGCGTCTCGAGGCCATCGGCATGGCCCGCCCCGGTGCCGAACTCGCCCGCGACGTCGTCGCCTGCCCCGGCGCGGACACGTGCAACATCGCGGTGACCCAGTCGCGTGGCCTCGCCGCTGCCATCGGCGAGCAGCTGGAGGAGGAAGGCCTGGCCGAGGTCGGTGGCATCCGCATCAACATCAGCGGCTGCACCAACTCGTGCGGCCAGCACCACGCCAGCGACATCGGCTTCTTCGGCGCCGAGCGGCGTGCGCACGGCAAGGCTGCCCCCGGCTACCAGATGCTGCTCGGCGGCTACGTCGGCCAGGAGCAGATCCACTTCGGTGAGAAGGCACTGCGCCTGCCGGCCAAGGCGGCCCCGAAGGCCGCCGCCCGTGTCATCCGCCGGTTCAACGACGAGCGCACCGCCGGCGAGGCGTTCCGTTCGTGGATGGACCGTGTCGGCGGTGCGACGGCCATCGCCGAGGGCCTGAAGGACCTCGCCGAGTTCCCGACGCCCGAGGAAGCGCCCGACTTCTACGTCGACTACGGCGAGACCGGCCCGTTCGTGGCCGAGGTCGGCGACTCGGAGTGCGCGGTCTGAGCGCGCAGTACTCGGCTGCCTGCGCGGCCATCGACCTCGCCAACGCCGCCGACCCGAACACCGTGTTCGTGCGCGGGCTGGACCAGCCGCTCGCGTTGGCCCACGGTCAGCTCGCCGCCGAATGGGTGGCGGCGCTGGTGCCGGCACCATCGGAGACGTTGCTTCTCGCCGCACGGGCGCACCACCTGCGGCGATGGGAGCTACCGCGGTCGGAGTATCCCGAGGGCAAGGCCGGCTACCACCGTTGGAAGCGCGACCAGCGCCAGCGCCACGCGAACGACGTGGCGGAGCTGCTGGCCGAGCACGGCTACGGCGCGGCTGACGTGAACGACGTGCAGCGCTGGGTGCGCCGCGACTCGCTCGCCACCGATCCCGGCTCGCAGGCCGTGGAGGACGCGGCGTGCCTGGTGTTCATCGAGACGCAGCTGGCCGACGTCGCCGGCAAGCTGGACCGCGACCACCTGATCGACGTCATCCGCAAGACGGCGAAGAAGATGTCACCCGATGCGCTTGCCGCCGTCGGGCGCATCCCCCTCGGTGAGGCCGAGCAGCAGCTCCTCGCCGACGCCCTCGCCGGCTGACTCAGGCTTCGGCGATCATCCGGCGTTGATCGGTGCGGCGGTCACTCGCGTTCGCCGCTGGCGAGGATCGGCTCGAGGGTCAGTTCGGGCTCGTCGCTCATCAGCCGCTGCAGGCGGTAGCGGTTCTCGAACAGCGCCACCAGCGCGCCGTCGCCGCGGGTGAGGATGCGGATGCCGCCGATCTGGCGCAGGCGGTCGGCCGACACCTTGTCGGTGAGGCGGATCGCCTGGTACGGCGCCGACACGATCTCGGTCGGTGCGCCGAACTCGCTGCCGAGCCGGTGTGCGAACACCTCGAACTGCAGGTGGCCGACTGCGGCGAGCACGTTCTCCACGTCGCCCATGTCCGGGTCGCGCAGCACCTGCACGACGCCTTCCTCGTCCAGCTGCTCGAGCCCCTTGCGGAACTGCTTCGCCTTGCCGTTGTCCAGCGGGCGGGCACGGGCGAACACCTCGGGCGCGAAGCGGGGGAGCTGCGGGAACTCCACCGCGCCACCGTCGTAGCCGGCGCCGTAGAGCGTGTCGCCGATCAGCACGCCGCTGGCGTTGACGAGGCCCACGACGTCGCCCGGGTAGGCGATGTCGACGGTCTCGCGGTCGGCACCGAACGCGGTGGTGGCGTACTT
>JBMOGW010000341.1:0-2870 GCA_049318165.1 Ilumatobacteraceae bacterium
ATCGCCACCACGTTCCTGCCCGAGATGAGCAGCGCCATCAACCGCAAGGACAAGGCCGCGCTGATCGACCGCACGTCGCTCGGCATCCGCCTGATCGCGCTGGTCACCATCCCCGCCGGTTTCGGCCTGTTCGTGCTGCGTCGGCCGATCATCGGCGCCGCGTTCCAGCACGGCAACGTCACCGCCGAGGACGCACTCAACACGTCACGTGCGCTGGGCGGCTTCGCGCTCGGTCTGGTCGGCTTCTCCGTCTACCTGTTCGTGCTGCGCGTCTTCTATGCACACCGCGACGCACGCACGCCGTTCGTCATCAACTGCATCGAGAACGCCATCAACATCGCCCTCGCGCTGGTGCTCGTCGGTCGTTACGGTCTGCTCGGCCTGGGGATCTCGTTCGCCGTTGCGTATCTGGTCAGTTCGCTGCTGGCCCTGCAGGTGGCGTCGTACAAGGTGCCGGGCTTCCCGGTGCGGTCGATCCTCGGCGCGCTGTGGCGGATGACGTTGGCAGCGGTGGTGATGGCCGAGGCCGTGTGGGTGGTGGCGCGCCTGGTGGGCGACAACTCCGGCAGCGGCGCGGTCGTGCGCATCGTGGCCGGCACCGTGGTCGGCATCGTCGTCTATCCGGCCATGCTGCTCGCCCTGCGTGCCCCGGAGCTCGACGCCCTCAGGTCCCGCTTCCTCAAGCGCTGACCTCGCGGGCCCGGATCGCAGAACTTCAGTTCGGTGGGAACGTCAGACGAGGGTCATCAGGTCGTCGCGATGAACGGCCTCGTGGGCGACGTCGTCGGGCAGGTCGGTGGTGCGTCGGCCCTTGATCTCGAGCATCACGTCGCTGTCGACCGACGCCATGCCGCGGGCGACCGTGACGCCCTGAGTGTCGCGCACCTCCACCACGTCGCCGGCGTCGAAGGTGCCGATCACGTCGATCACCCCGGCGGGCAGCAGTGAGGTGCCTCGCTCGAGCAGCGCCCGGCGCGCACCGTCGTCCACCACCAAGATGCCCTCGACATTGGTGGCGAAGCCGATCCACAGCTTGCGCGCCGGCAGGTTGCGGTCGCTCGGCAGGAACGTGGTGCCCACGTCCTGACCCATCACCGCGTCGACCAACACGTTCGGGCGGCCGGCACTGGCGATCACCGCGCGCACACCGGCCCACGAGGCCATGCGGGCCGCCGACAGCTTCGACGCCATGCCACCGCTGCCTCGGTTGGTGCCACTGGCGGTCGCTGCGACGGACAGCAGCGGGTCGTCGGCCGACACCTCCCGGATCAGTTCCGCCGCTGCATCGTGGCGAGGGTCGGCGGTGTACAGACCGGGCAGGTCGGTGAGCAGCACCAGCAGGTCGGCGGCGACGTTGTGCGCGACGAGGGTCGCGATGCGGTCGTTGTCGCCGAAACGCAGCTCGTCGGCGGCGATCGCGTCGTTCTCGTTGACGATCGGCACGCAGCCCAGCTCCATCAGCCGCACCAGCGTCTGACGCGCGTGCAGGTACTGACGGCGGTCGACGAAGTCGTGGGGCACCAGCAACACCTGCGCTGCCACCAGACCGTGGCGGCCGAGCGAGCGGTTGTACGTCTCCATCAACCGGCTCTGTCCCGCGGCGCTGATCGCCTGCAGCGTCGGCATGTCGGTTGGCCGTGAGGTCAGCCCGAGGGCCGACACCCCGGCCGACACGGCGCCCGAGCTCACCAGCACCACCTCGTGGCCGGCAGTGCGCAACGCCGCCAACTGGTCACACATCGCGTCGATGACCGCGGTGTCGATGACCCCCAGTTGGTCCGTGATGCTCGACGTGCCGATCTTCGCGACGACGCGCATCACACCTCTTCCTGGTACTCGAAGCTGAACCCCGCGATCCAGACGATGTCGCCGTCCTGCGCGCCGGCCTTCGCCAGCATCTTCGGCACACCCAAGCGCTTGAGCGCGTAGTCGATGTACGACAGCGCCTCGGGCGTGGTGACGTCGTTGAGCGCCACCACACGCTCGACCTGGCGGCCGATGAGGCGGTACTCGTGATCGGCGAGGCGCTCGACGCGGGCACCGTCCTGTTCGGGACGGATGATGACGATGCCGTCGCTGTCGGGCTGCTGCTGACGGGCTTCGAACACCAACTGCGACAGGCGCGCCACCAGTTCGCGCACGCCCTGCTGGGTGATCGACGAGATCATGTCGCCGTCCCAGTCGAAGATCGCCGAGTCACTCTTCGTACCGACCACCAGACGCGGCCGCTCGAGCAGTTCGGGCTGGTACTCGCCCAACTCGTGCAGCAGGATCCGCTGCTGTTCCTGCGGGTCGGGTCCGTCGATGTCCTCGAGGTCGACCATGATGCACAGCACCCGCGCACGCTCGATGTGCTTGAGGAACTGGTGGCCGAGCCCCTTGCCCTCGTGAGCGCCCTCGATGAGGCCGGGGATGTCGGCGACGACGAACTCGGTGAGGCCCTGCTGGCGCACGACGCCGAGGTTCGGCTCGAGCGTGGTGAACGGGTAGTTGGCGATCTTCGGCTTGGCCGCACTGATCACGCTGATCAGTGTGCTCTTGCCCACATTGGGGAAGCCGACCAGCGCGACGTCGGCCATCAGCTTCAGTTCGAGCTTCAGCCAGCGTTCCTCGCCCACCTCGCCCTGCTCGGCGAACGTTGGGGCGCGGCGACGGTTCGAGGCGAACTTCGCGTTGCCGCGTCCGCCACGACCACCGGCGACCGCCAACCAGCGGTCGCCGTGGTTGGCCAGGTCGGCCATCAGTTCGCCGGTGTACATGTCGGTGACGACGGTGCCTTCCGGCACGTGCACCTCCAGGTCGCGGCCGCGCTTGCCGTGCATGTCCTTGCCCTGCCCGTGCACGCCGTTGTCGGCCTTGCGGTGCGGGTG
>JBMOGW010000342.1:0-2849 GCA_049318165.1 Ilumatobacteraceae bacterium
GACGCATGCCGCGCCCACGGGCGCGAGACGCGTCGGATCGGTGGGTGAATCGCGCCCGAGGGTGCGATGTGCGTCACGGTGATGCGCGTGTCGCGCCGAGCGCCCGCGCGGTGCGCTGCGTCGGGTGCTGCAGATCCGACACCGCGACCTGCCCTGGGCTTCTGGGCGGGATTCGTTGCATCCGGGCTTCTGGGTGGGATTCGTCTCGGAAGTCGGGACGGATTCCGCCCAGAACGCCCGGCGCGGCCCGGCGCTCGGGGGACCGGCGCTCGGTGGCCGGCGGGTCAGACGGCGATGCTGAGGGACTTCGTGGTGCCGTCCCAGGCCCACCCGGTGGGCATGACGACCTTGGCCACGATGAACTTCAGCGTGCCGCCAGCGGCAGCGGTCGGCGACGTGAACGCCACCTTGCCGTAGGTGTTGGTGGCGATCGTGGCGGTGGTGGCGGTCACCACGCCACGCCAGTACCCCGTCACCTTCGCGCCGCGGACCACACGGCCGCGGCTGTCGGTCACGGTGACCGTGGCGACGCCGCGGCGCGCACCGGTCACCTTCACCAGCTTCAGCGAGGTGGTGGCCTTCACCGGTGTCTTGACGGTGATCGTGAATGCCTTGGTGGCGGTCGTGCCGGCAGCGTCCTTGGCGGTCACCCGGGCGGTGTAGGTGCCGGGGGTGACGTAGCCCTTCAGCGGTGCGGCGGCCGTCGAGGTGGTGCCGTCGCCGAACGTCCATGCGTAGGTGACCGCGCCGCCCTCCGGGTCCGCCGTGCCTGCGGTGCCGAACTGCACCTTCAGCGTCGGGAACCCGGTGGTGGTGCTGGCGGTGGCGACGATCTTCGGCGCCTGGTTGGCCTTGATCGACACCTGCAGCGACCGGGTGCTGGTGAGCGCCAGGGTGTTGGTCACGGTCAGGGCGACGGTGTAGGTGCCGACGGCGGAGTACGTCTTGGCGGGGGCGGGCGCATCGGAGGTGGTGCCGTCGCCGAAGTTCCACTTGTAGGTGAGCGAGCTGCCGGCGGGGTCGGTGGACGCTGTGCCGTCGAACGTGATCACGGCCGGGGCGGTGGCGGTGGTGGCCGACGCGACGACTTCGGCGACCGGGGCCTCGGCGGGCGGGGGTTCCGGTGCGGGCGGGGGTGCGGCGACGGGGTTGGTGCCCGTGACGGCCAGCCAGTAGGCGCCGATGCTGGAGTAGTCGCTGTAGCCGGTGGTGGCGGGCGACAGGTAGCCGACGCCGTCGAGCTCCACCGTGTAGGTGCCCTGCGGGCCGGTGTGGCTGACGGTGACGGCGCCGACGCCGTTCGGGTTGGCGGTGGCCACGACGGCGCCCGAACCGTCCTTCACGGTGACCGACGCGTCGAGCATCGGGTTCGGCGCACGCAGGGTGAGGTCCACCTGGAAGGTGCCGCCGGTCTGGAACGAGAAGGCGTCGACGTCGCTGCGGTTGGCGATCACGCCGCCGGTGCTGGTCGGCAGGCTGGGCAGGGCGACCGGGGCTGCGGGCGAGCCCTCGGTGTCGGCCACGTAGGGAGCCATCGCGGCGATCATCGCCACGTCGTTCTCGCCGGTGTTGTTGGCCAGGGCGTACTCGCCGGTGCTCCACTGCACCACCGGCCGGTCGTAGCCGACGCCCATGATCGGGGCCCAGTTGCCCTGGCCGCGGTAGTAGCCGCTGGCGGCGGGGGTGCCGCCGGCACCGGCGACGGTGCCGTCGTGGTGCATGCCGAACGAGTGCCCGGCCTCGTGCGCTGCGGCGTCGCCCATGTACTTGCCGAAGTTGGCGAGCGACGAGCTGAACACGAAGGCGGGGGTGTCGCTGTTCCAGTTGAACGACCCGAGGTAGGCGACGCCGCCGGACGGTTGCGACCAGCCGGAGTTCGGGCCGACGACCACGCGGATGCCGTAGGTGGTGTCGCCCGTGGAGGTCTTGCGCAGCGCCTCGATGCCCGGGTCCTTGGTGGTGACGTTCACGTCGAAGGCGGCGTAGGCCTCGGCGACGTTGGCCCAGGCGGTGGCCATCTGGTTGCGCTCGTACTGGGTGAACGTGGTCGCGTCGGCGTCGTACGAGTAGGCGGTGGTGACGATCGGGTCGACGCCGCTGGTCGTGTTCCAGTAGGTGCCGGTGGTGGTGTGGCCGGTGAAGTCGAGGTAGAGCGTGCGCGGGCTGTCGGGGCGGGACGACAGGTCGAACACCTGGGCGTCCGTCAGGTTGAGGACCGACGAGGCGCCGGTGTAGCCGTTGCCGTCGGCGGGCGTGGCGGCGGCCAGTGCGTCGGCGGCCAGCTCGGCGGTGGGGGCCGGGTCCTCCACGTAGATCAGGCGGTCCTGGGCATCCACCTGCAGGGTGTGGTCGGTGAGCAGTTCGTCGGCCAGTTCGGCGGCGCTCATGTGGTGGGCGGCGGCCACGTCGTCCAGCTGGTCGCCGAGTGCGACGACGGCCTCGTGGCCGTCGGCGCCCATGTCGCCCGGGTCGACGAGCGACTCGAACGACGGGGTGGCCGGTTCCGTGGCGTGTGCGACGGTGACGGGCACCACCAGGGCGCCGAGCAGGCCGAGTGCGGCGAGGCAGCGGACCCGGTGGGCCGCTCTCGATGCCGTCTGCGCTGTGGTCCTCACGTGCCCGCTACCTCGCCCGGGGCCGTTTCCGGATACGGACCCCATCACGATCTGTCATCGGCGCGGAGCAGCAGGCCGATGAGCAACCCTGCGGACTTCTTGATGATTCGCGGCCGGGTCGCGGTCGGTCGCAGGGTGTGGCGACGCGTCGTGCCGGTTGTCACCAAGGGTGGCTCGAACGTCACGGTTCGGCTCGCACCCCTGAGAGCGTTTGTCCCATTTCGACCCCTGCGG
>JBMOGW010000343.1:0-2843 GCA_049318165.1 Ilumatobacteraceae bacterium
CGCGTGCGTCGATCGTGATCGACACCGCGCCGAAGCCGAGGACCACCACGACGGCGAACGACGCGGAGCCTGCCCCTGCGGTCGTGGAGGACAGCGACCCGACGCCGGTGCCGATCGACCCGCTGCTCCGCCTGCGCATCGACTGACGAAACCCGACGTGCCACCCGGTCGGCCGGGTACCGTGGGCGCATGGCTGACCCCTTCGATCCCGACGCGATGATCGCCCGTTTCCGCGAGCGCGCCCATGCCGTGAAGCAGCGCCCGCTGCCGCCCGTGGCGGGCGAGGAGCGTGCCCAGTTCGTGCGCCAGGCACAGCAGGATTTCCGTGACTTCGCCATCATCGGCGACGCCGCAGCGAGCATCGAGGACGGCTTCCTGGTGCTGCGGGTGGACCTCCGCCCGGCCGACCAGCGTGGCTGACCAGGTTGCCGCCTGCGGCCTCGCTCGCTAGATTGTCGACCGCATTGCGGACGTGGCTCAGCTGGTAGAGCATCACCTTGCCAAGGTGAGGGTCGCGAGTTCGAATCTCGTCGTCCGCTCCAACGAAAAACGCCCCGGCCGCCAGGCCGGGGCGTTTGTCGTTGCGGGACGACCGCGCTGTGGGGAGAACGAGCGCAGCGAGGTCACATCACGTGTGCAGCGGGTATCCGGTGACTGAACAACGGGTGGACGTCGCGCGAAACCGGTCTCTGCCCCATGGACCGCACGGCCTGCCCCACGGCACGCTGTCGGCGTCGGTCGCCTTCGGCCGGCGCAGGGCCACGTCGAAAGCAGGCTTGCGATGCAATTCACCCTCGCCGACGAATCCGTCATCACCGGACTGCGCAGCGCCCCCCGCAGCGCATGGGTCCGGTTGCTCGACGCTGCCGACGTGATCGGCCTGGTCGACGACTACGGCGCCTGGCGCGGCGGTCGGACGATCGAGGGCGACGAGGGCGTCCTGGAGATGCCCTGGGTCGAATACACGGACGAGGTCGACCGGCTGGTGCAGGCGCTGTACGACGTGCACGCCATCGTCGAGGTCGATTCGATCGAAATGGACATCGCCCGTCAGATGGTGACGTGCGACCCGGCGAACGTGCTCGACACGGTCCAGATGATCAGCACCGTCATCCGCGCCGACCGCTTCAGCGAAGGTCTGCTGCTGCGCTCGCTGCAGGACGGCACCCTGCCGGTGCTCGTCCGCCGCCTGGCCACCTGGTACCGCGCTCAGTCCTGACGGCGAGAGGTCGAGTGAGCGCCCTGTTGCGGTGAGCGGAGCTGGGTCTCCACCAGCAGTACACGGGCCGACGGGCCGAGGTCGGACCGGTAGCGGTGCGGCAGGTCGGCCGGGTACGACATGAAGTCGCCGGTGGCCAGGGTGGACACCTCGCCGTCGACGTCGACGTCCACCGGTCCGGCCAGCACGTACAGCGCTTCGAAGCCCTCGTGCTGCCACGCCTCGAGGAACTCCGTCGACAGGCCGACCAGCTCGATCACGTGGAACGGGGTGTCGCCGGGCAGCAGCAGGCGGCGCAGCGACTCGCCGGCTCGGTCGATCTCCGGTACGGCCGGGTCGTGGGCACGCACCACGGCCGCCTCGTGATCCCCGCGGGGTGCTCCGAAGAGCGCCTGGGGCGTGGTGCCGAGTGCCGAGGCGATGCGCACCAGCGAGTCCATCGACGGCGTGGCGCGCCCGTTCTCCACCTGTGACAGGAACGGTTGCGACAGCCCCGCGCGCTCGGCCAGCGCGACGAGCGTCAGCTCGTGCGCCAGCCGGCGTTCGCGGATCGCGGCGCCGAGCGCCGTGGCGGTGGTTGCCGCTTCGACGGCGGCCTCGGTCATGCAGTGACTCCGGTGCGGCGCGTCAGCGGACGAGCGGCACGACCTCGTTCATGAAGCGGTGCATCTGCTCGACGGCCTTCGAGTACGGGTCGCCGATCAGGTGGGGGAACAGCGTGAGGTTCTCGAGCCCGAGCAGGTCCTTGTAGTCCTGCACCTGCTCGGCCACTTCCTCCGGCGTGCCGACGAGGATCGTGCGCTGCTTCATCGATTCCTCGAGGGAGGGGATCAGGCCCGGCTTCACCGGCCGCCCGTCCTCACCCATGTAGCCGCGGCTCCAGCCGTACGGGCCGAGGAACTTCCAGAACTCGTCATGGCCGTCGCGGGCCGTGCGCACCGCTTCCTCGTGGGTGTCCTCGATGCGGACGCTGACGACGAGCATGCGCTGCGCATGCGCCGGCAGCCCTGCGCCGTGGGCCTCTTCGTGCACCTCGCCGTAGCGATCCCACATCCGCTTGATGAACATCGGGTTCTGGTTCCAGAACACGGCACCGTGGTTCACGCGCGGCGTGTACTCGACCGTGGGCGGGCTGGTGGCCGCCTGCCAGATCTCGAAGGGGTAGACCGGCCGCGGGATGAGCGTGAGCTCCTGCACCGTGGTGCCGCGGTCGGGGATGCCCGGCACCGGCAACTGGAAGTACTTGCCGTCGATCTTGAACGTCTCCTGCGTCAGGGCCATCCGGATGATGTCCATCTGCTCTTCGAAGTACTCGCGGTTCTTCGCGTCGTCGGCGGCCTGGTCGGGGTTGTCGTGCGAGCCGATCGAGACGTGGAAGTCGTTGAGGTGCAGGATCTCGCGGGGGACCGTGCCGCGGCCGACGCCGAGGATGCCGCGGCCGCCGCTCAGGTTGTGCATGGTGGCGAAGTCCTCGGCCAGGCGCAGCGGGTTCCACTGCGGCACCACGTTGAACATCGCGCCGAGGCGGACGTTCTGGGTGCGCGCGGCGATCCAGGCGCTGATGAGGATGCCGTTGGGGATGACCTCGTAGCCCTCGTACTGGAAGTGGTGCTCGGTGGTCCAG
>JBMOGW010000344.1:0-2795 GCA_049318165.1 Ilumatobacteraceae bacterium
TGAAGGCTCGCCTGCCGCAGCAGCACGGCGTGTCCATCGCGCACGGCGACTACCGGTTCGGCAACTGCCTCACGAACGTGCACGAGGGTCGCATCGCCGCGGTGCTCGACTGGGAGCTGTGCACGTTGGGCGACCCGCTCGCCGACGTCGGCTACCTCGGCGTGCACTGGAACGACGGCGACGCCGCGACGATGCGCGCCAACGACCCCACGCCCGCCGGCGGCTTCCCGACGTACGCCGACCTGCTCGAGCGGTACGCCACCCGCACCGGCCGCGACCTCAGCGACATCGACTACTACGTGGCGTTCAGTTGCTGGCGGCTCGCGGTCATCAGCGAGGGCGTGTACGCCCGCTACCTGCACGGTGCGATGGGCAAGCAGGAAGGTGTCGACCTCGAGTCGTTCAAGGTCGGCACCGAGGGTCTCGCCGAACGGGCGTTGACCGCAGTCAGGAGGCTGTCGTGAGCACCACCGAGCCCGACGTGTTGGCCGGGTGGGAGAAGAGCAGCTTCACCGCCGCCGGCTTCACCCGCGACGTCTACCGCCGCGGCACCGGGCCCGGCGTCCTCGTCGTGCACGAGATCCCCGGCATCACGCCCGCGGTCACCCGCTTCGCCAACGACGTGGTCGACGCCGGCTTCACGGTGGTGATGCCGTCGCTCGTCGGCACGCCCGGCAAGGAGGTCAGCGGTGGCTACCTTGGGTCGTCGACGCTGAAGGTCTGCGTGTCGCGCGAGTTCACCAACATGGCGCTCAACCAGACGTCGCCGATCATCGGCTTCCTGCGGGCGCTGGCGCGAAACCTGCACCAGGAGGTCGGCGGCCCCGGCGTCGGCGCCATCGGCATGTGCTTCAGCGGCGGCTTCGCGCTGGCGATGATGGTGGACGACATCATGGTCGCGCCGGTGCTCAGCCAGCCGTCGCTGCCGTTCGCCGTCGGCAAGAAGGAACGCGGCGCCGACCTGAACCTGTCACCCGACGACGCGCTGGTGATCCGCCGCCGCGCCGAGGAGGGCTGCCAGGTGCTCGGCCTGCGCTTCACCGGCGACAAGTTGGTCGGCGATCGTTTCGCCTCGCTGAAGACTCTGCTGGGTGATGCGTTCATCGCCGTCGAACTGCCGAGCAGCAGCCCGAAGGACCACTCCGTGCTCACCGAGCAACGCGACGAGTCCAGCGTCCAGAAGGTCCTCGGCTTCCTTCGCGAGAAGCTCGCTCCCCGAACTTAAGTTCTGCAGGCCACGTCACGTCTCGGAGAGTGTCCGGGAGAGCGCCGTGTTACAGGGGCCCGCAGAACTTCAGTTCGGCACGCCGACTCGATGGGCTACTCGCCGAGGCCGAGGGCGTCGTAGGTGAGCTGCTTGGCGGTCTTGTAGTCGGCCTTGCCGTTCGGGGCGCGGGGCACCTGGCTGACGAAGATGACCTTCTTCGGCGCCTTGTAGTGCGCCAGGTCGCCCTTCACCGCAGCGATCACGGTGGCCTCGTCCACCTGCGCGCCCTCCTCGAGCGCCGCGACGGCGGTGACGGCCTGGCCGAAGCGCTCGTCGTCGATGCCGATGACCAGGCAGTCGGCCACGCCCTCGACGCGCTTCACGGCCTCCTCCACCTCCTCGGGGAAGATCTTCTCGCCGCCCGAGTTGATCACCTGGCTGCCGCGACCGAGCAGGATCAGCGAGCCGTCCTCGGCCACCATCGCCATGTCGCCGGGGAACGAGTAGCGCACGCCGTCGATGGTGCGGAAGGTGCGCGCCGACTTCTCCGGGTCCTTGAAGTAGCCGATCGGCACCATCGCACCGCCGGCCGCCACCATGCCGACCTCCTCGCTGCCCGGCTGCACCTCGCGGTTGTCCTCGGTGAACACCTTCGTGGTCGGGTTGCGGGTGAACTTCGCCGTTGACGGCGGCACGCCCTTCATCGAGATGCTGTTGCCCATCGAGCCCTCGGACGAGCCGATGGCGTCCAGCAGGATCGCTTGCTCGATGCGGTCGAGCACCTGCTCCTTCACCTCGGCCGTCCACATCACGCCGGACGAGATGATCATCTTCAGGCTCGATGTGTCGTACGGCGTGCCGGACGCTGCGGCGTCGTCGATGGCCTTGATGATCGGGCGCGAGAACGCGTCGCCGACGATCGTCATGTTGGTGACGCCCTCGCGCTGCACCGTCGAGAGGATCTCGTCGGCGTCCAACGAGCGGCTCTCGAGCGTCACGATCTCGGCGCCGGCGAGCTGCGGGATCATCGCTCCCAACCACACGCCCGTGCCGTGCATCAGCGGCGCGCAGGGCATCGAGATGATCCGGTTGCCGTCGGCCAGAACGCCCTTCACCAGACCGGCGATGTCGTCGGCCTGATCGGGCGGAGCGAGTCCGATCAGCGGGAACCCCAGCTGCGCGAAGGCGCGGGTGATGTCGCCCATCGTGTACATCACGCCCTTGGGCATGCCGGTGGTGCCACCGGTGTAGAGCATGTAGACGTCGTCCTCGTCGCGGGTGATGCGCGCCATCGGCTCGTGGCTGGCGATCACTTCCTCGTAGCGACGCGCAGTGGGCACCTGCCCGTCGCCGCCGTCGTCCACCTCGATCAGCAGCTTCAGCTTCGGCAGGCGCTCGCGGATGCGCTCGACCCGGTCGCCGAGCGACGAGTGGAACACCAGCGCCTCGGCATCGGCGTTGTCGAGCAGGTACACCAGCTCCTCGTCGAGGTAGCGGTAGTTGACGTTGATCGGCACGCCGCGCATCTTGAACGCGGCGTAGTGGGCCTCGAGGTACTCGTTGCCGTTGTAGAGGTAGAGACCGATCT
>JBMOGW010000345.1:0-2790 GCA_049318165.1 Ilumatobacteraceae bacterium
GCGGAACGGGAGGGATTTGAACCCCCGGGGCGTGAACCCTTCCGCTTTCAAGGCGGATGCAATTGGCCGCTCTGCCACCGTTCCGGCAGCAAACCTACCGGCGCAGTTCGGCGATGACCTGAACCACTCCTGCCAACGGGAAACCGACGAGCAGGCACATGTAGGCCCAGCGCAACGGTCGGAATTTGCGGTGCAACAGGTACGTGCTCTGGGCATGGAGGTCGGCGAGGATCGTCGAGTACATCAGCTCCTCGTCGCGCAGGATCCGGTGCATCTCCGCCTCGTACGACTCCCGGCTGAGCAGCGCCACGTGCCCGAAGAAGAGCGGGTTGAACTGGCCCACCGGCGGCTCGCCGTTCACCTGGTACTTCGGCAACACGGCGAAGATCGCACAGCACAGCGCCGCGAGCACGAACAACCCGAGCGTCAGCACGCCGGGGCGCAGCCGCCCGTCGTTGATGCGAGACGCAGCGAGCGACAGCGAGATGGACGACGCGGTGATCACGATGCTCGCCTTCAGGTCGGCCTGTCCGGTCACGGCCACCAGCTGCTGCTGCAGGTTGCGCAGCGCCGTGTCGATGCTGGTCCGTCGGTCGGGGGAATCGGGCAGCTGAACGCTGGCGGTCACCTCGGCGATCGAGGTGGCCAGCATCGCTGCCTCGTCGGTCTTCTGGCCTTCGTTCGGAGTCACGGCGTTCGACGATAGTGCGACCCGCGAGTTGCTCCCGCCCCCGGCGCGTGACGGTGCGATCGTCGGGTCGCCCGAGCGATCGTCAGCGGATGTCGTTGCGCAACGAGCGGATCCACTCGTCGGCGTCGCGCCAGCGCTCGTCGGCGTGCTGGCGGGCGGTGTCGGCGTGCTCGCCGGCCGCCGGGTACGAGCCGAGGAACTTCACCGTGCCCTGCTTGATGCGCAGCGCGCGCATCGCATCGGCCACCAGCTCGTCGGCCACGTGGCCGTCGGCGTAGATGACGAAGCAGTAGTCGCCCAGGCCGCCGTCCTTCGTCGGCCGGGACAGCAGGTTCGACAGGTTGATCCGCCGTGCCGCGAACTCCTGCAGGATCGAGATCAGGCTGCCGGGCTCGTCGGCGCGCTGGTAGATCACCAGCGCCGTGCGGTCGTGACCGGTGGGGGCGGGGATGCCCTCCTTGGCCACGACCACGAACCGGGTCTGGTTGCCCGGGTGGTCGGCGATGTTGTCGAACAGCACCTCCAGGCCGTACAGCTCGGCGGCTGCGCGCGGCGCCACGGCAGCCGCTCCGGCACCCAGTTCCTCCGACACGATGCGCGCCGCCTCGGCGGTGGAGTTGGCGGCCTTCAGGTCGGCGTGGCCGACGCGGTTGCGCAGGAAGGCGTGGCACTGCGCGCTGGCCACGGGGATGCTGAGCACCACCGTCACGTCGTCCACGGTGGTGCCGGGCTTCACCAGCAGGCAGTGCTCGATGTCGAGCACGACTTCGCGCTGGATGAGCAGGTCGTGGTTGAAGGCCAGTTCGTCCTGGCTGAGGTTCACCGTGCCCTCGATGGAGTTCTCGATGGCCACGAAGCCGAGGTCCACCTCGCCGCTCTCCACGGCGTCGAGCACGTCGGGCATCGTCCGGTACAGCACGTGCTCGGCCGCGGCGAGGTCGGGCTGGGTCTTCAGGGCCTGCTCGGTGAACGTCCCGAGCGGCCCGAGGAACCCGACACGGGTGCGCGGGGTGGCATTGGTCATGGTGGGGAAGGCTATTCCCCGCAGCCTGCGGCCCCTCGCTCCCTTTCCGGGCACAATGGCGGCCTGATGGACGAGCAGTCGCTGGCGGAGCTGATCGAGGGGGTGCGCACGGGTGCGGTCGCGCCGGACGACGCCGTCGCGCTGCTGCGCCGGCTGCCGTTCAGCGAGGTGGGCGACACGCTGGTGGATCACCACCGCGCCCTGCGCCAGGGCATGCCCGAGGCCGTGTACGGCAGGGGCAAGTCCGCGGCTCAGTGCATCGAGATCGTCGGCGAGCTGCTGGCGCACGGCACCGGTCCCGTCCTGCTCACTCGGGTCGACCCCACGGTCGAGGCCGCGGTGCTGGCCGCGCATCCGGGCGCCGAGGCGAAGGCCGGCTGTCTGCTGTGGCGCCGGCCCCACCCGTCCCGCATGGCCAAGGTGCTGGTGGTCAGCGCGGGCACGGCCGACGTGCCGGTGGTGGACGAGTGCGTCATCACCCTGCACGCCTACGGCTTCCAACCCGACCGGCTCACCGACGTCGGCGTGGCCGGCCTCCACCGTCTGCTGGCCAACCTCGATCGTGTCACGTCGGCCGAGGCCGTCGTCGTGATCGCAGGCATGGAGGGCGCGCTGGCCAGTGTGGTGGGCGGGTTGTCGTCGGTGCCGGTGGTGGCGGTGCCCACCAGCGTCGGTTACGGCGCGGGACTGGAAGGCATCACCGCGTTGCTCGCCATGCTCGCCAGCTGCGCCAGCGGCGTCACGGTGGTGGGCATCGACAACGGTTTCGGTGCGGCCTGCGCGATCGCGAGGATGTGTCCGTGACGCGCACCGCCTGGTTCCACTGCTTCGCCGGCACCGCGGGCGACATGACGATGGCGTCACTGGTGCACGCCGGCGCCGACCCGGCCGCGGTGGCCGACATCCTCGGCGGTCTGCCGCTCGACGGCTATGCCCTCGGGTTCGAACCGGTGCTGCGCTGCGGCATCGCCGCCACCCAGGCCAACGTCGTGGTGCTCGGCGAGGGTGACCACGCCCTGCTGCACGGCGACGACCACTCGCACCTGCACTCGCACGACCACGACCACTCGCACGA
>JBMOGW010000346.1:0-2780 GCA_049318165.1 Ilumatobacteraceae bacterium
TCCTCGGCGTCGAGGTGTTCTTCGTCATCTCCGGCTACCTCATCACGCTGCTGCTGCTCGGCGAGGACGAGCGCGACGGCGGGGTGAACCTTCGCCAGTTCTGGCTGCGCCGTGCCCGCCGCCTGCTGCCGGCGCTGTACGTGATGATGGCCATGGTCGCCATCTACATCATGATCTTCTACCGCGAGGTGAGCGCCCAGGTCCGCGGCGACTTCCTCGCCGGCATCCTCTACGTCAGCAACTGGTACCAGATCATCGTCGGCCAGGGCTACGCATCGTCCGAGGCGTTCGTGCCGCTGCGTCACCTGTGGTCGCTGGCGGTCGAGGAGCAGTTCTACTTCATCTGGCCGCTGGTGATGGTGGCCATCCTGCGCCGTGCCCGTCACCGCCTGCCGCAGGTCGGCCTCCAGTTGTTCGGCGCCAGCCTCACCATCGCCGTGGCCGTCGGGCTGCTGTTCGCCGACGGCTTCGTGCCGTTGTCGTGCCCCACCGATGTGGCCGACCCCAACGGCTACTGGCACATCGCCGGCCGCTGCATCAGCGTCAACGACACGCTGTACCTGGGCTCGTTCAGCCGCGCGGGCGGACTGTTGCTCGGTGCCGGGTTCGCGATGTTGTGGCGGCCGATGGCCATCCTGCGCGGCCCGCTGCGCGACAAGGGTCGCCAGCTCGACCTCCTCGCGTTCGTCGGCCTCGCCGCCCTCGGCTGGCTGATGTGGTCGATGTACCTGCTCGAGAACGGTCGCTACAACCCGTGGCTGTTCCGTGGCGGCTTCCTGCTCGCCGGCGTCGTCACGCTGATGGTGGTGGCCGCAGCCACGCACCAACACGCCGCCACCGGTCGCCTGCTCGGCAACCCGGTGTTCAACTGGATCGGCACGCGCAGCTACGGGCTGTATCTGTACCACTGGCCGATCTACCAGATCATCCGCAAGCAGGCGCAGATCCTGTTGACGCCCGTCGAGTTCGTCGTCGCGATGGTCGCGACGGTGCTCATCACCGAAGCGAGCTACCGGTTCATCGAAACGCCGATCCGCAAGGGTCAGATGCGCAACATGCTGCAGCATCTGCGCGCCGACCGCCGCCTCGCGATCGGCGGCGCCACCTTCCTGCTGGTGCTCGGTGCCGCGACCGTGTCGATGGCCACGGCCGACCCGCAATGCGTCGGCTCCGTGGAGTGCTCGATCGCCAACAATGCCGACCCGACGAGCACGACGTTGCCGGCGCCCCAGACCACACCGTTGCCGACGGTGCCCGGCCAGACCACCGTGCCCACGACCACCAGCACCACGCTGCCCCCGCAGCCGAAGGGGCAGGTGGCCATCGGTGAATCGGTGATGCTCGGGGCCAAGCCGCAGTTGGAGAGCAAGGGCGTCGTGGTGCAGGCCAAGGAGAGCCGCGGGCCGGAAGGCGTGAAGAACGCGGTGATCGAGGAGCGCAGCGCCGGGGTCATCGGCGCAGGGACGACCGTGGTGATCCAGGTGGGCACGAATGCGCCGGTGACCGACGCCGACCTCGACGCGATCATCGCCGAGGTGCCGAGCGACGCGGCCGGCATCGTGTTCATGACCGTCCGCGCCCCGGTGGAATGGGTGCCGGGCAACAACGAGCGGATCAACGCCCTGCCGGCGCGGCATCCGAACGTTCGAATCCTCGACTGGTTCACCGAATCGCAGAAGGTGGAGTTGTGCAAGGACGGTGTGCACATCTCGTGCAGCACGGCCTCGGCGAACTTCTACGCCAACCTCATCCTCGTCGAGACCGGCCTGCCGGCCATCTCCTGACGCCCATCGGGCTGACGCAGGCACCATTTCCGTGCGCGCCCGCCACAGGCGTACGCTCGCGGCCATGACCACTCCTGTTCGTGTCGCCGTCACCGGTGCAGCCGGCCAGATCGGCTACAGCCTCCTGTTCCGCATCGCCTCGGGTTCCATGCTGGGCCCCGACACCCCTGTCATCCTCCAGCTGCTCGAGATCACGCCGGCCCTCGGTGCGCTCAACGGCGTGAAGATGGAGCTCGACGACTGCGCGTTTCCGCTGCTCGCCGACGTGGTGTGCACCGACGACGCGAACGTCGCCTTCGGTGACGCCGATGTCGCGCTGCTCGTGGGTGCGATGCCGCGCAAGGCCGGCATGGAGCGCAGCGACCTGCTGTCGGCCAACGGCGGCATCTTCAAGCCGCAGGGCAAGGCCCTGAGTGACAGCGCGAAGAAGGACGTGAAGATCCTCGTCGTCGGCAACCCGGCCAACACCAACGCGCTGATCGCGATGAACAACGCGCCCGACCTCGACCCGCGCCGCTTCACGGCGATGACCCGTCTCGACCACAACCGTGCGGTGACGCAGTTGGCGCAGCGCACGGGCACCACCGTGAACGACGTCACCAACATGACCATCTGGGGCAACCACTCGGTCACCCAGTTCGCCGACCTGTACCACGCCAAGGTGAACGGCGCGAACGCCTACGACACGGTGAACGATCACGACTGGTACGCCGGCACGTACCTGCCGACGGTCGCCAAGCGCGGCGCCGCCATCATCGAGGCGCGTGGTGCGTCGTCGGCCGCGTCGGCAGCCAACGCCGCCGTCGATCACATCCGCAACTGGACGCTCGGTACGCCCGAGGGCGACTGGGTGAGCATGGCGATCCCGAGCGACGGCAGCTACGGCGTGCCGGAGGGCATCATCTCCAGCTTCCCCTGCACCTGCAAGGACGGCGAGTACTCGATCGTCCAGGGCCTCGAGATCAACGAGTTCAGCCGCGGCAAGATCGATGCCAG
>JBMOGW010000347.1:0-2760 GCA_049318165.1 Ilumatobacteraceae bacterium
CTGGCCCGCCTTCGATGGCGACGAGTGCATGGGCGTGTTCTTTCTCTTCCGAAATCGCAACGAGCCGTTCAAGGACGAGCTCGCGGGTTTGATCGACGCGCTGCGTCCGGTCTTCGCCGCGCAGATGGCAAAGTTGGTGCGCGTGCATCACCGATCCAAGTACTCATGGCCCGAGTCGCGCGCCGACGCGAACGAGGAGGATGAGGGCTTGGACGAGGGTGATGGTTGGCGCCGCGCCGCTTGAGGCCATTGCGCGCGCCGCCGCCGCAACGCGCACTACATTGCGCGCATGAACCGACGACGCACTATTCAGGAATTTCGCGCCGAGCGCGCCACCGGCCAGGCCGCCCTCATGGAGGCCGACCATCTCGGCATCAAGCGTTTCCTACGCCTCGACAGCGCGACCTATGAAGACGGCGCGCTCGATGGTCGCACCAAGGAGTTGCTCGGGCTCGTCGCCAGCGCGGTGCTGCGCTGCAACGACTGCATCGACTACCACCTCGAGCAATGCGTCGCGCTCGGATACACCAAGGAACAGCTGGTTGACGCGATGAATGTTGCGCTCGTTGTCGGCGGCTCGATCGTGATCCCGCACGCGCGCCACGCCATGCTGTCGATCGACGAGTTGTTTGCCGAGAAGCAGGGCGCTAGATCTTCTTGAGTCGAGCCAGCACCGTGACTCCGCCGGTCACGCGGTCGCCCTTGGCCACCATGATTTGCTCGACCGCGGTCGTGGGAATGACCAGTTCCGTCGTCGAGCCAAACTTGATCATGCCGAAGCGCTCGCCGCGGGCAAACTTCTGACCCGCCACGATCGGACAGACGATGTGACGCGCAATCTTGCCTGAGATCTGCTTGACGCCAAGCAGGATCCCGCCCGGCGATCGCAGCTTGACCACCATCGACTCGTTGACTTTCGCGCTCTCCTCGATGCGAACATCGAGGTACTTGCCCGGCGTGTGGACGGTGGCGAGCACCTCGGCGTCGCAGGGCATGCGGTTGATGTGCACATCGAGCACCGAAAGGTAGATGCGCACAATGGTCGCCGGCCCAGCGGTGGCGATGTGGTCGGAGACCTCAAGGACCGCGCTCACCAGGCCGTCGGCGGGGCTGACCAGGTCGCGCGGGTCGCTTGACGCAGGCCGTCGACCCAATGGATCACGGAAGAACGACGCGAGCGCCATCCAAACCACCACCGCAACGCCCACCAACCACCACCAGCCAAAGAACACACCCGCCGCTGCGGGAATCGCAGCGGCGAGGGTGATGATCATCCATTCACGGAAGCCGTACCGGGTCAGCAGCATTGGCCCAACTGTCTTCGGGGGAGGGTCACTCGGTGGCGCGACCGATGAAGAAGCCGAGCAGGCCGAAGACGGCCACGATGCCGGCAAGCGCGCCCGCCCAGGCGACCAGGTTGCCGGCGAAGTTCGAGGCCACCAGCGAACCCGAGCCCATGCCCGCGGTCACGATGATGAGGGCGGCGACGACGAGCGCGGCGACCGCCGCGACCATCATGCCCAGGCCCGCGCCCGACCACGCGCCGTCGTAGGCCTCCGCGACCATCATGCCGGTCGAGATCGGGGCCTGCGCCTCGGGGGTCTCCATCGCGGCGGCGGCGAAGATGCCGCTCTGGCCGGCGTTCGAGCCGCCCGCGTCGTTCGAATAGACCTGGTCCATCAGCTCGGCGCCGAGGGCCGTCTCGTCGCTGTCGCGGGTGAGGTCGAGGAGACCCGAGCCCGAGCCGACGGTCTCGAGACCGATCTCGACGTTGTCACCCTTGCCACCGCGCAGGGCGCTGACGCCGGTGCGCTCGCCCGAGTCGCCGAGTCCAGCCATGCCGGCGGCGCTGCCGGTGCCGGCGAGGCCGAGGGCGGAGTCGTCCATCGACGGGGCGGGCGCCTTCTTGGCGGGGGTCGACGGGATCGGCGCGGCCGAACCCGAGTCGGCGAGGCCGATCGGACCCATGTCGTCGTTCAGATCGACCGCGTCGTCGTCGCTGGCGAGGACCTCGACCTGCTCGACGCGGAACTTGATCTGCCCCTCGTGGTTGACCCGCTGGAGCAGGCCCCGGTCGGCCATGCCGTTGATCTCAGAGGCGGTCTTGCCGAGGCGCTTGGCGGCCTCATCGAGGGTGTAGAACGACTTGCTGGCCATAGGGGTACTCCAAATCGGCAGGCGGACGCCCGCGCGAAGTTCCGTACGCTACCCAACCGAGGCGGATGCCGCAAGGTTGAAGGACGCCGACGAATCAAGAGCTGATCAGTGATGATCGGAGCGGAGCAGAGCGGAAATGGGTGCGGCAGAGGCGGGCGCGCGACGATGGCCAAATCGACCTCAGGACAATCTCCAAATCGAAGGCAAGTTCGTTCGCAAGGTCGAACGCCGGTTCGAACGCAAGTTCGTTCGCCGGTTCGTTCGCAAGGTCGTTCGCTGGCCGCCGCCGCCGATCCGTTGGCGGCGTGGTTCGCCGTCGCCGCCCGCGACCTGCCCTGGCGTCAAACCAAGGGCCGCAAGCGAAGCGGTTACCACGCGCTGGTCAGCGAGTTGATGCTGCAACAGACTCAGGTTTCGCGGGTTCTGGAGAAGTTCACCCCGTTCATCGCTCGGTTTCCCAACCCGCAGACACTCGCGGCAGCAAGCGAAGACGAGGTCCTGACCGCCTGGCAGGGGCTCGGCTACTACCGGCGCGCGCGCTTCCTCCACGCCGCGGCCAAAGCGGTCGTCGAGCGCCACTCTGGGACGGTTCCGTCCGACCTC
>JBMOGW010000348.1:0-2746 GCA_049318165.1 Ilumatobacteraceae bacterium
CACGGCCGCCGTGGTCATCGGTGTGGCAGCGATGCTGCTCTCGGTCGTCGCTGTCTACGCAGGGCGAGCGTTGGGTTCGGTCCGGTCGTCATCGGGGATCATCGCGATCCAGCCCGACCGGCTGGAGATCGCCGACGACCGCGCGCTCCCTCAGCCGATCCTGCTGCGCCGCGACCGGATCATGGCGATCTGTTCGCCGGGGATGACGGACGACCAGCCGGCGATGCGCGTGCACATCCGTGCCACGCACGACGTGATGCGCCTCGGTGACCAGCCACCGAACGTGGAGATCTGGCTGGCGACGCCGATCCAACGGCCCGACGCGGTCGGAAGCATCGGCAACCAGCACCGACCGATCGCTGTCATCGAACTGCTCACCCCGGCGGCCGGCACGCTGGTCCGCTGGTTCCGCGAGGGTCTCACCGAGTTGGTGCCGCCCAAGTGGTACGAAGGCGACATCGGTCCCGTGCCGCCGTACAACCAGTAACGCGGCTGTCGCGGGTCAGTGTGCGGTCGCGAGCACCGTGACGTCGTCGCGCAGGCGCAGGCGCGGGAAGAAGAACTGCACCAGCGGGCCGATGCCGAACGTGAAGGCGACGGTGCCGATGCCGACCGTGCCGCCGAGCAGCAGGCCCACCACCAGTGCGGTGAGTTCGACGCCGGTGCGGGCGACGCGGATGCTGATGCCGCGCTTCGACAGGCCGAGCATCAGGCCGTCACGCGGGCCGCTGCCGAGCCCGGCGCCGATGTAGAGCGCCGAGCCGATGGCCACCGTCACCAGCCCGAGCAGCATGTAGGGCACGCGCAGGGCCAGTGCGTCCGGCCGCGGCATGTGCGGCGACAGCACCAGCACCACCAGGCCGATCTCGATGGCGTTCAGCACCGTGCCCCAGCCGAGCTTCTCGCGCAGCGGGATCCACAGCAGCAGGATGAACACGCCGGTGATCTCGATGGTCAGACCGATCGGGATGCCGAGCTTGTCGGCGAGGCCCTGGTGGAAGATGTCCCAGGGCGCCAGACCGAGGTGGGCGCCGATGTACATCGTCAGGCCGATGCCGAACAGGGCGAGGCCGACGATGCAGCGGACGAACCGCTCGACGAGCCGGTCCTGGGGGAGCGGGAGGAACACGCCGTCGACGCTACCCACCGCACCCCGCGGCTCCCGAGCGGTTTCCGGGTGGTGCGACCACCGGGGTTCGGACGAACCGTGTCACACCCCTCTGGTTCGATGCGCTCATGCTGATCAACGCTTCCTGCGCCGGGTGCAACCAGCCTGGTGACGTCCTGTGCCGTCGTTGCCGATTCACGCTCGCCAGCACGTCGTCCCGGGTGGGCGATGCCGCGGCACGTGGCGGTGTGCTGGCCGCGCTGCCGTTCGACGGGGTCGCCCGTCAGGTGGTGCTCGGGTTGAAGTACCGCAACCGTCGTGCGGTCGCGAAGCACCTGGCCAGGCTGGTCGTGCGCCGCCTGCAGTTGCCGACGGTCGACCTGGTCACCTGGGCCCCCACCAGCCGCCAACGCATCCGCGAGCGCGGGTTCGACCAGGCCGAGCTGCTGGCCCGGGCGGTGGCGAAGGAACTCGGTGTGCCGTGCCGGCGTCTGCTGTGGCGCTCGCACGGCGAGGCGCAGACCGGGCGGTCACGGGCCGATCGCCTGCACGGCCCGGCGTTCCGGGCTCGTGTCGCCCGCCGTGGGCTGCGCGTGTTGGTGGTCGACGACGTGGTCACCACCGGGGCGACGCTGGTGGCGGCACGCGAGGCGCTGCTCGGCATCGGCGTCGACGAGGTCTGGTGTGTCGCCGCAGCCGCGACGCCGGCCCACGCCGGCGGGCCGCTTCAGGCCAGTCCGGCCCACTCGCGCACGGTGGCGACGGCCGGGGTCGGGTCGACGTCCACCAGCACCCCGCGCATGCCCACGGCCTGCGCGCCGGCGACATTGGCCGGCAGGTCGTCCAGGAAGGCGGTCCGCTCGGCGTCGGCATCCAACCTGCTGAGGGCCAGCTGATAGATCGCCGGGCTGGGCTTGCGCAGCCCGACCTCGTGGCTGTCGACGATGTCGTCGAACAGCTCGTCGAACGGCAGCATCGGCCGCCACGAGTCGCGGAACTCGGCCACGTTGTTGGTCAGGACGCCCAGTCGCAGCCCTGCGGACTTCAGATCGCGGGCCAACTCGACGACGGGCTCGTTGAGCGCCCACTGGATCATCGGTGCACCGCCGGGCGGGGGCGGGGGCAGGGCGATGCCGGCGGCCTCCAACGCCGCCTTGTTCATTCGGCGGTTCTCTTCGAGCGTGATCTCACCGCGCTCGAGCCGGTGCCACGGATGGTCGCTGTCCACCTCGAAGTCGCCGACCAGGATCTTCAGCAGCGTGTCGGCATCCGCGTCGGGAAAACGCTTGGTGAAGTCGCTGTGCCGACCGGTGGCGGCCAGCACGCCGCCGAGGTCGAAGATCACCGTGTCGATCTGTCGTTGTGCCATGAGTGACGAGTCTGGCCGACGGCGCCTGCCCGCGGACGACTCGTGCCCACCGGTAGGCTTGCGACCTGCATGGGCATCCTCGATCGCATCCTCCGCGCCGGTGAAGGCAAGAAGCTGAAGGCCCTCCAGGGTCTCGTCCCCGACATCAACGCGCACGAATCCGCGATGGCCGCACTCAGCGAAGACGCCCTCCGTGGCAAGACCGCCGAGTTCCGCCAGCGCCTCGACCGTGGCGAGAGTGTCGACGACCTGCTCGTCGAGGCCTTCGC
>JBMOGW010000349.1:0-2741 GCA_049318165.1 Ilumatobacteraceae bacterium
CCGGCGTTGGTGACCACCTTGATGCCGCGCTCGATGCACGTCGCGAGCACCTGTTCCATCTGCGTCAGGAAGGTGCCGGCGTAGCCGAGTTCGGCGTTGCGGGCGCGCTGCTTGTGCAGGATCAGCATCGTCAGCTCGGCCAGCCAGTCGCCGGTGAGCACGTCGATCGGGCCGTACTGGTCGATCGGGGCGTCCACCATCTCCTTCGCGGCGCTGATGCGATCCCCGAAGAAGCCCGAGCAGTTGGCGATCCGCACCGGCCGCTGGGGCCGTCCCGCCGAACTGAAGTTCTGCGGGCCACCCTTCACGGTCATGCCGGGTCGACCTTCACGAGCGGCTGGCCATGGTCGAGCTGTTGCCCCGCGGTGACGAACACCTCGGCCACCACACCGGTGGTGGGCGACACCACCTGGTGCTCCATCTTCATCGCCTCGAGGATCAGCAGCGGCTGGCCGGCGGCCACCTGGTCGCCGAGCGCCACGAGCATCCGCACCACCTTGCCGGGCATCGGGGCGATGGTGCTGCCGGCGCGGCCGGCGTCGTCGGGGTCGGTGAAGCGCGGCGGCACGGCGAGCGTGTGGCGGCCGTGGTCGACGTACGCAGTGACGGCGTTGCCGTCGTCGACGAGGTGCACGTCGACACGAGCGATGTCGTCCATCAACTGCGCATCCGCCGCGAGCGGTTCGCCGTCGACCGCCAGCGAGCTGACGCGGCCCGAGCGGTCCACGCGGTACGCGACGACGTGGTCGCCGACGGCCTGCGTCTGGTCCTGCGACGGGTTGTTCCGCCAGGCGATCGGGAACGGGTGGCGGACCGCGGCGCGCACCACGGCCAGCGCCGCCGCAGCGAGCTGCACGGGCGACGGCTCGGGCGGCGTGCCCAGGTCCTGGCGGTCCAGCCAGCCGGTGTCCACCTGGTCGTCGATCGCCTCCAGCCGGCCGAGCAGGTGGATCAGCAGCTCGCGGTTCGTCACCGGGCCGGTGATGGTGGCGCGCTGCAGCGCGACGCGCAGCGTGCGAGCGGCGTCGGCGCGGGTGTCGCCGTGGGCGATCACCTTGGCCACCATCGAGTCGTAGAACGGCGACACCACCGAGCCGCTGTCGATGGCGCTGTCGACGCGCAGGCCCGGGATCTCGGGGAACTCGACCGTGTGGAACGTGCCCGACGTGGGCAGGAAGCCGCGGTACGGGTCCTCGGTGCACAGCCGCACCTCGATGGCGTGGCCGCACGCCGGCGTGCCGGCCAGCACGCGCTCGGGCAGTGGGCGTCCCTCGGCGACGTGGATCTGCAACGCCACGAGGTCGAGTCCGGTCACCAGCTCGGTGACCGGGTGCTCCACCTGCAGGCGGGTGTTCATCTCGAGGAACGAGAGGCGACCCTGGCGGTCGAGCAGGAACTCGACGGTGCCGGCGCCCTCGTAGCCGACGGCCTTGGCCGCGGCGACCGCGGCGGCGAACAGTCGCTCGCGGATGTCGGGCGTGACGGCGGGCGAGGGTGCTTCCTCCATCACCTTCTGGTGTCGGCGTTGGATGGTGCAGTCGCGTTCGCCGATCGCCACCACGGTGCCGTGGCTGTCGGCCAGCACCTGCACCTCCACGTGGCGGGCGCCCTCCACGTAGCGCTCGACGAACACGGTGCCGTCGCCGAAGGCTGCGGCGGCCTCGCGCTCGGCGGAGGCGATGGCATCGGCCAGGTCGGCGGCGTCGCGCACGATGCGCATGCCGCGACCGCCACCCCCGGCGGACGCCTTCACCAGCGCGGGCAGGCCGATTTCGTCGAGCGACTCGACCGTGTTGTCCGGCGCCACGGGCACGCCATGTGCGCGGGCGAGCGACTTGGCCTCCACCTTCGAGCCCATCGCCGCGATCGCCGCGGCCGGCGGGCCGATCCACACCAACCCGGCGTCGGCCACCTGGCGGGCGAAGTCGGCGTTCTCGCTGAGGAAGCCGTAGCCGGGGTGCACGGCGTCGGCGCCCAGGCGGCGCGCGGCGTCGACGATCAGTTCCGCTCGCAGGTACGTGTCGGCGGCGGTGTTGCCGGGCAGGCGGATGCCGGCGTCGGCCTCGCACACGAACGGCGCGTCCGCGTCGGCGTCGGAATACACCACCACCGGGCTGATGGCCAGGGCACGGCAGGTGCGGATGATGCGCCGGGCGATCTCGCCACGGTTGGCGATCAGCAGGGTGTGAATGCGGCGGTGCTCGAGCGTCATCGTCATCACATCCGGAACACGCCGTAGCCGCGCGTGCCTTCGATCGGGGTGTTGTCGATGACGCTCAGGCACATGCCCAGCACGGTGCGCGTGTCCCGCGGGTCGATGATGCCGTCGTCGTACACCTTGCCGCTCATGAACATCGCCAGCGACTCGCGCTCGATCTGGTCCTCCACCATCTGCCGCATCATCGCGTCGGCGTCCTCGTCGAACGGCTTGCCCATGCTCTCGGCCGACTGGCGGGCGACGATGCTCATCACGCCGGCCAGCTGCGCCGGGCCCATCACCGCGCTCTTCGCGTTCGGCCAGGCGAACAGGAAGCGTGGCGCGTAGGCCCTGCCGCACATGCCGTAGTTGCCGGCGCCGTACGACGCCGCCATGTTGAGCGTGATGTGCGGCACGCGGCTGTTGGACACGGCGTTGATCATCTTCGCCCCGTCCTTGATGATGCCCTTCTGCTCGAACTCCTTGCCCACCATGTAGCCGGTGGTGTTCTGCAGGAACAGCAGCGGCGTGTCGATCTGGTTGG
>JBMOGW010000350.1:0-2729 GCA_049318165.1 Ilumatobacteraceae bacterium
GGCACGTCGGGGCGGCGCACCTTGCCCTGCTCGGCGGGGTCGATGTCGACGTGGATGATCTTCGCCTCGGGCGCGAACGTGCTCACCTTGCCGGTGATGCGGTCGTCGAAGCGGGCGCCGAGCGTGATGAGCAGGTCGCTCTTCTGCATCGACGTGATGGCGGTGGCGTTGCCGTGCATGCCCGGCATGCCGAGGCACAGCGGGTGGTCGTCCGGGAACGCGCCACGGGCCATCAGCGTGGTGACGACATGGATGTCGCACAGCTCGGCCAGCTCGCGCAGCGCCTCGGCGGCGCGGGCCTTGAGGATGCCACCGCCGGCGTAGATGAGGGGGCGCTCGCTCGCCAGGATGAGCTTCGCGGCCTCCTTGATCATGCGCGGGTGGCCCTTGGTGTTCGGGCGGTAGCCGGGGAGGCTGTCGGCCACTTCCTCGTCGGTCGGCCAGTGCCAGTCCATCGAGTTGATGAGCACGTCCTTCGGCACGTCCAGCAGCGTCGGGCCGGGGCGACCGGTGGTGGCGATGTGGAACGCCTGACGGACCGCCATCGGGATGTCCTGCGCCGTCATGATCAGCTCGTTGTGCTTCGTCGTGCTGCGCGTGATGCCGATCGTGTCGCACTCCTGGAAGGCGTCGCTACCGATGGCGGTGGTGCTCACCTGGCCGGTGATGCAGACCATCGGGATGCTGTCCATGAAGGCGTCCATCAGCGGGGTGACCATGTTGGTGGCCGCCGGGCCACTGGTGACCATGGCAACGCCGGGGCGGCCGGTCACGTGGGCGTAGCCCTCGGCCATGTGCCCCGCACCCTGCTCGTGGCGCACGAGGATGTGGCGGATCGACGAGTCGAGCAGCGGGTCGTACGCCGGCAGGATGCACCCGCCGGGCAGGCCGAAGACGGTTTCGACCTGTTCCATCTCGAGGGCTTTGATGAGGGCTTGCGCCCCGGTGATCTTCATGGTGACTCCTGGCTGGGGGACTGACTCGAACGTGGGGGTGACGGACCGGAAAAACGAAAGAGCCTCCCGCACTGGGGAGGCTTGGACGCACGCGAAGTATGAGGGCGTGCGTCTACACGAGGATTACTACGAGCATGGTGGCAGCGGTCGTGGCACGCATCGCTCGCAAGTCAAGCACCGCGCGGGGCCGATTCGCAACCCCCAAAACTCATCGATGTCGCCAGGGTCTCGGTCCGAGTCGTCCGATCGCCTTCCGGGTCCGATTCCTCCCGGAACCCGGGACGACTCAGATCGAGAGCGCGGTGATGAAGGGCGCCACTGCCGGGTGCAACGCGCCACCGCGTCGGGTGACGGCGCTGATCGTGCGGCTGAGGAGCGGCTCGGGCGTCGCTCGAGTCAGTGGGTGTGGCCCGTGTTCGGCCTGCGTCGTCGGCAGCACCGTCCAGCCCAGGCCCATGCGCACCATCTCCACCAGCACCTCCGGCTGGTGCGACTCCATCTCCACCACGAGCGGCGCGCCCACTTCCCGCAGCCGCCGCTCGATGGCGGTCCGGGTGCGGGAGGACGTCGGGAAGAGCAGCCACGGTCCCCAGCGGTTCGGCGGCAGCCCGGCCGGCGAACCTGGCGGTGCGTAGACGGCCAGGTCGTCGCGCAGCAGCGGCGTGCTGTCGAACGGGCCGACGCCACCAGGGTCCACGCACACGGCGACGTCCAGTTCGTTGCGTTCCAATCGGGCGAGCAGATCGCCGGTCGGGGCGACGGTGTAGCCGATGTCGAGCTCGGGGTGCGCGGCGCGGAAGGCGTCGACCGCGTCGCGGCAATGGTGGACCGCGGCGATGTCGATCATGCCCACCCGCAGCCGGCCCATCTGGCCGGTGCCGACGGCGTGCAGCCAACGGGTCACCTCGTCGAGGTCCGCCAGCACGCGCTGGGCGAAGGCGGCGACGGTGGCCGTGTGCTCGTGCGGCACGCGGCGACGGCCGTCGGCGGCGAACAGGGGCACGCCGAGACGCCGTTCGAGTTCCGCGATGCCCTGGGACAGGGCGGACGGGGTGACGCCGAGCGACGCCGCGGCCTCCGCCCAGGTGCGGTGTCGGGTGATCGCGACGAGGTAGCCGAGCTGTGCGGTCGAGACGTTCGGAAGGGTGTCCACATTGTGAAGTATTGCTGAACTGAACGGCACAATCGTGCCGCGTTCCTTTAGCGTCGCCGACATGACTCCTCCCCCGGCATCTCCCCCTCAGGTCGCGCCCGCGACCGGTCGCCTCGGCGTGCTCACCGTCGGCCTCGGCGCCGTCGCCTCCACCCTCATCGCGGGTGTCGAGCTGGTGAAGCGCGGCATGTCCAGCCCCGTCGGCAGCCTCACGCAGATGGGCACCATTCGCCTCGGCAAGCGCACCGACAACCGCAACCCGCTGATCAAGGACTTCGTGCCGCTGGCCTCGCTCGACGACATCGTGTTCGGCGCGTGGGACCCGTTCCCGGACGACGCCTACATCGCTGCCACCCGCGCCGGTGTGCTGGAGAGCGGCAAGCACATCGAGGCCGTCAGCGACGCGCTGCGCGAGGTGCGTCCGATGCCGGCCGCGTTCGACCGCGAGTACGTGAAGCGCATCGACGCCGACAACACGCTGCACACGATCGACAAGCGCTCGATGCTGAACGCCATCCGCGAGGACATCAACCGCTTCCGCGAGGAGAAGCAGGTGGACCGAGTGGTGATGATCTGGTGCGCGAGCACCGAGATCTTCATCGAGCCCGGTCCGGCCCACC
>JBMOGW010000351.1:0-2671 GCA_049318165.1 Ilumatobacteraceae bacterium
TGACGATGCGCCTCTACGACACCGCTCGCCAGGCCGTGGTGCCGTTCGAACCGGGGGAGCAGGTGCTGATGTACACCTGCGGCATCACGCCCTACGACGCCACGCACCTCGGCCATGCCGCCACCTTCATCGCGTACGACGTGCTGCAGCGACGGCTGATCGACAAAGGCCACACCGTCAAGTGCGTGCGCAACGTCACCGATGTCGACGACCCGTTGTTCGCCAAGGCGCGTGAACTCGGCGTGCACTACCTCGACCTCGCGGCCGGCGAAGAGGCTCGGTTCGAGCGCGACATGGAGGCGCTCAACGCGCTGCCGGTGCACAGCACCCCTCGTGCGTCATCGGCCATCCCCGACATCCGCGGGTTCATCGGCATGGTGCTCGACCGCGGCTTCGCCTACGAGGCCGGTGGCAGCGTGTACTTCGACGTCAGCAAGTTCCCGGCGTTCGGAACGATCAGCCACCTCGACGAGGCCGCGATGATCGACATCGCCCGCGAACGCGGCGGCAAGGTGGAGGACCCCAACAAGCGTCACCCGCTGGACTTCGTGCTGTGGCACCCGTCCGAACCGGACGAGCCGAGCTGGGACACGATGTGGGGGCCCGGCCGCCCGGGCTGGCACATCGAGTGCAGTGCGCTCGCGCTCCGGGAACTCGGCACCACCATCGATCTCCATGGCGGCGGCGCCGACCTGATCTTCCCGCACCACGAGTGCGAACGTGCCCAGTCCGAGGCCGCCACCGGCGAGCTGTTCGTGAAGCACTGGATGCACGTGGCGATGGTGTACATGGACGGCCACAAGATGTCGAAGAGTCTCGGGAACCTCGTGTTCGTCGACGCACTTCGCAAGGAATGGGATCCGCGAGCCATCCGCCTCGCCATCATCGAGCACCACTACCGCCACTCGTGGGAGTGGGACGACACGCTGATGCCTCGTGCGCAGGCGCGTCTCGATCACTGGTCCCGCGGTGGCCACCAGGAGAGCGGCGTGGTCGCAGAGGTGCGCGCCGCACTCGACGACGACCTGAACACGCCTGCGGCGCTGACGGCCATCGACGAGGCCGCCGCTGCCGGGCTCGGTGTGCACGACGCCGCTGCGCTGCTCGGCGTCATCCTCTGACGCGTTGCACTAAGCTCCGCGCCATGGCGACCGGGGCAGTGCCCGCGTGAAAGCAGATGGTGCCGGCAAGGCACAGGCACGTTTTCGTCGTGTCGCCCGTCCCGTGGCCACGCGCCTGTGGACGTTCAACCTCGAAGGGTTCGACCGGCTGCCCGCCGAGGGCCCGGCGATCCTCGCCCCGAACCACGTCAGTTTCCTCGACTCCGCGTTCTTGATGCTCCACGTGCCGCGCAACATCAGCTTCGTCGGCAAGGCGGAGTACATGGACTCGTGGAAGACCAAGCACCTGTTCCCGATGATGGGCATGATTCCCATCGACCGGGCTGGTGGCGACAAGAGTCAGGCCGCCCTCGACACCGCCGAGCGGGTGTTGCGCCGTGGTGAACTGTTCGGCATCTTCCCGGAGGGCACCCGCAGTCGCGACGGCGTGCTGCACAAGGGCCGCACCGGGGCAGCCCGCCTGGCGCTGAAGGTCGGCTGCCCGATCTTCCCGGTCGGCGTCATCGGTACCCGCGAGATCCAGCCCCCCGATGCGTCGTTCCCCCGGCTGCGCCAGGAGTGCACGATCAAGATCGGCCGCCCGATCAACGTCGAGCGGTACCGCAACCGCAGCGACGACCACCTGGTGCTGCGGCAGATCACCGATGAGCTGATGTTCGAGATCCGCGAGCTCACCGGCCAGGTGTATCGCAACGTCTACGCCGGCAAGACGGCCGAGACGGAACCGACCGTCACCGCGAGGGTCGCCACGGTCGACCACCCGACGGGGTCGGTCCAACCGGAATCTCTCGCTGCCGCGGCGGGCCGCTGACCGTACACTTGGCCGTCTATGGCCGAGATCACGATTTCACTCCCCGACGGTTCGCAGCGCTCCCTCCCCGAGGGTGCCACCGCGACCACGCTGGCGGCGTCCATCGGGTCGCGCCTGGCGAAGGCTGCGGTCGCCGCCGTCGTCGACGGTGACGAGGTCGATCTCGGCCGCGAGTTGCCCGGCGGTGCGGTCGTCGCCATCGTGACCGCCGACTCGGACGCCGGCCGCCACGTGCTGCGCCACAGCACGGCCCACGTGATGGCCCAGGCGGTCACGCAGCTCTTCCCCGGAGCCAAGTTCTCGATCGGTCCGGCCATCAGCGACGGCTTCTACTACGACTTCGAGCTGCCCGGTGGGCGTACGTTCAGTGAATCCGACCTCGAGGCGATCGAGGCCGGGATGCGCGACATCATCAAGGCCGACCAGCCGTTCGTGCGCGACGAACTGCCGGCAGCCGATGCCCTGCGCCTGTTCGCCGACCAGCCGTACAAGTGCGAGATCATCGAGCGCGTCTCCAGCGGCGCCGCCGACAGCGACGATGCCGCCGAACTGGGCAGTGGCGAGACGATCAGCGTGTACCGCAACACGCCGGAGTTCGTCGACCTGTGCCGCGGCCCCCACGTGCCGAGCACGGGCAAGCTCGGCCACTTCAAGCTGATGAAGGTGGCCGGCGCGTACTGGCGTGGCAACGAGAAGGGCCCGATGCTGCAGCGCATCTACGGCACGGCGTGGGAGAGCA
>JBMOGW010000352.1:0-2659 GCA_049318165.1 Ilumatobacteraceae bacterium
GTGAGGCGGCCCTTGCCGCGCAACCGCTTGACGATGCCTTCGAGGCGGGATGACAGCGAATCGAACATGCGAGTGCCCACGCTATCGGCAGGGTCCGGGGCGGGACGCGTCACCGGCCCGGTCCTGCGGTGAGGACCGGGCCGGCTCGCACTGCCGAGCCGCCGCAGCGGCCCGGGCGATCAACCGATGCTGTCGATACCGGTGACCGAGCCGGCCACCACGGCGACGTTCACGCGGTTGGTGCGCAGGTCGGCAGTGCCGATCTGCGACTCACCGTCGAGGGTGCTGACCCGCAGGATCCAGCCGTTGCCATCGGCCACCTTGGTGGCCTCGTCGAGACCGAGTCCCACGAGCACCTGCGCCTGGTCGACGGTGATGTCGAGCACGGTTTCGGTGGGCACCGTGCCCGGGTCGGAGGAACCGGTGCTGTCGCTGGTGGGCGTCGGCACGCTGTCGACCGGAATCGTGGAGCCACCGACCGTGTCCACCGGCACGCTGTCGACCGGGATCGTGGTGTCGACCGTGACCGGGGCGGGCTGCTGCAGGTACTGGTCCTCGACCGCGATGACGGTGTACTCGCCGCCGTCGGCGCCGGTGAAGGTGTACGCGGGCAGCAACCAGATGGTTCCGTCCTCGGCCCACACGAGCGTCGTGTCGAGCCGTACACCGGTGAGGTGGACGGTGATCGGCTCGGGCGTGATCGTCTCCGGCGGCATCGGGTCGACGAGGATGCTGTCCGGCGGGGCGACCGCGATGCCGGCGGACCCGGCGCTGCCGCCGCCGGTCGCCGTGGCGGAGCCGCTGCCGGTCGCCACGACGGTGTCGCCACTCGTGGCGATCGCCTCGGGTGCGCCCTCTGCCGGGGCGACGGCGTCACGGGCGATGCCACCGGCGATGCCGATGCCGCCGTAGTAGCCGCCCCACATGCCGTTCTGGTCGTTCAGTCGCTGCAGCGCGTCGGCGGTCGTCACCAGCGGGTAGTCGCTCGACGGCTGCGGCACGGCGAGCGAGCCCGACGCCCACTGCAGCGCACCGGCGCCGCCGTACCCGACGTTGAACTGCAGCGGGCTGCGGTGGCCGCCGACGAGCAGCCAGGCGGTGACGTTCGCGCCCCACTCGTCGGCGTAGGTGGTGAGTTCGTAGTTCGCGGGGTCGAGGCCCAGGTCACGCATCAACTGGGTGGCCTTCGTCTCGGCCTCCGCCTTCGTCGGCACACCCTCGGGCGGCAGCGGTGCCGGGCACGGGGCGATCGGCTCGGTCACCGTGCCGATCGTGCCAGTCCCGTCGGTGCCGATCGTGACTGCGTCGACCGGTGCCACCGGGGCATCGGACTCGCCGGCGGCATCACTGCCCGCAGCGCCCACGGCCGTCTCGCTCACGGCGGGATCGATGCTGCCCGGGTCGATGACACCCTTGTCCGGGTAGGCGCACGCAGGAGTGCTCACGGGAGCAACCGGTGCCGGGTTGTACCACCAGCTGACCATGCCGTCGCCGGACACGGTGACGGCGGCACCGCTGTAGTCGGCGGGGCCGACCATCCACCCGCCGCCCTGGTCGGCGGGCAACTGACGCGGCTCGCCGGTCACGCCGAGCACCTTCGCCAGACGAGCGACGACGGCTGCATCGACGTTCGCTCCGGCGGGCAACGTCCACGACGGCGCCGAGCCGCCCAGGTCGGGCAGCGTGCCGTCGAACACGTACGTGATGTTGCCGATCATCATCGACCGATCGGCCGCACCACCGTTGACGGCCGCCCCTTCCGGAGCCGCCATCTTGGCACCGCCACCCAGAACGATGACCGCCGGCGAATCGGCCGGGGCCGTGGTGTCCGTGGCGTCACCGCAGGCGCTCAGCCCGAGGATCGCGGCGACGGCGACGAGTGCGAATCGACGAGAGCGCAACATGGCATTGGTCCTTCCCCTCCCCAGGTACGGGGATCGTGATCGTGCACCCATGTGACGACGGGCACCAGGGTGGTGGTTCCCAGAAATCTCGGACGGCGATTCCGGTGCCGAACTCAGGCGCCGAGGTCAGCCGCCGGTGAACAGGGCGTCGATGAACTCCGCGGGATCGAAGGTGACCAGGTCGCCGATGGTCTCGCCCAGGCCGACGAGCTTCACCGGAAGGCCGAGTTCGGTCTCGATCGCGAACACGATGCCGCCTTTGGCAGAGCCGTCGAGCTTGGTGAGCACCACGCCCGTCACCTCGGTGGCGTCGCCGAACTCGCGCGCCTGCGTCAGGCCGTTCTGCCCGGTCGTCGCGTCGATCACCAGCAGCACCTCGGTGACGCGGCCGTTGCCCTTCGCGGCGACGCGGCGCACCTTGCGCAACTCGTCCATCAGGTTGGTCTTGGTGTGCAGGCGGCCGGCGGTGTCGGCGAGGACCAGGTCGACACCCTTGGCGCTGGCCGACTCGATCGCGTCGAAGATCACCGCCGACGGGTCGCCGCCCTCGTTGCCACGCACGATCTCGGCGTCGCTGCGCTCGGCCCACGTGGTGAGCTGTTCGGCCGCTGCTGCACGGAACGTGTCGCCCGCGGCCATCAGCACCGAGCGGCCTGCGGCTCGCTGCTGCGCCGACACCTTGCCGATGGTGGTGGTCTTGCCGACGCCGTTGACGCCGACGAACAGCCACACGTTGGGGCTGTTCGGCTCGCCCG
>JBMOGW010000353.1:0-2655 GCA_049318165.1 Ilumatobacteraceae bacterium
ATCTTCCGCATCTACTCGATGACCAAGCCGCTCACCTCGATCGCACTGATGCAGCTGTTCGAGCGCGGCATGTTCCAGCTCGACGACGCGGTCGCCCGCTTCGTGCCCAGCTGGCGCCACCACCAGGTGTACGTCAGCGGCGAGGGCGAGTCGATGGTCACCGAGCCGGCGCACCGCCCGGTGACGATCCGCGACCTGCTCACCCACACCAGCGGGATCACCTACGGCGGCCTGCTGATGGGCCTGCCCACCCACCCGGTCGACGAGAACTACAAGGCGCAGAAGATCCGCAGCGTCGGGGTGCACGCCACGATGCAGGAGTTCATGGACAAGCTGGCGACCGTGCCGCTGCGCTTTCAGCCCGGCACCGCGTACCAGTACTCGCTCGGCACCGATGCGTGCGGCGCGCTGGTGGAGATCATCAGCGGCCAGCCGTTCGCCGAGTACCTGCAGGAACACGTCCTCGACCCGCTCGGGATGGTCGACACCAGCTTTCAGGTGCCGGCCGACAAGGCGCATCGCTTCGCCGCCAACTACCAGCGCAACCCCGACAAGACCACCACGCTGCTCGACGACCCGACCACCAGCGCGTACCTGCGTCCGCCGACCTTCGTCAGCGGTGGCGGCGGCCTGGCGGGCACCGTGGCCGACTACACCCGGTTCTGCGAGATGCTGCGCCGCGGCGGCGAACTGGACGGCCACCGCATCATCGGGCCACGCACCCTCGAGTACATGCGCCGCAACCACCTGCCCGGCGGGAAGGACCTCGCGTCGCTCGACGTGGAGCTGATGGACGACTACGGCAGCAAGGGCGTCGGGTTCGGCCTCGGCTTTGCGAGCACGATCGACCAGATCGCGACAGGAGCGCTGACCCGTCACGACTTCTACTGGGGCGGCGCCGCCAGCACGGTCTTCTGGGTGGACCCGGTGGAGGATCTGTGGGTGGTCTTCGCCACACAGCTGATGCCGTCCGTGAGCTTCGACTTCCGCGGCCAACTGCGCAGCCTGGTGTACGCCGCGATCGTCGACTGACGGCCACGGCTCGGCCACGGCTCGGCCGCGGCAGGTGGCTCGCAGAACTTACGTTCGGCGGGCCAGGTCGGCGAGGAACGAGGCGATCGCGTCGGCCACCTCGGCCGCGTGGGTCTCGTGCATGTTGTGCTCGCCGCCCTCGATGGCCTGGAACGTGCAGTGCGGCATCTTGCGGGCCAGGTACTGCCCCGAGTTCGTGTAGTCCGGCCGGTCCAGCGTGCCGGCGAGGAACAACGTGGGCGTCGACATCTCCGCCAGGCGGTCCATCACCACGCTGTCGTGTTGCAGGTTGAGGTTCGCCGCCTGCACCGGCACACCGAAGCGGGCCGCGTTGCGACGCGACATCGCGTTCCAACCCTCCCGCTTCTCGGCGTCGCGAAAGCCCGGCCCGGTGTTCAGCACGACGATCGCCTGTACCGCTCCCTGCCTGGTGGCAGCATGTGCGAGCGACAGGTAGCCGCCGAGCGAGTGACCCACCAGCACCGCCGGCCCGTCGAGCGTGGCGAGCACGTCATCGATGTCGTCGAGCGTCGCGTCTCGGGTGTACAGCGACTCGTCCTCCGGCACCGGCGACTCGCCGTGACCGAGCAGGTCCATCGCCACCGTGGCATGAGTGGCCGACACACGCGCCACGAACGCGTCCCAGGTGTGGAGATTCGCCCCCATGCCGTGAATGAGAACGAGGGTGGGCGAGCCGTTGCCGGACCGTTGCACGTGGAGACGCATGGAGCGGATTGTGTCACCGCCACGCGAACGCGACCGCAGTCGGCGCGATCCCGGCGGCGACGACCGCCGAACTCGACAACGGTGACCCGTCCGGAAAAAGCGAGCGAGGCATGCTGACGGGAACAGCACGCCTCAAGCTCGTTTTTCTTGGGAACATCCTTCGAGGCTGGGGAAACCTCTCAGGGTGGTGACATCGTGCCTGATGCCCGCAGGCCCCCACTAGGGACTTTCGTCCCCTTCTGTGCGATGCGCCGCGCAGCGTCACTTCGTGAGTGCGGTGACCCCGTCGCCGAGCACCATCGCGCCCAGCGCGACGAACACCACCATCGTGATGACGGCGCTGTTGTCGAGCATGAACGTGCGTACGCCGTCGAGCAGTCGCACGGCTCGGTCGCCCATCGTCAGGCGCACGATGACGGCACCGAGGACGATCGCCGACGCCAGCAACACGAAGATCAGGCCCGCGACGATCGAGTCGCCGGTGGTGACGGTGACTTCCGCGACCGATGTCGAGGCCGCGAACGCGAGCGCGATGTTCTTCGGGTTCACGCCGCCGAGGATCACGCCGAGCCGCAGGGAACGGGACGCGTTCATCGACGCAATGCCGTCCATCCACTTCGGTGTGGGCTCGGGCTGGGCGTCCGTCGAGCGGTGACGCACCTTCCGCACGCCGAGCACGATCAGCGCGCCGCCCGAGAACACGCGCAGCCACGCGACCGCGGTGCCCGACGAGGTGCCGGGCTCGCCGTCCACCCCGCCGACCAGTGAGAGGGCGATGGCGGTGAGCACGGACAGCCCGACCAGCCATCCTGCGGCGAACGCCACACCGTTCTTCTTCGAGTCGGGCGAGGACAACACCAGCACCACGGCGATCACCGGGAACGGGCTGAGCGCGAT
>JBMOGW010000354.1:0-2647 GCA_049318165.1 Ilumatobacteraceae bacterium
GCAGAACTTAAGTTCGGTGGGAGCGACGTTCCGCAGAACTTAAGTTCGGTGGGAGCGACGTTCCGCAGAACTTAAGTTCGGTGGGAGAGGTCGGGGCCGAGGTGCTCGAGGCGCAGGGTGGGCGAGCCGTCCAGGCGCGCGGCCTCGAGGTCGACCGTGGCGACGATGCGCCACTCCCCCGTCTCCTGCGGGTCCACCAGCGTCTGCTCGACGGTCCAGCGACCCGGCGACTCGGTGATGCGCAGGTGCACCGCAGCCCGGGCATCGCCGTCGATGCCGATGTGGTCGTGCTCGTCCCAGTACGGCGCCATGGCGTCGTGCAGCCGCGCTGCGTCCCACCCGGATCGCTCGGCGAGGGTCGCGTGGTCGCGGCGGGCCAGCAGTTCCACCCAGCGGAAGATCGCCGTGCGCACCGCCGTGCGCCATGCGGCGGGCGGCCCGGTTGCCAGCTCGACGAGCGCCTCGGGCGCGAGGTGGTCGTGCACCGGTCGGCCGGCCAGCGCAGCCCATTCGTCCAGCAGGGTGGCGTCGGTGGCACGGATCAACGTGCCCAACCACTCCACCACGTCCTCGAGCGTGTCGACGTACACGTCGTCGGGCAGCGAGCGGTCGAGCGTGCGCCACGCGTCGGTCAGGTAGCGCAGCACCAGACCCTCGCTGCGGTCAAGGCGGTAACGACGGACGAACGAGGCGAACGTGTCGCCGTGCTCGAGCATCTCGCGCAGGATCGACTTCGGGGACGGCCCCTCGGCCACCCACGGGTGCCGCGACCGGTACTGCTCGATGCAGGTGTCGAGCAGCTCGCGCAGCGGCATCGGCCAGGTGATCGCCTCCACCCGCTCGATGCGTTCCTCGTACGGCACGCCTTCTGCTTTCAGTCGCGCCACTTCGGCGCCCTTCGCCGCGTTCTGCTGCGCGTACAGGATCTGGCGCGGATCGTCGAGCACGGACTCGACGACGCTGACGACGTCGAGCACGTAGTCCGGGTCGTCGCGGTCGAACGTGGCGACCACTTCGATGGCGAACGGCATCAACGGCGCGGAGAACCGCAGGGCGGCGCGCTCGTCGCTGCCCTCCACGAGCGAGCCGACGCGCACGCCGGCGCAACGGCCGTCGGCGTCGCGCAATCGTTCGGCCACGCCGGCGGCCTCCAGGCTGCGGTAAATCTCGATCGCCCTCCGCTTGTGCTGGCGGCGACGCAGCGCCGGGTCGTGGTTCGTGGCCAGCAGGCGCTTCAACGCGTCGGGGCCATCGGGACGTCCGAGCACGTTGGCCACCATGTCGGCCGTCACCCGGAAGCGTGACACCAGCGCCTCGGGCTCGCCCGTCACGAGCCGTTGCATCGTGGCTTCGTCGTAGTGCACGAAACCCTCGGGCGGCTTGGCCTTCACGGCCTTGCGCCGCGCCTTGGGGTCGTCGCCCGCCTTCGACAGCGCCTTCGCGTTGTCGATCACGTGCTCGGGCGCCTGCACCCACACGTGGCCGTCCGGGTCGAAGCCGGGGCGCCCGGCGCGGCCCGACAGCTGGCGGAACTCGCGCACGCTGAACGTGCGCACCTTCGATCCGTCGAACTTGGTGAGCGCAGTCATCAGCACGGTGCGGATGGGAATGTTGACGCCGACGCCGAGGGTGTCGGTGCCGCAGATCACGGGCAGCAGCCCGGCGCCGGCCAGGCGCTCCACCAGGCGGCGATGGCGCGGCAGCATGCCCGCGTGGTGCACGCCCACCCCGTTGCGCAGCAGCCGGTCGAGCACCTCGCCGAACCCACGGGTGGGCCGCTCGCCCTTCAGTGCCTCGACAATGGCGTCGCGCTGGGGGCGGGTGGTGACGGCGAGGCTCACCAGGCTCTGGGCGCGTTCGATGGCGTTGGCCTGCGTGGCGTGCACCACGTAGACGGGCGTGATGCCGTCGCGCACGGCGTCGAGCACGCTGTCGGCCACGTGGGTGGTGCGCCACTGGTGGTACAGCGGCGTGGGTCGGTCGACCGACGTGACCGAGGCGACCGAGCGGCCCGAGCGCTGCTCGAGGTCGGTGGTGATCGCGGTCATGTCGCCAAGCGTCGCCGAGGCGAGCAGCATCTGGCAGTTGGTCAGCTCGAGCAGCGGCACCTGCCACGCCCAGCCACGGTCTCGTTCGCCGTAGTAGTGGAACTCGTCGAGACAGGCGAACCCGTACTCGCTGCCCGAGCCGGTGGCGAGCGCGTGGTTGGCCAACACCTCGGCCGTGCACACCAGCACCGGCGCGTCGGAGTTGATCGACGCGTCGCCCGTCGCCAGGCCCACGTGCTCGGCGCCGAGCAGATCGACCAGGTCGAAGAACTTCTCCGCCACGAGTGCTTTGATCGGCGCGGTCCACACCGCACGCGTGCCCGCGTTCAGCGCCAACGCCACGCCGGCCATCGCCACCAGGCTCTTGCCCGAGCCGGTGGGCGTCGCCAGCACGACGTGCTCGCCCATGGCCAGCGCCAGGATCGCTTCCTCCTGGTGCGGGTAGAGCGGCCTCCCACCCTCGGCAGCCCAGCGACCGAACGCGTCGACGACCTCCATCGGGTCGGCCCCGGGTGCGGGCAACAGGTCGCGCAGCGAGGCCATCCGCCCAGTCTGGCCCGATGTGCCGCGATCGCCGCACCGCCGCTCACCTCCGACCC
>JBMOGW010000355.1:0-2644 GCA_049318165.1 Ilumatobacteraceae bacterium
TGTGGTCGCAGCGCCACACGTACCCGGTTTTCTGGTCGACGGTGCAACTGCCCGAGGCGCCGGCGGGCAACGGTGTGGCGCCGACGGCCACCAGTGTCGCGAGCGTCGCGAACGCCGCGAGTGCCGCGAAAAGGGAACGTGCCCGCATCGCTGCAGTGTGTCACATGGGTGGCGCGCGTGGGGTGGCGCGCCGATACCCCACAGGGTACCTTTGCCCGTGCGATATGCTCTGTCCGTGCGGCGCGCTCGACGACTCGTCTCGTCACTTGTACTGGTTGCGACAGTGCTCGTGGGATGTGGCTCGTCCGAGCCCGTCGACTCGGGCTCGGGAGCTGGCTCGGTGCTCGTCTCGGGAGTGATCACGCTCTCGCCGCAAGAGGGCAGCTCCCTCATCGGCCGGTTGGGTGCAGCGCTCACCGTGATCGACGTGCGCACCGCGACCGAATTCGCTGCAGGGCACATCGAGGGTGCGATCAACCTCGACCTCGAAGGTGGTCAGTTCTCGGCGTTGATCGCCGATCTGCCGAAAGATGGCAGCTACCTCGTGTACTGCCACTCCGGGCGGCGCAGTGCGATCGCCGCCGACGTCATGGCGCAGGCTGGCTTCGTGACGGTCTACGACATGGGCGGCATCGCCGACTGGCAGGCAGCGGGCCTGCCCGTCGTCGCGGGCTGACTCACGGGATCCACCAGCCGACGACGTCGAGCGTGGTGGCGGCGTTGCCTCGTCGCATGCGCAGGTCGATCACGCCCGATGTCCCGGTCGAGGTCGTCATCGTGGCCGTGGTGGTGATGCCGCCCCGGCCGAACGCGAGGGCGGGCAGGGCTGCCGTGGCGTCGTCGTGGGGGCCGGTCGCCAACTCGCCGGCGACCAGGGTGCTGCTGATCGTGACCGTGCCGACCACCGCCGCGGCGCCGGCCGGAGCGACCGGGACGGCGATGCGTTGTGTGGCGACCTGCCGTCCGAACCATCCGCCGCGCCGGCTCGCCGGCCGCAGGTCGAGCATCCGGGTCGGCGTGCCGGCGAATCGGAACCGTGCGCCCGAGCCGGTGGCGGTGAAGACGCCGGTGACGGCGACCCGCAGGCGCGGTGCGGCGCCGGGGAACGACGTCGTCATGCAGACCGCCCCACCGGCGACGGGGACGTACGCGCTGGCCGACCGGGCAGCGCCAGCAGCGAACGCGAGCGTCGGAACCGTGGACGGGGTGGCGCCACAGCGGTGCAGCGTCATGCGTCCACCGCCCGACGCTCCGTCGACCGTCACCGTCACGGCTGCGGCCGTGACCCCGCCGACCGCGAGGGCGGGCAAGGTGATGCTCGACACCCCCGGCGTCCCGGCCGGCGTGTTGGCCGGCGTGATGGTCGGTGTCGCCGGAGCGAGGCGGACGTAGCGCGTCCCACCATCCGCCGCGAGCGCGCCCTGCACGCTCAACCGCAACGTCACCGCGGTCGTCGCCGTCGCACACACGCGGTTCCCGACGGTGAGCGGCACCAACGCCTGCGCCGTCGGCGTGGCACCGGCGGTGACGAACAGCGTCGCATCGGGGGTCGAGGCCCGACCGCACTCGTGGATCCTGACGGTGCCCGACGCGGTGGCCGAGGCTGCTGCCGCGCCCAGCACGACACCGGTTCGGCCGATGGCGGCAGGCAACGCGGCGCCGACGTCGATCGTCCGGGTCACGCCCGCGGTCAACGCGAACGATCCGACGACGCCTGCACCGGCGTCCGCCTGCGGCACGAATTCGGACGCGCCGGCGCGTGCCCCCGGGACGGCGACGCGAGGCCCGGTGAAGGTGGCGGGAGTGAACGCAGTGAGGTGGTTCGCCAGCAGCACACTCCGCTTCGCGTAGTCGGACGGGCTCGCCGGGTGCACGTTGCCGAAGTCGGTGCCGATGTCGGACTGCTGCAACGCTGCGGGCCAGTCCCAGAGCACCATGCGGCCCGGGTGCTGTTGGGCGGCCGCGTCGAGCGCAGCGTTCCAGTGCACCATGCCCGGCGACGGCTCGAGTGTCGGCCACGTGGTGTGGTTGATCTTCGCCCACCAGATCACTGCGGCCGGCCACCGCGACCACACCGCGTCGCTCACGGCAGCGATCGCGCCTGCGCACACCTGCGGGTCCGTACCACATGGGACGAGGTAACCCGCCCCGAGGTTGACGGCGACGACGCGGGGTCGCACGCCGTCGGTCGCCCACTTGGCGATGAGGTCCGAAGGTGGCGTGCCCGGGCCGTTCAGCGCCGTCCTGAGCCCGACCGCCGTCGTGAGCCGGATGGGACCCCAACCGCGCGCGTCGAGATCCTGGACGAGCGACGGCGAACTCGCCCCGTCGGCGGAACCGAGGAGCACCGAGTCGCCGATCAGCGCGATCGAACCCCTCGGGCGGCTGGTGGTCGTCCACTCGTCGCAGAAGTACGGCCCCGGCGCACCGAGGCAGCCTCCTTCGACCGTGACCGCGACCGCGTGCGCGGCGGACGGCATCACCCCCACGCCGGCGGTCAGCCCCACGGCCAGCATCGCGGCCATCCAACGTCGCACGCCGGGAGCATAGGTTCGACACCCGGATCGGTCCGCAGTGGTGGGAGCGGCCGATGACGGCGCGTCGCCCGGCTGCGGCCCTACCCTTGCCCCCGATGACCCGCCGG
>JBMOGW010000356.1:0-2610 GCA_049318165.1 Ilumatobacteraceae bacterium
GAGCTGTCGTTCGTGGCGAAGCTCCCGAACGATCTGGATGACGAGGATGCCCACGCCGTCCTAGCGGTGGTCCTGGACGATGCGCGGCTGTTCTTCAAGCGCCTCTCGGTGGGCGCCGAGCCCGAGCGCTCCCCCGCCTCGACCATGACCGAGTCCGCTCCGACGGTGGATTCGATCCTCGCCGAGTTCGATTCGCTCGTCGGCACTGACGAGGTCGAGCGGCAGGTTCAGGATCTCGTCACCGGCCTCAAGGTGCATCAGGCCCGGTTGGCGGCGGGGTTGCGAAGTCAGGCCTTCGCCCCTCATCTCGTTCTCACCGGCAACCCGGGAACCGGCAAGACCACGGTGGCGCGCCTGATCGCCCAGCTGTACCGAGCGCTCGGCCTCCTGCCGAGCGGGCAGGTCATCGAGGTGTCTCGTGCGGATCTGGTGGGCCAGTACGTCGGCGAGACGGAGGTCAAGACCTTGGCATGTGTCGAACGGGCGCTCGGCGGGGTCCTGTTCATCGACGAGGCATACGCGTTGACCGGAAAGGGATCGAAGGACTTCGGCACCGATGCGATCGACGTGCTCCTCGTCGAGATGGAGAATCGGCGCGGCCAGTTCGCCATCATCGCCGCTGGCTACCAACGAGAGATGGCGACCTTCCTCGATTCGAATCCCGGGCTCCAGAGCAGATTCGATCACGCGATCCAGTTCAGGGACTTCACCACCGACGAGCTGATCGAGATCTTCGAGCGGCGCGCATCCTCGGAGGACTACGTCCTTGTGGCAGGCGTCCAGGAGGCGCTGCGAGTGGTTCTGGAGCAAACGCCGCGCGGAGAGAACTTCAGCAACGGCCGTCTCGTTCGGCGCTTGTTCGATCGCACCCGAATCAACCAACAGCGACGGCTCCACAGTGAAGGTCTGTTCGATGTCGACTCGCTCCGACTGATCGTCCGCAGCGACGTCGACTTCGCAGGCGATTTCCATCCGCCGACGCGACGACCCATTGGGTTCCAGCGCTGGTGATCGAGCAGCTGGCTGCGACTCCCCCGGAGCATCGAGCTCCGCTTTGGTCGTCACGCGCCGAGCGACCGCGTACGTTCACTGAGTGATGAGCATCACGTCGTCCGTCATCCCTCATGAGGAGCTCCGCGAGGCGCTCCTGCTGTACTCGATCATCACCCACGACGAGACCGTGCCGCTGGGGCAGGTGCGGTTGGTGTCCGACGGTCGGCGGCGGCGCTGGTATGCCACCGACAGCGTGCGGGCGGCGTGCGTGGAGGGCGGGCCGGAGGACGAGGTGTTCGACGTCGGCATCCCGCCTGCGCAGTTGAACTTCGCCGTGGCTGCGGCACGGGTGACCGACGACGTGCGGCTGACGATCGACGCCGACGACGACGTGCTGACGCTCGGCGGCAGCGAGGGGTCGTTGCGAGTGGAGGACATGCGGTTCGTGCATGCCGACGTGCCCGGCATCCGTCCGGGGCCGGAGCGCATCCGCGGCCGGGTGCTGCTGCCGGCGCAGACGTTGCACCGGTTGATCAGTTCGATCGGGTGGATCCGTGAGGTGCCCGAGGGCGACGAGCCGAGCTTTCGTTTCTGGTTCGGCATCGGCACCGACAAGATCCAGCTGCGTGCCAAGACGCGGGAGGCGGGGCCGACGTTCATCGACTTCGCGGCGCCCGGGGCGAACGGCGATGTGGCGGTGGAGATCTCGGCGAAGCTGGCTGTGTCGATCATCGAGTTGTTCGACCAGGACGACGAGATCCTGGTGGAGATCCCCGAGATGTCGGGTGAGCCGGTGGTGTTCAGCGCAGGGTCTCGGTGGGCGCTGCTGATGCCGATCGAGCATCCGGCCAACGCGTTGCGCAAGCAGGTGGAGTCGACGATCACCGACGTGATGGGCCAGCTGGCCGCGCAGCCCGACGGTGACGGCGACTATCCGTTGGTGCGTCATTCGACGCCGGTGTACGCCCGGCTGCTGCCCGACGCCGAACCGCCGGCGCTGCAGGTGTTCGCCGTGATGCTGTCGGACGTGGAGGCGTCGCCCGAGTTGATGACCGAGTTGAACGACCTGAACATCGCCAGCACGTTCGCGCGCATCTTCCACGTGGACGGGCAGGTGCTGGTGGAGGCCGACCTGGTGGCCGAGACGTTGGACCCGAACGAGCTGCGGGCTGCCGTGGACCAGATCTGGGACGTGGCGCAGCGCATCATGCCCACGCTGTCAGCCGTGTTCGGCGGACAGCTGGTGCCCGACCCTGCGGCGGTACGGCTGGGCTACTACCGCACGACGATCGTCGAGGCCGAGGTGGCGCCGGGCGTGATGGTGCAGCTGAACGGTCCGGGCGGTGTGGCCGAGTGGCCGTTCCCCGGGCAGGTGCACGTGATGACCGGCTGGAACCCGCAGGGCGTGGCGCTGGCGGTCGACCAGATGAACGACATCAACCGCCAGCTCGCCGGCGACATCATCCGTGCGGGCGGTCGGTTCGTGTTCGGCGTCGGCCGTGCGCCCGACGGCAGCCACGAAGAGCCGAGCCTGTTCGCGTGGGGCCTGGACCGAGCGGTCGCCGTCGAGTTGGGCGAACGAGCCCGCCAGGACGCCATCTTCGAGATGGACGCCGA
>JBMOGW010000357.1:0-2608 GCA_049318165.1 Ilumatobacteraceae bacterium
GGAACAGCTCGTAGGTGCCGTCGATGAGGTGGACCTTCATGCGACCGACCGTAGCGGGTCCGGCCGCGGCGGGGGTCGGGGCCCGCGACCGCGTTGTCCAGCGTGTCCGCGCGATCTATCCGTAAAGGATTGTGCAAGACGCGCCGATATCACTGCGTGGCGATGGAGCAGTACCCCTACCAGGGGATCCCGAGCGAGGAGGTGGCGACGTCATGAGCACGCCCACCCCCAATGCGACCGGCGTCTCGGCGAGCACGACGGAAGTCCTGGCGGCCACGATCGCCGCCGTCGTCGAGCGCCAGCTGACCCAGTACATGTCGGTCATGACCAAAGAGGTCGAAGCGATCCGTCGCGCCACCGAGCAGGCGCAGCAGCAGCTCCGCGCCGAGCTCACGGCACAGATCGCCGGCGTCACGCAGCGCGTGGACGAGAGCCACCAGGCGAACGACGCGCACCAGCGCGCGCTGCAGGCGACGCTCGAGGAACGGCTGGCCGACTTCGCCCAGCATCAGCAGCGCCGCCTGAACGAGGTGGAGAACCGCCTGATCGAGATGCCGATGATGGCCGGTGGTGGCGACGGCGGCGTGGACGCGGTCGAACTCGCCAACCTGCGCGACGCGATGGACCAGCAGAGCGCCGCCGCACACGCCCGCATCGACGAACTGCACAAGGCCACCCGCCGCTTCGACGAGCAGGCCTCGGCACTGGTGCAGCACGTGAACGACACCACCATCGCCCTCGCGCAGCGCATGGACGAGGGCAACCAGGCTCTCGCGAGCGCCGTCGAGGAACGCCTTGCGTTCGTCCGTTCCACGCTCGAGGCCGTCGGTCCCGAGGTGCAGCGTCAGCTGACCGAGCACGCCGCAATGACCGCACAGCGCATCGACTTCGTCGAGCACAAGGTCACCGACCGGATGCTGGCGATGGAAGACCGGATCAACGAGACGCAGGGCACGAAGCTGGCGCACCTGGAAGCGACGGTCGGCCGTATCGGCAGCGGGTTCGACGACGCCATGGGCGCCCTCAGCCAGCGCATGCTCGAGCTGGAGAACATCGGTCTCGAGCACCGTGACCACATCAACCGCCTCACCACCGAAGTGGCCAAGATGGACGAGAAGGCCATCCAGGAGGTCAAGGACCAGCTGTCCGCAGCCGTCGGCGAGGCCATGCTCGTCCGCATCGAGATCGACCGCCTGGCCGCCACGACCGACGAGAAGCTCGACAAGGCCACCCTGCGCATGGCCGAGATCGAAGCCCTGCTGTCCGACGAGATGGACGTCAGCGCCTCGGTCCAGCTGGAGCGCCTCGAGGAACTCGAGCGGGCGCTCACCGAGCTCAACCCCGACCAGTTCGTCAAGAAGGCCGACCCCGGTGCGCGCCCTGCGGCTGCGCACAGCGCCGGCTTCCCCAGCACCTCGCTCGACCCCGGGTCCATCCCGGACTCGTCGGGCGGCGGCTCCACGACCACCTCCGAACACACCCTGTCGTCGTTCTGACGACAGGCCCGACCGAAGCCCTCCGTAGCGGGAGACGGGCACCATGGCACTCTTCAAAGGAAAAGAACAAGGCGTGATGACCGAGGGTGAATCCCTCGCGGAATGCACCAAGTTCGGCCAGACGCTGGTCGAGCAGGGTCTCCTCACGCCCGAGCTGCTGGCCGAAGCGCTCGCATCGGCCAACGGCGACCTCCTCGCCATGGCCGAGTCGTTCGCCAAGCACCACGGCATCGGTCGCACCGAGATGTCGCTCGCGCTGTCCGCCGCCACCGGCGTGCAGGCCGTCGACACCAAGAACATCGTCATCGCCGACGAGGTGAAGAACGTCCTGTCCGAGCAGGTGGTCCGCCAGCACTGCGCGATCGCGGTGGCCGAAGAGGGCGGCGCACTCATCGTGCTGCTCACCGACCCCGCCCCGTCCCGCCGCTCGGCGATCGAGGCCGACGCCAAGCGCCCGGTGAAGTACTTCATCGCCGACTCCGCGACGGTGCGCACGTTCATCGACTCCACCTACCGCGCCACGGCCGACATCGACCGCCTGGTCGCCGGCATCGAGGTCGGGGACGAGCAGTCGAAGATGGCGGCGATGGCCGCCGAGGTGAACCTCGAGGACCAGGCGCCCGTCATCCAGCTGGTGAACCGCATCGTCAGCCAGGCGCTGCGCGACCGTGCGTCGGACATCCACATCGAGCCGCTCGACGACAGCGTGCGCGTCCGGTTCCGCATCGACGGTCACCTCGTCGAGACCTTCAAGCTGCCGGCCGGCGTGCACGCCGCGCTCACCAGCCGCCTGAAGATCATGAGCGGCATGAACATCGTCGAGAAGCGCCGCCCGCAGGACGGCCAGTTCTCCACCGTCATCGACGGCAAGGAGATCGACGTCCGCGTCGCCAGCGTCGCCACGGTGTTCGGCGAGAAGATCGTCATGCGAATCCTCGACAAGTCGAGGTCGATGATCGGTCTCGGCGAATTGGGCTTCCCCCGCGAGACCTACCTGCACTACTCGAAGATGATCCACTCGCCCTTCGGCATGGTCATCTGCGCCGGCCCGACCGGCGCCGGCAAGACCACCACGCTGTACGCCTCGCTGCTCGAGGTGAACTCGGCCGGCA
>JBMOGW010000358.1:0-2595 GCA_049318165.1 Ilumatobacteraceae bacterium
GCGTACCACCTCGCCAAGCTCGGCTGGACCGACACGGTGCTCGTCGAGAAGCACATGCTCACGTCGGGCTCCACATTCCACGCCGCGGGTCTCGTCGGCCAACTGCGCACGAGCGCCAACATCACCCAGCTGCTCGGCAACTCGGTCGAGCTGTACAAGACGCTGGAGGCCGAGACCGGTCAGGCGACCGGCTGGAAGATGAACGGCGGCCTGCGCCTGGCGTGCAACGCCGAACGGTGGACGGAGGTGCAGCGTCAGGCCACCACGGCGAAGAGCTTCGGGCTGGAGATGCACCTGCTCACGCCACGCGAGGCGCAGGAGCTGTGGCCGATCATGGAAGTCCACGACGTGGTGGGCGCGGCGTTCCTGCCCACCGACGGCCAGGCCAACCCGAGCGACATCACCATGGCGCTCGCCAGGGGCGCACGCATGCACGGCGCCACCATCTGTGAGGAGACCGAGGTCGAGCGGATCGAGGTGATCGACGGCGTGGTGAAGGCCGTCGTCACCGTGTCGAAGGATGGGAGCCGCGGCCGCATCGAGTGCGAGAAGGTCGTCCTGTGCGGCGGCCAGTGGACGCGTGCACTCGCCGCCACCGTCGGCGTCAACGTACCGCTCGTGCCGGTGGAGCACCAGTACGTCATCACCGAGCCGTTCACGCCCGAAGTGCCGCGCAACCTGCCCACCCTGCGCGACCCCGATCGCCTCACGTACTACAAGGAGGAGGTCGGCGGCCTGGTGATGGGCGGGTACGAGCCGAACCCGATCCCGTGGGCGGTGAAGGGCATCCCCCGCCCCTTCCAGTTCCAGCTGCTCGACAGCAACTGGGACCACTTCGCGCCGACGATGGAGCTGGCCATCGGCCGCGTGCCGGCACTGGCCGAGGCCGGCCTGCGCGAGCTGATCAACGGCCCGGAGAGCTTCACCCCCGACGGCAACTTCATCCTCGGCGAGGCGCCCGAGTTGAAGAACTGCTTCATCGGTGCGGGGTTCAACGCATTCGGCATCGCGGCCGGCGGCGGTGCGGGCCAGGCGTTGGCCGAATGGGTGCACGACGGTGCCCCGCCGTACGACCTGTGGGTGGTCGACATCCGTCGCTTCGGCCGACCCCACCAGGACACCGACTGGGTGCGCACGCGCACGCTCGAGGCGTACTCGAAGCACTACACGATGGCCTGGCCGTTCGAGGAGCATCACAGCGGCCGCCCGGCGCGCACGTCGCCGCTCTACGACCGGCTGAAGACGGCAGGCGCGTCCTTCGGCGAGAAGCTCGGCTGGGAACGGCCGAACTGGTTCGCCGACCTCGCCGCCGGTGAGTCACCCGTCGACGTGTACACCTACGGCCGCCAGAACTGGTTCGGCGCGGTCGCCCGCGAGCACCGCGCGTGCCGCGAGGCCGCAGTGCTGATCGACCAGACGTCGTTCGCGAAGTTCACGCTCAAGGGCCCCGATGCGCCGGCCGTGATGGACTGGATCTGTGCCAACGACGTGCGCAAGCCCGTCGGCTCGCTCACCTACACGCAGATGCTCGACGAGCGCGGCGGCATCCAGTGCGACCTCACTGTTGCTCGGGTGCGGCATGACGAGTGGTACATCGTCACCGGCACGGGCTTCGCCACGCACGACTTCGACTGGATCGAGCGCAGCATCCCGGCCGACGCCAACGCACAGCTGGTCGACGTCACCTCCGCCTGGTCGGTGCTGACGTTGATGGGCCCGGCATCGCGGGCGATCCTGCAGCAGGTCACCTCGGCCGACGTGACGAACGACGCGTTCCCGTTCGGCACGTTCCAGGTGGTCGGCATCGCCGGCTGTCCCGTCCGCGCGCTGCGCATCACGTACATGGGCGAGCTGGGCTGGGAGCTGCATCTGCCCGTCGAGTACGCACCGAAGGTCTACGACGTGCTGATGGAGGCGGGCCGCGACCACGGCCTGGTGAACGCCGGCTACCGGGCCATCGAGAGCACCCGCCTGGAGAAGGGCTACCGCGCCTGGGGCAGCGACATCGGCCCGGACCACACGCCGGTCGAGGCCGGCCTCGGCTGGGCCGTGAAGACGAAGAAGGACATCGAGTTCCAGGGCCGCGCCGCGATCGTGCGGCAGCAGGCCGACGGCGTGCGCAAGCTGCTCGCGGCGTTCACCGTCGACCCGCAGGTGGTGCTCCTCGGGCGCGAGACCATTTTCCGCGACGACGAACGCGTCGGCTGGCTCACCAGTGGTGGGTTCGGCCACACCATCGATCGCAGCATCGGGTACGGCTACGTCCGCAACCCCGCAGGCGTCACCCGTGACTGGGTGCGCGCGGGCACCTACGAGCTGGAGGTCGCGGGCGTCCGTGTCCCCGCCGAGGTGTCGCTGCAACCGCTGTACGACCCGACCAACGCACGAGTGAAGGCCTGATCCCGCCATGACCAACGCCACCGCATCCTCCGGCCGCGTGCCCGACCGCGCCCGCATCGTCGTCATCGGCGGCGGCATCCTCGGATGTTCCATCGCCTACTGGCTGACGAAGATGGGCGAGACCGACGTCGTGCTGCTCGAACAGCACCAGCTCACCGATGGCGCCACCTGGCATGCCGCGGGCCTGGTGGGCCA
>JBMOGW010000359.1:0-2590 GCA_049318165.1 Ilumatobacteraceae bacterium
GGCGGGCCGAGCAGGTTGATCTCCACGGCCAGGTCGAGCGGGCTGTCGAAGCTCACCGCTGCAGCAGAGTGGATGATGGTGTCGCAGCCGGCGAAGATCGCCTTGTCGGCGTCGCTGAGGCCGAGGCCATCGGTACTGACGTCGCCGCCGACGCACAGGACGCGGCGGGCGATCATCTCGTCGAACGTCTCGCCGCCGGCGGCCACCAGTTCGGCCTTCAGGCGGTCGAAGGCGTTGTTCTTGAAGATCTCGCGGCGGGCGCGTTCGGTCGCGTCGTGGCGCTTGCTCGGGCGGATGAGCAGCACCAGCTCGCACCCGGGCGCGCTGCGCAGCAGCCGTTCGACGAGCGCGGTGCCCACGAAACCGGTGCTGCCGGTGACGGCGATCCGTTTGCCTGCGAGCTGTTCGGCGATCACGGGGGAGTAATCTACCATTTGGTAGAGAGGTCGCCGAACACCGGGGCCAACGAGCATGAGGGGCACACATGGCGCGGCGCTCGTCGACACGTGAACGCATCCTCGACGCGGCGACCGACCTGTTCGGTGTCCGCGGCGTCGAGGCCGTGTCGCTCGACGTCATCGCCACCGAGGTCGGCGTGGCGAAGCAGACGCTCCTGTACTGGTTTCCGAGCAAGGACGACCTGGTGCAGGCGGTGCTCGAGTCGGCTGTCGTCGAACTGTCGGTCGGCGTCGAGGCCGCGATCCGTGCCACGACCGACGACCCGCTCGACCGCATCGACGCCGTGGTGAAGGCCGTCTTCCGGCAGGCGGTGCGCCGCCCGGCACTGCTCGGCCTGGTGCGTGAGATCTCGCGCCTGTCGCCGGCGGCGGGCGATCGACTGCACGCCGCGTTCGAGCCGTTGGTCGGCCGCGCGGTCGGGTACCTCGCGCGGGAGATGGACGCCGGTCGCCTCCGACGCGCCGACCCGCGGATGATCGCGGCGTTGCTCTACGCCACGGTGACGGGCATCGCCACCGAGCCCGAGGCGTTGCGCGCCGTGGGTTGGCAGCCGACGACGTCGGAGCTGCGCCGCCTGCGTACCGAGCTGCTCGCGTTCCTTCGCGCCGCGCTCACGCCCTGACCTTCCGGGTCGGCTGTCTACGCTCCCTCGATGCGACTGCTGCTCACGTCCGCCGGCGTCACCAACCCGAGCATCCACCGAGCGCTGCTCGACCTGCTCGGCAGGCCGATCGGAGAGTGCACGGCACTGTGCATCCCGACGGCGATGTACGGGCACCCGCACGCCGGACCGGGTCGGAATGTCTGGGAGTTCGTCGCCGGTCGTTCGGACAATCCGATGGTGGAACTCGGCTGGAAGTCGGTCGGCCTGATCGAGCTGACCGCCTTGCCGTCGATTCCCGCGGCGAAGTGGGTCCCGCTCGTCGAGGCTGCCGATGTGCTGCTCGTGTCGGGTGGCGACGCCCTGTACCTGCGGCACTGGATGGACGAGTGTGGGCTGACCGCGATGTTGCCGTCGTTGACCGACACGGTCTGGGTGGGAATGAGCGCGGGCAGCATAGTGATGACGCCCCGCATCGGCGACGACTTCGTGGGCTGGCAGCCGCCGTCGGGCACCGACGAGGCGCTCGGTCTCGTCGACTTCTCCATCTTTCCGCACCTCGAGCACCCGGCGCTGCCGTCGAACACGATGGCCGCGGCCGAGCGGTGGGCCGCCGGTCTCGGCCATCAGTCCTACGCAGTCGACGACGCGACGGCGTTCGTGGTGGTCGACGGTGATGTCACGGTGGTGTCGGAAGGGCTGTGGCGCCACTTCCCGGCCTGACCGGCGCGATCGGTGTGCCGGTCAGCGCTCGGTGTTGCGGCGGCGGCGGGTGTGCCGCTCGAGCGCCAGGCGCACCAGTTCGTCGATGAGGTCCGGGTAGCTCAGGCCGCTGGCGATCCACATCTTCGGATACATCGAGATCGGCGTGAACCCTGGCATGGTGTTCACCTCGTTGAGCAGAAAGCCGCGGCCGTCCTCCTCGAAGAAGAAGTCGACGCGCGACAGGCCCTCACAGCGCAACGCCGTGAACGCGCGCACCGCCAAGGCCTGGACCTCTGCGGTCTGCTCTGGCGTGAGCGGTGCGGGGATCAGCGTGCGTGAACCGTCGTCGAGGTACTTGTCGGCGTAGTCGTAGAACTCGGCGCCGGGCACCACCTCACCCGGCAGGCTGGCCCGCGGTTCGAGGTTGCCGAGCACGGCCACCTCGATCTCTCGACCGCTGATCGCCTCCTCCGCGACGATCCACTCGTCGTACGACAATGCGAGGTCGAGGGCGTCGCGGACGGCCTCGACGGTCTTCGCCTTCGAGACACCGACGGACGAGCCCATGTTGGCGGGCTTCACGAACACCGGCAGGCCGAGCGTGTCGGCGACCTGGTTCGGCGTGCCGGGGCCCACCTCGCTGGCCCGGAACGCAAGGTGACGTGCCTGGGGGATGCCGTGCTGCGCCGTGACCACCTTGGCCATCGCCTTGTCCATCGCCACGGCAGAGCCGAGCACGCCGGTGCCGACGTACGGAAGATCGGCGAGTTCGAGCATGCCCTGCACCGTGCCGTCCTCGCCCAGCGGGCCGTGCAGCAGCGGCAC
>JBMOGW010000360.1:0-2581 GCA_049318165.1 Ilumatobacteraceae bacterium
AAGCACACCTTGGTGCCCGAGTCGCGCAGCACGTAGGCCAGCTCCTTCGGCGCGAAACGCAGGTTCAACGGATTCACCACACCACCACCGAGGAACGCGGCGTGGTACAGCTCGAGGTACTCGGGCGAGTTCAGCGTCATCACCGCGAAGCGGTCGCCACGCCCGACGCCCAGCGACTGCAGACCGCCGATCAGCCGCCCGACCTTGTCGAGGTGCTGTGCGTACGTCGTCGTCACACCCGTGCCGGCGTTGGTGGCCAACGGGCGATCGGTGTGCTTGGCGACGGCCGGAAGCAGAAGTCGGTGGTAGACGAGCTCTTTCTGCCGGGAGCGCAGGCGCACCCGAACACCCCGTCGAGAAATCGTGCTCGGCGGGAACTCGGCGGGATGGTCGTGCGACCACTGGTACATGTCCGCTGTCACCTACTCCGACGGAAGCCAGCCCGTTTCGAGAACCGATTCAGCAGCCGATGCGGCCGACCGAGCCAGCCGTCGCTGGCGCACCCTGTGGCGGGTGCACTTCTACAGCGGCATGGTGGCCATGCCGTTCATCCTGCTCATGGCCCTCACCGGCCTGGTCATCCTGTACACCCAGCCGATCCAGGACGTCACGCAGGGCGACCTGCGCACGGTGACGGACACCGGCGACTGGATCTCCTTCGACCAGCAGGAGCAGGCCGTCGAGAAGGCGTACCCCGACAACACCGTCGTGTCGATGACCCTGCCCACCGACAACGAGCACTCGTCCATCTTCGGCCTCGACAACGACCATGTTGCGTTCGTGAACCCCTACACCGGCGAGGTGCTCGGACAGATCGATCCGAGCGACGACGTCGTCGGCCTCTCGAACCGTCTGCACGGCTATCTGAACAACGACCAGCGGATGGTGTCGCTCCCCACCGTGAGTGCGCTGTGGGACGAGGGGCCGGTGATGCGCGACTACGTCATCGGCGATGTGCTGCTGGAGATCGCTGGCGTGTGGGTGATGGTGCTCGCGGCGAGTGGCATCTACCTGTGGTGGCCGCGAAAGAGCCGTCACGCCGGCAACGAGAAGACCGGCCGGACCCTGTTCGGCCTGCGCATGGGCAAGAAGGGGCGCGCCAAGTGGCGCGACCTGCATGCGCTGGGCGGTGTGCTCATGGCCGCCGTGCTGCTGATCACGCTGGTGAGTGGCATGGCGTGGAGTTCGTATTGGAGTGCCAACTTCACCTCGCTGGCGAACGAGATCAGTCCGAACGTGTGGGTGGACGCTCCGGCGAGCACCCTCGGCACCCGCGGCGAACTCGACCGGCTGGGCAACAAGATCCCGTGGAACACGGGCGACATCCCGATTCCGGCGAGCTATGCGGGTGCCGCGGACGGCACGCTGCCGACTCCGCTGACGCTGGACTCGGTGGTGGAGATCGCCGTCGACGAGGGGATGAAGCCGGGCTATTCGGTGTACTTCCCCGACAACAGCACGCTGGACGACGTCGGCAATCCCATCTACGGCAGCTTCACGCTCAGCAACTCCTGGCCACGAAAGACCGGCGAGACGCGCGACGTGTTCATCGACCAGTTCAGCGGCAAGCAGTTGGACGAGATGAACGCCTACGGCTATGGCAGCGTCAGCTATGCGATGGACACGATGGTGAGCTGGCACATGGGGACGCAGTGGGGCCTCGCCACCCGCATCTTCATGACCGCCCTGTGCGTGCTCGCCATCTGGTCGGTCATCAGCGGCTTCATCATGTTCTGGAAGCGCCGCCGTCCGGGGACGGCCGGGCTCCCCCGCCGGCCGAGCAAGGTGAAGCTCGGCTGGGGGCTGTGGGTCATCCTGGGCGTGCTCGCCGTGGCGTATCCCGTGTGGGGCGTCACCGCGTTGCTGGTCCTGGCGCTCGACCGGTTCGTGATCCGCACGATCCCCCGACTGCGCAGTACGTTCGGACAGCGATGAGCCGCCGGATCGTTCTCCTCGCCGCTGCCGCACTGCTGTTCACCGCGTGCGGGTCCGAATCCACCGCTGCGCCGGTCACGCAACTGACTGCCACCGGCGCGTGGGCACGCACCACGCCGCCCGGTGCGACGAACGGCGTCGTGTACGTGCAGGTCGCCAGCCCCACCGACGACGCGATCGTCGGCGCCGCCGTCCCGGCGGAGGTTGCGGGCGGCGCGGAACTGCACGAGACGATGGGCTCCGACGGCACCTCACCGATGGCCAACATGCCCGAGATGGCGACCGACGGGCAGATGACGATGGCACCGGTCGATGCGGTCGAACTGCCCGCGGGCGCCACCGTGGCGTTCGAGCCCGGCGGCAAGCACGTGATGCTCACCGGTCTCGCCGCGCCGCTCGTGGCGGGCGCCACGTTCACCATCACGTTCACCCTGAAGAGCGGCGCCTCGCTGCCGGTCGAGGTGACGGTGGCCGACAACGCCCCGGAGTGAGTGCCGGCAACTGATTCAATGGCAGCCGTGTCGGATGCCCTCCCCTCTCGTGCCCGCGTCGTCGTCATCGGCGGCGGCGTCATCGGCACCTCCATCGCCTACCACCTCGGCCACATGGGGTGGACCGACACCGTGTTGGTCGAGCGCGACCAGCT
>JBMOGW010000361.1:0-2547 GCA_049318165.1 Ilumatobacteraceae bacterium
AAGCAGGCGGCCGACGAGCTCGGCTCGGTCGGCATCCGCGCCAACGCCGTGCGGCCCGGCCTGGTGCCCACCGACATCTCGGTCGGCCTCACCAGCACGCCGTCGATCGTCGAGGACTACATGGACCAGATGCCCGTCGGCCGCCTCGGCACCACCGACGACATCGCCGCCTCGGTGCGGTTCCTGCTCGGTCCGGAGAGCGGCTGGATCACGGGCCAGTGTTTGTCGGTGGACGGCGGCCACACCCTTCGCCGCGGCCCGAACCTGACGCCGCTGATGGAGACGGTGCTCGGCGCCCAGGCGCATCCCGGGACGCCGGCGTGAGCGCACTGTTCGACCTCTCCGGCCACGTCGCCCTCGTCACGGGTGGCAACGGCGGCATCGGCCTCGGCATGGCGAACGCGCTCGCCGAGCACGGCGCGGCGGTCGCCATCTGGGGCACCAACGCGGAGAAGAACACCGACGCTGCGGCTGCGCTGCGCGCGCACGGCGGCCAGGTGCTCGACCTGGTGTGCGACGTGGGTGACCAGCACCAGGTGATCGAGGCGATGCACCACACCGTGCAGACCCTCGGCCGGCTGGACTCGTGCTTCGTCAACGCCGGCGTCGGCGGCAAGGCAGAGAGCTTCGCCACGATGAGCGACGAGGAATGGCACCGCGTGCTGCGCGTGAACCTCGACGGCGCGTTCTACACCGCGCAGGAAGCGGTGAAGCAGATGGTGGCGCAGGACCCGCAGGGCGGCTCGGTGGTGTTCACCACGTCCGGTTCGGCCAAGTACGGCCAGCAGCGCGGCCAGCACTACGGCGGCAGCAAAGGCGCGCTCATCGCGATGATGAAGGGCATCGCCGTCGAGCACGCCCGCCACGCGATCCGCTGCAACGCGATCCTGCCCGGCTGGGTGGAGAGCGACATGACGGCGCCGGCCTTCGGCTGGAGCAAGTTCGTCGACAACGTGATGCCGCGCATCCCGATGCGTCGCTGGGGCACGCCGGAGGACTTCGCCGGCATCGCCGTGTATCTGGCCAGCCGCGCCAGCAGCTGGCACACCGGCGACGTCATCACGCTGGACGGCGGCTACCACTCGTTCTAGTCGCGTCTGGAACACTTGCCCCATGACAGAGGTCGCTGGGACACAGGTGAACGGTCACGCCGGACAGCAGGCCGTGGCCGCGATGAAGGCGTTCGGCACGGACACGATGTTCACGCTCAACGGCGCGCACATCTGGCCCTTCTACGAGGGCGCGCGCGACCAGGGCATGCGTGTCGTCGACACGCGCCACGAGGCCACCGCCACGTTCGCCGCCGAGGCGTACGCCAAGCTCACCCGCACGCCCGGTCTCGCCGCGCTCACCGCGGGCCCGGGCATCACCAACGGCACGTCGGCGATCACGTCGGCGTTCTTCAACGGCTCGCCGCTCGTGGTGCTCGGCGGTCGCGCCGCGGAGGAGCGGTGGGGCAGCGGCTCGCTGCAGGAGTTCGACCACGTGCCCGTGATGACGCCGATCACCAAGCACGCCGCCACCGTGAAGGACGCTGCGGGCGCAGCGGCCGCCGTGCACGCCGCCGCGCGCACGTCGATGACCCCGCACCGTGGTCCGACGTTCCTCGACTTCCCGTTCGACACCATCTTCATGCCCGCCACGGTCGACGTGCCGCAGCCCGACGAGTGCGTCGGCCTGGGTGCCGCACCCGACAGCGACCTCGTCGACCAGCTGGCGGCGGCCGTCGCCGCTGCCGAGCGACCGGCGTTCATCGTCGGCAGCGACGTGTACTGGGACGGCGCCTGGGAGGCACTGCGCGCCGCTGCCGAGCACCTCGGCGTCCCGTGCTTCTTCAACGGTCTCGGCCGCGGCACGCTGCCGGCCGACCACCCGCTCGCCTTCCTACGCACCCGCGGCGTGCTGAAGGCCCGCGCCGACCTGGTGGTGGTGCTCGGCACACCGCTCGACTTCCGGCTCGGCTTCGGCCGCTTCGGCAACGCCCGCGTCGCGCACGTGGTGGACGCCGAGTCGCAGCGCGCCGCGCACGTCGACGTGCTCACCGTCGCGGGTGACAGCAACCTGGTGCTGCGCGGCCTGGCCGACTTCACGGGCGACCGCGTCGACCACACCGGCTGGATCGCCGAGTTGCGCGATACCGAGGAGGCCGGCCGTGCGGCGGACGCGGCGCTGCTCGCCGCCGACAGCGCACCGATCAAGCCCAGCCGCATCTACGGCGAGCTGGCCAAGCGGCTCGAGCGCGACGCGGTGGTGATCTGCGACGGCGGCGACTTCGCCAGCTACGCCGGCAAGTTCGTCGAGGTGTTCGAGCCCGGCTGCTGGCTGGACACCGGCCCGTTCGGCTGCCTCGGCAACGGGCCCGGCTACGCCATCGCCGCCCGCGTCGCTCGCCCCGACAGCCAGATCGTGCTGCTGCTCGGCGACGGTGCCGCGGGCTTCAGCCTGATGGACGTCGACTCGATGGTGCGCCACAACCTGCCCGTCGTGATGGTGGTCGGCAACAACGGCATCTGGGGGCTCGAGAAGCACCCGATGCAGTTCATCTAC
>JBMOGW010000362.1:0-2522 GCA_049318165.1 Ilumatobacteraceae bacterium
CCCTTCTCCTTGATCATCCGGTTGATCTCGCGGGCCTTGTCGGAGCTGATGCCGACCTTGATGGTGACCACCTGGCGCACCGTGTTCTGCGTGGCCTCCTCGATCTTTCCGTAGTCCACGCCTTTCAGCGACACGCCGCGCTTGACGAGTTTCTCCTCGACGACCACCCGCAGGGCCGTGAGCCGGTCCTCGCTGATGGTGCGCAGGGTGAGCACGAGTTCGTTCTGCTCGATACTCGAATCGGTGTTCTTGAAGTCGAAGCGGGTGCTGATCTCGCGCTGGGCCTGATCGACCGCGTTGCGCACTTCCTGGCGATCCACTTCGGAGACGACATCGAAACTGGGCATGTGTCCCAGCCTAATGAAGGCGGTAACGTACGAGACCGCTGATGGGTCGGTGCCCGAGTGGCCAAAGGGAGTTGACTGTAAATCAACCGGCGTCGTCCTTCGGAGGTTCGAATCCTTCCCGGCCCACCATCTCGATCGCCAGGTCCTTCGGGCCTGGCGATCGTCGCGTCACCGGCCAACCCGCAGCGGGTGCCATTCAGACGGAGAAGTCCACATGATCGTGATCGATGCCGAAGGGCTGGCCGCCAGCCGTCCGAACCGCCCGCTCTTCGCGGACGTGTCGCTGACGGTCGGCGACGGTGACCGGGTGGGCGTCGTCGGCATCAACGGCTGTGGCAAGAGCACGCTGCTGCGGATGCTGGCCCGCGAGCTGGAGCCCGAGTCGGGCGAGGTTCGCTGGGGGAGAGGCGCGCGCATCGGCTTTCTGCTGCAGCGCCCGGAACTGCCGACGGGCACCGTGCGCGAGGCCGTCGGCGGCACCTGGCAGGGGGAGGCGATGCTCGACCGGCTCGGCATGTCGGGCCTGCTCGATGCCCGCACCGACGAGTTGTCGGGCGGACAGGCCAAGCGGGTCGCCCTCGCCCGGCTGTTGATCGGCGAGTTCGAGGCGCTCATCCTCGACGAGCCCACCAACCACCTCGACCTCGACGCGATCCGGTTCCTGGAGGACTGGCTGGCCGCGTACCGCGGCGGGCTGGTGCTGGTGACCCACGACCGTCACGTGCTCGACCGCGTCACCACGAAGGTGCTCGAGATCGACCGCGGCGCCGCCTACCTGCATGTGCCCGAGGGCTGGCACGCCGGCTCGGGCTATGCCGCCTATCTGGCGGGCCGTGCCGAGCGCGAGGAGCGGGCAGAGGCGGCCGAGTCGGTGCGCCGCAACCTGGCCGCCAAGGAACTCGCCTGGCTGCGCCGTGGCGCCCCTGCCCGTACGGCCAAGCCCAAGGCCCGCATCGCCGCCGCGACGGCCATCGTGCAGGGCAAGGCCCAGGCGGCCGCCCGCCAGGGCGACCTGGCCCTGTCGATGGGCTCGCAGCGTCTCGGGTCGAAGGGCATCGAGGTGGATGGCCTCTCGTTTGCCTGGCCCGACGGCACGGAGGTGCTGCGCGGCGTGAACATTGCCTTCGAGCCGGGCGACCGCATCGGCATCGTCGGCCCCAACGGGGCGGGCAAGTCGACATTGCTCGACCTGGTGGCCGGCCGCCTGCAGCCCACGGGCGGCGGTGTCGAACGTGGCGCCACCGTGAAGATCGGCTACTACGACCAGCTCGGCCGCGACGTCGACCTCACCCAGCGGGTGCGCGAGGCGGTGGCCGGCGACAAGGGTGAGCCGTCGGTGGCCGACGTGGTGTTGATGAAGCGGTTCTGGTTCGACGGCGATGCACAGTTCGCCCCGATCGGCACCCTGAGTGGCGGCGAGCGGCGCCGGCTCCAGCTGTTGCTCACGCTCGTCCAGCAGCCGAACGTGCTGCTCCTCGATGAACCCACCAACGACCTCGACCTCGACACGCTGCGCGCGCTCGAGGACTTCCTCGACGACTGGCCGGGCATCGTCGTCACCGTCAGCCACGACCGCTCGTTCCTCGACCGTGTGACCAGCGAGCTGTTCGCCCTCGACGGCCGCGGTGGCGCCGCGTGGATCCGCGGTGGCGTCGCTGCATGGCTGGAACAGCGGGAGCAGGCCCCCGCACCTCGCCCCACGGCCGCCGCGGCACCGGCCAAGGGTGCCGCACCGTCGTCGACGACGCCAGCGACCCGTGCGAAGCCGTCGGCCGGTCGTAGCCCGTCCACCGTGCGCCGCCAGCTGGGCCAGGCCGAGCGCGACCTGGCCGCCGCCACCCAGCGTCGCGACGATCTGGCCGCGGAGTTGGCCACCGCCGTCGACCACCGCGAGATGGGCGCCATCGGCGAACGCCTGGCGAAGGCGCAGGAGGCCGTCGACGCCGGCGAGGAAGCATGGCTGGCGCTCGCCGACGAGGCCGAGGCGCTGGGTCTCGAACTCTGACGGACGGCGCCGCCACGCCTCTTGGGCGAGCGTTCCGGTGTGCGGTTCTTCAGTTGTCAAGGAGCGCATCGGCCGGTCGTTCCTGCAGTCGCCGGTCGATGTGGGTGTGCTGGGCGGTGTGCCGCGGTCAGGCGGCCCAGCGGTGGGGCGGGCCGGTGGTCATCACCCGT
>JBMOGW010000363.1:0-2510 GCA_049318165.1 Ilumatobacteraceae bacterium
GCCGTCGGGCAGACCGGCCTGCTTCAGCAGCTCGGCGATGAACATGCTCGCCGACGGGTCCTTCTCGCTGGGCTTGAGGATGAACGTGTTGCCGCACGCGAGGGCGTTGGCGAACATCCACATGGGCACCATCGCCGGGAAGTTGAACGGAGTGATGCCCGCCACGACACCCAGCGGCTGCTTGATGTTGTAGACGTCGACGCCACCGGACGCCTGCTCGCTGAAGCCGCCCTTCAACAGGTTGGGGATGCCACAGGCGAACTCGATGTTCTCGAGACCGCGGGCCACTTCGCCCAGCGCGTCGCCGAGCACCTTGCCGTGCTCCTTGCTGATCAGCGACGCGATCTCCTTGCGGTTCGCGTCCACCAGCTCGCGCATGTGGAACATCACCTCGGCGCGGCGCGACAGGTTGGTGGCGCGCCATGCCGGGAAGGCGGCCTTGGCCACGGCGACCGCGGCGTCGACCTCGGCGGCCGACGCGAAGTCGACCGATGCCTGCTGCTGACCGGTGGCCGGGTCGAACACGACGCCGGAACGGCCCGAGTTGCCCTCGACGAGCTTGCCGTCGATCCAGTGCGAGATGCGGTTCATGATGTGGTTCCTTCCGGGCTCAGACCAGGTACTGGCTGAGGCCGCGCTTGATGTACTGGCCGTGACCCTTGCGGCCGACGAACTGGTCCTGGTCGATGACCACGGTGCCGCGGGACAGCACGGTGTCGACCTTGCCGTCGATCACCCAGCCCTCCCAGGCGCTGTGGTCCATGTTCATGTGGTGCTTGTCGTTGATGCCGATCTTGGTCTGCCGGTTCGGGTCCCAGACCACGACGTCGGCGTCGCTGCCGGGGGCGATGACACCCTTCTTCGGATACATGCCGAACATGCGTGCCGGCGTGGTGCAGCACGTCTCGACCCAGCGCTCGAGCGAGATCTCGCCGTTCACGACGCCCTGGTAGAGCAGCTCCATACGGTGCTCGACGCCACCGATACCGTTCGGGATGGCAGCGAAGTTGCCCAGGCCGAGCTCCTTCTGGTCCTTCATGCAGAACGGGCAGTGGTCGGTGGAGACGATGGCCAGCTCGTTCATGCGCAGGCCCTTCCACAGGTCGCCCTGGTGGCCGTGGCCCATCTGGCCGATGTGGTGCGGGTCGTGATCCTTGCTGCGCACCGGCGTGCTGCACACCCACTTGGCGCCGTCGAAGCCGGGCTGGCCGAGGGTCTCCTCGAGCGTGAGGTACAGGTACTGGGGGCAGGTCTCGGCGAAGACGTTGCGACCGTGGTGACGGGCGGCGGCGACCTCGTTGAGGGCATCGCCGGCCGACATGTGCACGATGTACAGCGGCACGTTGCCGGCGACGTGACTGAGCACGATGGCGCGATGCGTGGCCTCTGCCTCGAGCGGCGACGGGCGGGTGTAGCTGTGGTACTTCGGGTCGGTCTCGCCGCGAGCGAGCGCCTGCTGCACCAGCACGTCGATGGCGATGCCGTTCTCGGCGTGCATCATGATCATCGCCCCGCACTCGGCGGCGGTCTGCATGGCCTTCAGGATCTGGCCGTCGTCGCTGTAGAACACGCCCGGGTACGCCATGAACAGCTTGAAGCTGCTGATGCCCTCGTGTTCGGTGAGGTACTTCATCGCCTTCAGCGATTCGTCGTCGACGCCGCCGATGATCTGGTGGAACGCGTAGTCGATGGAGCAGTTGCCCTCGGCCTTGCGGTGCCACTCGGCCAGACCCTCGTGCACGTTCTCGCCATAACGCTGCACCGCCATGTCGACGATGGTGGTGGTGCCACCCCACGCCGCGGCGTTGCTGCCGGTCTCGAACGTGTCGCTCGCGAAGGTGCCACCGAAGGGCAGCTCCATGTGCGTGTGCACGTCGATGCCGCCGGGGATGACGTACTTGCCCGCCGCGTCGATGACGCGGTCGACACCCTCGGTGGTGAAGAAGCCGGGCGCACCGACGGCCGTGATGACCTCGTCGGTGATGAGGACGTCCTGGGCGATGACGCCCGTGGTCGAGACGACCTTGCCGTTGATGATGAGTGTCGTGGACATTGGTTCCCCCAGAGTTCAGCGGGTGTCAGCGGGCGACGAGCTCGTCGTACGCGTCGGGACGACGATCACGGTAGAACGCCCAGCGGTCGCGCACGGTACGAATCATGTCGAGGTCGAGGTCGCGCACGATCAGCTCGGGCTTGAACGGGTCGCCGACCTCGCCGACCATCTTCCCCTCGGGGTCAACGAAGTAGCTCTGCCCGTAGAAGTCGTTGTCGCCGAGCTCCTCGATGCCGACACGGTTGATGGCGCCGACGTAGTAGATGTTGGCGACCGCCGAGGCCGGCTGCTCGAGCCGCCACAGGTACTCGCTGAGGCCGCGGCTGGTGGCCGACGGGTTGAACACGATCTCCGCGCCGTTGAGGCCGAGCGCACGCCAGCCCTCCGGGAAGTGGCGGTCGTAGCAGATGTACACGCCGACCTTGCCGACCGCGGTGTCGAACACCGGGTATCCGCC
>JBMOGW010000364.1:0-2475 GCA_049318165.1 Ilumatobacteraceae bacterium
GCCTGGTGCAGACGCACTTCATCAGCGCCGCCCACGACCACGGCATGAGCCACACGCAGGCGGGCACGTACCTGGCGTTGATCGGTGGGTTCGACGTCATCGGCACCATCGCCAGCGGCTGGCTGACCGACCGCCACGACCCGCGAAAGCTGCTCGCCGCCTACTACCTGCTGCGCGGCCTGAGCCTGTTCGTGCTCGACCCGGCGCTCGCCCACGGTGGCGGCGGCCTGTTCGGGTTCATGGCCTTCTACGGGCTCGACTGGGTGGCCACCGTGCCGCCGACCATCGCGCTGTGCATCCAGCACTTCGGTCGCGACCGCGGGCCGCTGGTGTACGGCTGGGTGTTCGCCGGCCACCAGGTGGGCGGGGCGCTGGCCGCGTGGGGTGCGGGCGCGCTGCACGACTCGACCGGCAGCTACCAGGCGGCGTTCGTCATCGCCGGCGTCGCCTGCCTCGTGGCGGCGGTCGGCGTGGTGCGCATCCGCCGCGAACCCGTCACCGACGGCCCGATGGTGGCGATCCCCGACCCCGACCCCGAGCCGGTCGGCCGATAACGAGTGTTTCGTGCGCCACGGGGCACCTGAAACACTCGTTATTGCTGAGGGTCAGTCGCAGCCGCCGCCGGTTTGGGCGACGACCTGACCGTTGACGACGTCGTAGAGGTCGGACGCCGACGTGAGGTACTTGGGCACCAGGTCCATCTCCGACGTCGGGGTCTTGGCCTGCAGGATGCTGTAGTTCTCGACCGCGCTCACGTAGTCGCGGCGCGCCTGGTTGCACTGCAGCGCGCTCGCGCCCCGGACCGCCTTGGTGTCCTGGCACGCCACGAGCGCGGGCACGAGCAACAGCAACGGAAGCAGGCGGCGGGTTCGGGTCATCGGGTCTTGTCCATGAAACGGTCGACCTCCACCAGCACTCGGGTGACGCGGCCGGCGGCCACCACACCCTTGGTATCGGACGCCGTCACCATGAACGTGAGCCGTCTTCCCTCGATCTTCTCCAGCAGGGCCTCGGCCTCCACGTGCCCGCCGACCGGGGTCGGCTGCAGATGATCGACCTGCACCCGCATACCCACCGTGGTGCTCCCCTCGGCGAGGTGCCCCTCCAGGGCGTTGCAGGTGGCCTGCTCGAGCAGGGCGACGATGCGCGGCGTGGCCAACACGGCAACCGAGCCCGAACCCATCGCGATGGCGGTGTCCGCCTCCGTGACGTCCAGGCGGGCGAAGCCCTTGAGGCCCACAACTGCGCTCACGATCGCGCAGGCTAAACCGCCCGGGCGAGACGGGGCGAACCCGCGGCTCTGTAGGATTCGCCGAATGATCGAAAGCGACGTGCTGGAACGGGTCCTCGCTGCCGCGGTGCGGACGGGGGCGGACTTCGCCGAGGTGTACGCGGAGGACAAGCGGTCCACCTCCGCCGGCCTCGACGACGGCCGTGTCGAGCAGGTCACCAGTGGCCGCGACCGAGGTGCCGGCATCCGTGTCGTCAAGGGCGACACCACGGGCTTCGCGCACACCGCCGACCTCAGCGAGGCCGGCCTGCGCGCCGCCGCCGAGGCCGCCGCTGCTGCCGCCAGCCAGGGTGACGGCGTCACCCGCACCATCGCGCTCACCCGTGGCCCGGCCCGGGTGGTCAGCCCGGTGTCGCAGTACCCGGATGACGTGCGCAAGGCCGACAAGGTGGCCCTCCTGCAGCGGATGGACGACGCCGCCCGCAGCGCCGGTGGCGCCATCGTGCAGGTCAGCGCCGGTTACGGCGACAGCCGCAAGCGGATGCTCGTCGCCAACACCGACGGCGTCTTCGTGACCGACGAGCAGGTGCGCACGCTGGTGCGCATCAGCGTCGTGGCCAACGGCGACGCCGGCATGCAGACCGGCTACCAGAGCAGCGGCCACACGATGGGCTTCGAACTGTTCGACCGCATGGACGTGGACGAGCTCGCCCGCGACGCCGCCCGTCAGGCGCTCACCAAGCTCACCGCCCGCCCCGCGCCGAGCGGCGCGCTGCCGGTGGTCATCAAGCAGGGCTCGGGCGGCGTGCTGTTCCACGAGGCCTGCGGTCACGGCCTGGAGGCCGACCTGGTCGCCAAGGGTGGCAGCGTCTACAAGGGCAAGAAGGGCGAGCTGGTCGCGTCGCCGCTCGTCACGCTGGTCGACGACGGCACGATGTCGGGCGAATGGGGTGCCATCGCGTACGACGACGAGGGCCACGCCAGCCAGTACAACGTGCTCATCCAGGACGGCGTGCTCACCGACTACATGTGGGACTACCTGCGGGCACGCAAGGAAGGCCGAGCCCAGAGCGGCAACGGCCGCCGGCAGAGCTACCAGCACCTCCCGATGGTGCGCATGACCAACACCTATGTGCTCAACGGCACCGAAGAGCCGGACGAGATCGTGCGCAACACCGATCACGGCGTCTACGTCGCCAAGCTCGGCGGCGGCAGCGTCAACACCGCCACCGGCGACTTCGTGT
>JBMOGW010000365.1:0-2474 GCA_049318165.1 Ilumatobacteraceae bacterium
GCGCTGTACGCCACCGACGACCGCTACACCGACGACGTGCACTACATGGGCGGCACGCTGCGGATGCTCGACCTGATCGACTACCCGCTCTACATGGTGGCGATGAACGCGCTGCCGCCGACCCCGTCGGTGTGGGACGGCAAGGGCGACGACAGTTGGGTGGACGAATGGCGCCGCCGCATCGAGACCAACGAGCCGTGGCTGCTGGAATGGATGCGGCACCCGCTGCCCGACCCGATGTGGCGGCGCGGCTCGGTGCGCACCGGACCGGACGGCGCCGGGTACGAGCGCTTCACCTGCCCCGTGTTCCTCATCGCCGGGTGGGCCGACGGCTACCGCAACAACACGTTCCGCACGATGCAGCACGTGCCCGGCACCCGCCTGCTCGCCGGGCCCTGGGTGCACAAGGCGCCCGCCAACGCGGTGCCCGGCCCGAACGTCGACGACGACCTGGAGCTGATGCGATTCTTCGACGAGCACCTGCGCGGGGGCGAACCGATGCACGAGCATCTGGCGCACGTGTTCGTCCGCAAGCCGTCGCCACCCGAGCCCGACCTGGTGCAGATGGACGGCACCTGGGTGCAGACCGACCAGTGGCCGCCGGAGTGGATGGACGAGACGTGGTTCGTCGGCACCGGTGACGGCGTCGACACATTGGCCGCGCGCGGCGATGTGGGCGTGGCCGCGTGGAACTCGTGCGCCGGCGGACTGCCCTGGGGTCAACCACTCGACCAGCGCCACGACAACGCGATGAGCATCGTCCACGACTTCCCGATCACCGACCCACGGCTGGTGCTCGGCAACGGCGACGTGCGGCTGCGGGCCCGTTCTTCGGCGCCAGTCGGCCACGTGTCGGTGAAGCTGTGCGACGTGGCGCCGGACGGCACGAGCGTGCTGATCACCCGCGGGTTCATGGACCTCACCCACCGCGGCGTGTGGCCGAGCGACCCGTGGGGCCATGTGGGCGCGGCGCCGCAGCCGCTGGAGCCCGGCACGTGGATGGACGTGCGCATCGAGCTGGAGGCGACCACGTGGGCCCTCGTGCCGGGGCACACGCTGCGCCTCGCGATCGCCGGCACCGACTGGCCGAACTGCTGGCCGCCCACGCAGCCGTTCACGCTCGGCGTACAGCGCGACTCGGTGCGCCTCACGCTGCCGACCCATGCCGGCCTGCCCGAGCTGACCGACCCGTTGGTGTCGCTACCCGGCCACGACTCGCTCAGCCACGAGGGCGTCGAGTGGCGCATCGAGCACGACGTGCTCGGCCGCGAGACCAGCGTGCACACCCTGTACGGCGAGCGCTACGAGGGCAAGCACGGCACCGTCGTGACCGACCACTACGAGGGTCACGTCGGAATCAGCACGACCGACCTCTCGCGCGGCTGGGTGCGCGGCGACAGCAATTACACGATGGAGTTCCCGGAGGGCACCTGCTTCGTGCAGGCCACGCTCGACATGCACAGCGACGCCGACGCCTTCCACGTCACCGTCGAGCTGACCGCCACCCTGAACGGCGACCACTTCGGCCACCGCACCTGGACCGAGGTCCTCCCCCGCTGACGGCTCGCTCGCAGAACTTAAGTTCGGCGGGACACGTCAACGGGGGTGGGGTGGACGGCGTGGCAGGCGACGCGGTGCGCGCCGCCGTCGGGCTCGAGCTCGAGGTCCACGCCACGGCAGCGGTCGAGGATGCCCAGGCGCTCGGCCTCGCCGCTCGCCACCAGCGGGCAGCGGGGGTGGAACCGGCAGCCAGCAGGGATGCGGCTCGGGTCCGGCGTCTCGCCGGTGAGGATCTGCTGCTCCATGCCCTCGGTCTCGGGAACGACGCTGAGCAGCGCTCGCGTGTACGGGTGCTGCGGGTTGCGCAGCACGTCCTCCGCAGGACCGATCTCCACGATGCGACCGAGGTACATCACGGCGACGCGGTCGGCGATGTTCCACGCCAGGCCGAGGTCGTGGGTGACGGCGATGATGCTCACACCGTCGCGATCCACGTAGCTGCGCATCAGGGCGAGGATCTCGCCGCGGATCGACGCGTCGAGGCTGGCGACGGGCTCGTCGGCGAGCAGCAGCTTCGGGTTCAGCGCCATCGCACCGGCGATCAGCACACGCTGGCGCTGCCCGCCCGACACCTCGTGCGGATACCGCCCGAGGAAACGCTCCGGCGGACGCAGACCGGCCTCGGCCAGCGCGGCCAGCACCACCTCCTCCTCCTTCACCCGCTCCTTGCGCGACGTGGTGCGGTGGATGCGCAGACCCTCGGCCACGGCGTCGCCGATCGTGTGGCGCGGGTTGAGCGCACCGGTCGGGTCCTGGAAGATCATCTGCACCTTGCGCCGCAGCGCGCGCAGCCCGCGGGCGTTGCCGGTCACCTGCTCGCCGTCGACGGTGATCGTGCCCGACGTGAGTGGCTCGAGCCCGATGATCGAGCGGATGAGCGTGGTCTTGCCGCACCCGCTCTCGCCCACCAGTGC
>JBMOGW010000366.1:0-2472 GCA_049318165.1 Ilumatobacteraceae bacterium
TCGCCATCCGTGAGGGTGGCCGCACCGTGGGCGCCGGCCGCGTCACCAAGATCACGAAGTGAGCTGACTGACACATGGCACAGAGCATCCGCATCCGTCTCAAGGCGTTCGACCACGAGATCATCGACCAGTCGACGCGCAAGATCGTCGAGACGGTCACTCGTACCAACGCCACGGTGCGCGGCCCCATCCCGCTGCCCACCGACAAGCACCGGTTCACGGTCATCCGTGGCCCGCACATCGACAAGGACTCGCGTGAGCACTTCGAGATGCGCGTCCACAAGCGTCTGATCGACATCGTCGACCCGAACGCGAAGACCATCGACAGCCTGCAGCGCATCGAGCTGCCGGCGGGCGTCGACATCGAGATCAAGATCCAGAGCAACTGATCTGGGTCCCCTCCGGGGGGAATCACCGACACGGCCCCATCCGCTCCGGCGGGTGGGGCCGTGTCGCGTTTTCCCGTGGTCGGCCGTTCTGGAGGCATCCATGCGCCACTGGGTGGCACGGATGCCTCCAGAATGACGGGTGCGGCGCGTCCGGCTCCCGGCGGGGGAGTCGGGGATGCGTAACCTCCGCTGCATGCAGGAGTTGGACGTGCATCTCGGGGGTCGGCGGCCGTTCGGCTTGAACTACTGGCCGTTGGCCGCGGACGACCCGGGCGTGGAGATCCCGCGCGAGTCCGTCCGCCTGGTCAGCCCCGACGGCGCATTGGTGCGCGGCCTGCTGTGGACACCGCCGGGCGGGAAGCCGTGGAAGACGGCGGTCATCCTCAGTCATCCCCGAGGTGACTTCAGCGTGCACTACGCCTGTCCGCTGCTCGCCGCCGCCGGGTACGCGGTGTTCGGGTTCGGCACCCGCTACCAGAACAACGACACCGACTGCCTGCACGAGAGCTGCATCGTCGATGTGAAGACCGCGTACGACGAGATGGTGCGTCGTGGCGCCGAGGCTGTCGTGCTGCTCGGCAACTCCGGGGGCGGCAGCCTGATGGCGATGGCCCACGCCGAGCTCGGCATCGGCGACGGCTGGATCGGCATGGCCGCCCACCCGGGCGAGGGCGTCTTCATGAACCAGGTGATCGACCCGAGCGTCGCCGACGAGTCCGACCCGTTCTCGACGGTTCCCGAACTGGACATGTACCACCCCGACAACGGCTGGCGTCCGTGGCCAGAGCCGTGCGAGTACGACAAGGACTGGCTGGTCCGCTACCGGGCCGCCCAGCTCGAGCGCGTCGCACGCATCGATGCGATCGCGAAGGCGAGCATCGCCGACTCGGTGGAGGCGGGGAAGCGGCTGCGCGGTATCGGTGGCGACGACGCGAAGGCCACCGATCCGGTGGCGTGGCGTGAGGTCCGTCGCAGGGCCGTGTTCACGAAATACCTGACGATCTATCGCACGCTGGCCGACCCGGCGTATCTCGACCTGTCGATCGACCCCGACGAGCGCCCGATGGGCAGCCTGTTCGCCTTCCCCGATCCGTTCGACGCGAACTACGGGCGCGGTGGCCTGGCGCGTACGATGACCGCCCGCGGCTGGCTGAGCACCTGGTCAGGGCTGTCGAGTCACGCCAAGCTGGCCGACACCATGCCCCACGTGAAGGTCCCGACGATCCTCGTCCACCCCACCGCCGACACCGAGATCCGCATCTGGCAGGCCAAGGAGATCGTCGCCAACGCAGGCGCCGACGACGTCACCTACGTCGAGCTGAAGGGCGCTCCCCACTATCTCGAGGGCCACCGCACGGAAGCCCTGGCCATCGTGGCCGACTGGCTGGGACAACGTTTCCCCTGACGGGTTGCCGCGCGTGACGCGCGGCCGGTAGCGTTTCCTCCTCGTGTGCGCAGCCCGTTCGGGCAGCACAGCGCACAGCAATCGATGTCCGTGTGCGCCTCCGCCGCCAGCCCGCTGGCCAGGGGGAACCTCACGGCGACAACTCGAATCCGGTGCTCCGCCGGCCCATGGGCCGGTGGAGCATTTGCGTGTAATCCGAAAACCCGGTCCGCCGGGTCTGACCGAAAAGGCTGCCGACATGGCACTCAAAGCGATCGTTGGCGAGAAAGTCGCCATGAGCCAGGTGTGGGTGAACGACAAGGTCGTGCCCGTCACCGTGCTGCGCGTCGAGCCCGCTCGCATCGTGCAGGTGAAGACCACCGAGCGAGACGGCTACACCGCGTTGCAGGTCACGTATGGCCACAAGGACGCGAAGAAGCTCAACAAGCCCGAGGCCGGCCACTTCGCCAAGGCCGGCGTCGACGCCGGCCGACGCCTGGTCGAGCTGCGCCTCGACTCGGTCGACGGCTTCGAAGTGGGCCAGGAGATCACGGTCGACGTGCTCGCCGAGGGCGAGAAGGTCGACGTGACCGCCGTCAGCCGCGGCAAGGGCTTCGCCGGCACGATGAAGCGTCACAACTTCGCCGGCCAGGGCGCCAGCCACGGTAACCACAAGCACCACCGTGCGCCGGGCTCGAT
>JBMOGW010000367.1:0-2456 GCA_049318165.1 Ilumatobacteraceae bacterium
CGAACACGTCGTTGCGCGGGTTGGCGAGCACCTCACCGTAGAACGCCTTCGTGTTCGGGCGGATGGCCGCGGCCCACTCCTCGAGGTTGTGCGGGTCGTCGACGAAGGTGACCTGAATGCCCATCTTCGGCAGCGTGTAGTGCAGCAGGTTGTACGTGCCGCCGTACAGCGACGGGCTGGCGACGATGTGGTCGCCGGCCTCGGCGAGGGTGAGGATGGCGATGGTCTCGGCCGACTGGCCAGAGCTGACCACCAGGGCGCCGGGCAGGCCGACGGCGGTGGTGACGCCGCCTTCCAGGCTGCTGAGGCGGGCCTCGAGCGCACCCTGCGTCGGGTTCATGATGCGCGTGTAGATGTTGCCGATCTCGGCCAACGCGAAGAGGTTCTGGGCGTGCTCCGCGTCGCGGAACTGGAAGCTCGTCGTCTGGTAGATGGGCACCGCTCGTGCGCCGGTGGCCGGGTCGGGCTCGCCGCCCACGTGGATCTGTCGGGTCTCGAAACCCCAGTTGTCGCTCATAGGGCGGTGAACCTACACAACAAATCCCGACCCATCAAGTCGGATTTCGGCAGCGGGACCCCCTCGAAAAGCGAACTGGGCGGGATCCGTCGCGGCTTCCGAGACGAATCCCGCCCAGAAGCCATGTTGCGACGAATCCCGCCCAGAACGGCGAGGGTGAACTTGGCGGGTCAGCCGCCGCTGACGTCGGCCACCTTCTGCTTGCCGGCGCCGAGGAACGGCATCATCGAACGCAGCTCCTTGCCGACGGTCTCGATCTGGTGCTCGGCACCAGCGGCCTGGAGGGCCTTCATCTTCTCGCGGCCGGTCTCGCTCTCGGCGATCCATTCCTTGGCGAACTTGCCGGTCTGGATCTCCTTGAGGATCTTCTTCATCTCGGTCTTGGTCTTCGGCGTGACGATGCGCGGTCCGCGCGAGACGTCGCCGTACTCGGCGGTGTCGCTGATGCTGTAGCGCATGCCGGCGATGCCCTCTTCGTACATGAGGTCGACGATGAGCTTCACCTCGTGGAGGCACTCGAAGTACGCCATCTCGGGCTGGTAGCCCGCCTCGACGAGCGTCTCGAAGCCGGCCTGCACCAGCGACGTGACGCCGCCGCACAGCACGGCCTGCTCGCCGAACAGGTCGGTCTCGGTCTCCTCGGCGAAGGTGGTCTCGATGACGCCCGCACGGGCACCGCCGATGGCCGACGCGTAGCTGAGCGCCAGCGCCTTGGCGCCCTCGGTGGCGTCCTGGTGCACGGCGATGAGCGCCGGCACGCCGCCGCCCTCGGTGTAGGTGCGACGCACGAGGTGGCCCGGGCCCTTCGGCGCGATCATGATCACGTCGACGGTCTTCGGCGGGCGGATGCGCTTGAAGCGGATGTTGAAGCCGTGCGCGAACGCGAGGGCCTTGCCCTTGCGCATGTGCGGCTTGATGAACTCCTCGTAGGTGGCCTTCTGCTCGGTGTCGGGCATCGTGAGCATGATGACGTTGGCCCACTTCGCGGCCTCGGCGATACCCATCACCTTCAGGCCGGCGGCCTCGGCCTTGGCGGCCGACTTGCTGCCCTCGCGGAGACCGACGACCACCTGGACGCCCGACTCCTTGAGGTTCAGCGCGTGCGCGTGGCCCTGGGAGCCGTAGCCGATGATGGCCACCTTGCGTCCGCGAATGATCGACGGATCGCAGTCCGCCTCGTAGTACATCTGTGCGGCCATTCGGTCAGCCAGCCTTTCCCTTGTTGGTGTTCACGGCACGCAAGCGTGCCTCGCGATCGAGTTTGGGCAGCGCGACGCGGCCCGTGCGCTGGAGCTCCACGATGCCATAACCGGCCAGGAGTTCCTCAAAATCATCGAGCTTGTCGGGGTGCCCGTCGAGGCTCACGGTGATGGCGTCCACGCCGACCGCGAGGATCTTGCCCTCGAAGATGTTGACCAGTTCGATCACCTGACTGCGCTGCTCGGCGGCAGCGCGGACGGTGGCGAGCAGCAGCTCGCGCTCCACGCTGCGGCGCGGATCGAGTTCGCTGATCTTGACGACCTCGATCAGCTTGAAGAGCTGCTTGGTGACCTGCTCGAGCGGCGACGACTCCACGTCGACGACGATCGTGATCCGGCTGAAGCCTTCCTCCTCGGCCGGCGCGACGGCCAGCGAGAAGATGTTGTAGCCACGGCGGGCGAACAGGCCGGCGACGCGGGCGAGCACGCCCGGGCGGTTCTGGACGAGCACCGACAGGATGTGGTGGTTCATGGTGTCGCTCATCGCAGGGCGCTCCGGTTCGCGTTCTGGAAGTCGGGCAGGATCAGGTCGTCGTTGCTCGACGCGGCGGGCACCATCGGGAAGACCTTCTCGCGCGCGTCGACGCGGAAGTCGACGACGACGGGACGGTCGTCCACGCTGTTGGCCTTGTCGATGGCCGGCTGCACCTCTTCGGGGCTGTCGACGCGGATGCCGACGC
>JBMOGW010000368.1:0-2437 GCA_049318165.1 Ilumatobacteraceae bacterium
GACGGCGACAGCTTCGCCCGTTGCTGGATCCGCCTGCAGGAGACCCGCGAGGCCACCAAGATCGTCGACCAGTTGCTCGACGGCCTGCCCAGCGGCCCGATCATGGCCAAGGTCCCGCGCATCATCAAGGTGCCCGAGGGCGAGGCGTGGGTGAGCACCGAGAACCCGCTCGGCGAGATGGGTTACTACGTCGTCAGCCGTGGTGACCTCGGCCCGTTCCGCGTGAAGATCCGTTCGGCGAGCTTCAACAACATCTCGATCGTGCCGTGGGTGTTGCGTGGCGTGTACGTCCCCGACGTCATCTCCATCCTCGCCTCGCTGTACTTCATCCTGGGAGACATTGACCGGTGATGCTCGCTGTCGACCTTCCCTACTGGGCGCAGTCGCTGTTGCGCGTCCTCGGTGGCACGGTGGCCGTGCTGCTGCCGGCCGGCACCATCGTCTACCTGTTCCTGTTCAAGATGATGAGCTTCATGCAGAGCCGTCTCGGGCCGATGGAAGCCGGCCCCTACGGCTCGTTGCAGCTGTTCGCCGAAGTCGGCAAGTGGCTGCAGAAGGAAGACATCTCGCCCGAGAACGCCGACCGGCGGATCTTCCGTTACGCCCCGCTGGTGGTGCTCGTCAGCACCTTCCTGCTGGTCGCCGTCGTGCCCTTCGGCCCCGACGCCTACTTCACCGACTTCGACGCCGCGGTGTTCTACATGCTGGCCGTCAGCTCGATCTCGACGCTCGGCATCCTCATGGCCGGCTGGAGTTCGGCGAACAAGTACTCGTTGCTCGGTGGTCTGCGTGCGGCCGGCCAGCTGATCGCCTACGAACTGCCGATGGTGCTCGCCGTGCTCGGCGTGGTGATCCAGGCCGGCACGATGAACCTGCAGCACATCGTCGTGAAGCAGAACAGCGACGAGATCTTCGGCTGGGCCGGCATCGGCAACCCGTACATCCTCACCCAGTTCGTCGGGTTCATCATCTTCATGATCGCCGTGCAGGCCGAGCTGACGCAGACGCCGTTCGACATGCCGATCGCCGAATCCGAGCTCGTGTCCGGCTACATGACCGAGTACTCGGGCTTCCGGTTCCTCATCTTCTTCATCGCCGAGTTCGCCACCGCCGGCGTGTTCGCGCTCATCGCGAGCGTGCTCTTCCTCGGCGGCTGGGGTGTGCCCTTCAGCTGGTTCGACTGGGACCCCACCGACCTCGGCTCCGTCGACAACTGGATGAACATCGTCGGGCCGCTGATCATGGTCACCAAGATGGTGGTGCTCTCGGGCATCATCATGTGGGTCCGTTTCAGCTACCCGCGTTTCCGTGAGGACCAGTTGCAGCGCTTCGCCTGGAAGGTGCTCATCCCGGTGTCGCTCATCAACATCATGATCACTGCGATCCTGAAGGTGGCGTTCTGATGGCAGCTTCCAAGAAGCCGCAGGTGCCGGGTCTCATCAAGGGCCTCGGCGTCACGCTCAACACGATGGCGCAGACCATCAAGCCGAAGAAGTTCGGCGGTGGCGCTGCGACCGTGCAGTACCCGCACGAGAAGGAGGCGCCCGTGCCCCGCGCTCGCGGCGTCATCGCGCTCCGCGAGGACAACTGCACCGCCTGCATGCTGTGCGCGCGTAGCTGCCCCGACTGGTGCATCTACATCGAGGGCCACAAGGAACTGGCGCCGCCGCGTCGTGCCGGCGGTGCGCCGCGCAAGGTGAACAAGCTCGACCGCTTCGACATCGACTACGCGCTGTGCATGTACTGCGGCATCTGCGTCGAGGTGTGCCCGTTCGATGCCCTCTTCTGGAGCCCCGAATACGAGTACTCCGAGCCGAAGATCGCCGACCTGCTGCACGACAAGACCAAGCTCGGCGAGTGGATGGAGACCGTGCCCGAGATGCCGGCGCTCGAGGCCGGGGCCGAGAAGAAGAAGGGCAAGTGATGGTGCTCGCCTCCGACATCCAGGTCGCGCAGAACGTCGCGTTCGGCATCATCGCCCTGATGATGCTGGTCGCCGCCGCCGGCGTGATCGCCAGCCGCAACGTGGTGCACGCCGCGCTGTCGCTGGTGATCGTGATGGCCGGCGCCGCGGCGCAGTACATCCTTCTCTCCGCCGAGTTCGTCGCCGTCACCCAGGTGCTCGTGTACATCGGCGCCGTGATGGTGCTGTTCCTGTTCGGCGTGATGCTCACCCGCGCCCGGCTCGGCAAGGACAGCGACCTGAACAACAAGAACGCCGCCATCGCCGCCCCGGTGGCACTGCTGCTGTTCGGTGTCCTCGCCTACGTCCTGCTGAAGGGCTTCTCCGACGACACGATCGACGCCACCACGGGCTCAGGCGCCAAGCCGCAGAGCACCGCGACCATCAGCGACCTGATCTTCAAGCCGTACCTGCTGCCCTTCTGGGCGCTGTCGTTCGTCCTGCTCGCCGCCGTCATCGGCGCCATCGTGCTGG
>JBMOGW010000369.1:0-2389 GCA_049318165.1 Ilumatobacteraceae bacterium
CCTCGACCGAGGGGGCTTCACGGTTGCAGGTGCTTCAAGTGGGCGCCCAGAACCAGTACGCCACCGTGCGGCCGGCGAACCGGGCCATGTCGAGCGTGCCGCCGCCCACCGTGGGGGCGCTGAAGCGCAATGCCTCGGGCACCGCGGCGCCGCCCGCAGCGGTGTCGGCGGGGCCGACCATCGTCGTTGCGCTGGTGGCGCCGGGGCCGTCGTTGCCATCCGCACCGCAGGCCGCGAGGGTCAACCCTCCGGCGGCAACGAGCAACAGCAGACGACGCATGCACCGAACCGTACCGCCCCTAGCCTGTGCACGCCATGCGTACGAGGACGTTGTTGCTGCTCGCCGTCACCTGCGGTCTGGCCATCCTCGTGGCGGGGACGGTACAGCTGCTCCGTCTGGCCGGACAGGAGACGGCGCCAGTGCTCGCGATCGGCCAACGCGGTGCCGCAGGCGACGCGAAGGTGCTGGTCGTGGACCCCATCGACGAGCGCGACGGCGTCGCGACGGTCACCGTCACCCTGTCGGGGGTGGACGACCCGGCCGGCCTCGAAGGGTTCACCCTCGTCGGTCCCGGGCGCGCCGAACGGCCCAACCAGCGTGGCGAGAGTGCCTGCGAGGGCTTCACCGTGGCCCCGGTGACCTGCACGCTGACGTTCCCGACGGCCGCCATGGAGGGCAACGACCGCGTGCTCGTCTTCCACCGGGCCGCGGAGACGGTGCGCTGGAAGCTGGTGTGAGCACCACCACCGTTCCGGTCGGCACCTGCTGCGACCTGGGAATCGAAGCGGTACCGTTTGCGCTTCACATTGCAGCACCTCACGGAAGTGGAGCAGGCATCGATGGATGAGCAGTTCGACCTGGTGGTCATCGGCGGCGGACCCGGCGGATACGGGGCCGCCCTGTACGCCACGTCGGCCGGCCTGAAGGTGGCCGTCGTCGAGCGGGGCTCGCTCGGTGGCACGTGCCTCAACCGGGGTTGCATCCCCGCCAAGGCGTACCTCGAGTCGGCCGCCGTGCAGCGCCATGTCGCCCACGCCGCCGAATTCGGCATCGAGTCGTCCGCCCCGGTGGTGAACTTCGGCACCATCCAGGCACGCAAGCAGAAGATCGTCGACGGCATCGTGAAGAGCCTCGGTGGGTTCATGCGGTCGAAGCAGATCACGATCCTCGAGGGCACGGGCTCGCTCGGCCCGAACAAGACGGTCACGGTCGCCCTCAACGACGGCACCACCACCAGCCTGACGGGCACCAACGTGTTGCTGGCAGCGGGCTCGGTGCCGCGTACGATCCCCGGCTTCGAACCGGCGCCTCCCGGCCAGCTCGGCCCGGTGATGACCTCCGACGAAGTGCTGATGCTGCAGACGCTGCCGGCCCGCGTCGCCGTCATCGGTGGCGGCGCCATCGGCTGCGAGTTCGCCAGCACCTTCGCCGACCTCGGCTCGCAGGTGACGATCCTCGAGGGGCTGCCCAAGGTGCTGCCCGGCCTCGATGCCGACGTCGCCAACGTCATCGTGCGCAGCTTCAAGAAGAAGAGCATCGACATCAAGGTCAACGCCAAGGTGCTCGGCCACACGCCGAACGGCCAGGGTGGCACGACCGTGCAGTACTCGGCCGAGGACGGCAGCACGCAGCAACTCGAGGTCGATGCAGTGGTCGTCAGCATCGGCCGTCGCCCCTACGCCGACCACCTCGGCCTGCAGGGCACCGGCGTCACCGTCGACCAACGCGGCTTCGTCGAGGTCGACGAGTACTGCCGCACCGCTGAGCCGGGCGTGTACGCCATCGGCGACCTGATCAACACCCCGGCGCTGGCGCACGTCGGCTACGCCGAGGCGATCCTCGTCACCAAGCACATCCTCGGCGAGCGGCCGACGCCCATCGCGTACGACCGTGTGCCGTGGGCCATCTACTGCCACCCCGAGGTGGCGTTCGCCGGCCCGAGCGAGGAAGCCGCCCGCGCGGCCGGCCACGACGTGGTCGTCGCCAAGCACCAGTTCCGTGCCAACAGCCGTGCGCAGATCCTCGGTGAACTGGACGGTCTGGTGAAGATCATCGCCAAGAAGAACGCCGACGGCACGGCCGGCCAGATCCTCGGAGTGCACATGGTGGGCCCGTGGGTCACCGAGCAACTCTCCGGCGGGTACCTTGCCGTCAACTGGGAAGCCACGGTGGCCGAGGTCGCCGAGTTCATCCAGCCCCACCCGAGCCTCACCGAACTGTTCGGCGAGACGGTGCTGTCCCTCACGGGCCGCAGCCTGAACGCCTGACACCCCCCGATTTCGACATTCACGAGGAGATCCGCACCATGGCCGACGTCACCCTCCCGCAACTGGGCGAGACCGTCACCGAAGGCACCATCACGCGCTGGTTCAAGAAGGTCGGCGACAC
>JBMOGW010000370.1:0-2357 GCA_049318165.1 Ilumatobacteraceae bacterium
GGGCGGCGGAGCCGATCAAGAACTACCGCGACTACAAGGCCACCGACTTCGACCTGGCGTTCGCCCAGTGGATTCACGGCATCAACCGCGGCATCCTGCTGCCGCCGGGCCTCGACGAGCAGTGGTTGATCTCGATGATGCACAGCGACGCCGAGGCAATGGAGTACTCGTCGGTGTTCGCCGAGTTCGTCGACGAACTCACGGCCTGACGATCAGCCGCTCCAGCGGCGCTCCTCCTGATACCGGTACGTGTTCACGGGCGTGCTCCACCGCTTGCGGCGGCGCATGATGCCCGTGCCTGCGAGCAGCGCGAGCGCGCCGCCCACGAGCAGCAGATCGAGCGCCACGAGCAGCGGCAGCGAATCGTCCGCGAGCGTCGCGGGGATGCGCGCCCACGGGCTGTCGCTCAGGACGGGCACGAGGAACTTCGGCACCACGTAACCCAGCAGTGCGGCCAACAGGGCCAGCACCAGCAGTCCGAGGCCGAGGCTGCGGAACAGCGCCGATCGCTCGGGGTGTGCTGCGAGGCCGAGCACGACGAGTGCCAGGGTCGCGATGGCAGCGATCGGCACCAGCCATCCGAGCACGCCGTCGGCCACGTCGAGCGCGCCGACGGTCTCCACGGGCACCTCGATCGGCTGGGCGACGGCGGCGGCCTGGTTCTGCGTCGCGTCGACCAGCTGCTCGGGTGTGATGACGACCGGTCCCTCCTGCTCGCCGATGAGCACCGCGTGCACGTCGTGGATGATGTCGGCCATCAACGCTGCGCCGGGCGCAGTGCCGGCCACGAGGGTGACGCGATCGCGCAGCGCCTGCTCGGTGAGCGACGGGTCGGTCAGGCCGGCGGCCTGGGCCTGCGCGGCGAGCGAGCCGGCGATCACGTTCACCAACTCGGCCTGGATCTGCGGATCGTCGAGCACGACGTCGGCGTGGTCGGCCGTGTAGCCGGGATCGAACGCCGTGCGCTGCAACAGGAAGCCCGCCACGGTGAGGCTGGCGCACAGGTAGGCGAGGCCGAACAGCAGGCCGGCGAGTGTTCGACGCACGGCCGACAGTCTGGCGGGAAACGGGGGCGTGTTCTATACCATCGGGGGTATGGACCGCCCGTCGCCGTCGATCGCCACCATGTTCCGCCGCGCGGCGGTGCTGCAGTGCCCGCGCTGCGGGAGCCGGAAGACGTTCATCAGGCGGTGGCTCGGCCGACACCCGCGCTGCCGCACCTGCGGCATCCAGTGGCACCGCGAGCACGGCTTCGAGCTCGGTCCGATCGCGCTCAACGTCGTGTTCACCTTCGCCAGCCTGGCCGTGCTGATGACGGTGGCGTTCATCGTCACCGCACCCGACTGGCCGATGTTGCAGCTGACGCTGCTGTGCGTCGGTGCGGCGATCATCCTGCCGATCATCTACCACCCGTTCACGTACACGCTGTGGTTGGCGTTCGACCTGGCGATGCACGAGCCCGACGAGCGCGAGCTCGCGGAGGCCGACGCCGCCGTCACCGGGGTGCCGGCTGCCTGAGCCGGCGCCTGGCGGACTGCCCGAACATTCGTTCGTCGAAATGCTTGATCGAACGACTGTTCGTTGATTACAGTGATGTCATTCGCCACCGCAACGTGCGGTCCGGGGCATGGCCGGGAACCCCTCGAGGAACCCTGTCACACCCCCTCCGTACGGTGACCCGCATCGAGGCCACCCGGCCTCCCGCGAGCCACCCGGGCTCAGGCAGGAACCACAGGCAGGAAACGGAGCAACAATGAGCGCAGACCGCGAGAAGGCACTGGACGTCGCACTGGCGGCCATCGACAAGCAGTTCGGCAAGGGGTCCATCATGCGGATGGGCGAGAAGGGCTCGATGTCCATCTCCGCCGTGCCGACCGGGGCGATGGCCCTCGACGTTGCCCTCGGCGTGGGTGGCCTGCCCCGCGGCCGCGTCGTCGAGATCTACGGTCCGGAGTCCTCCGGCAAGTCCACCCTCGCCATGCACGTCGTGGCCGAGGCCCAGCGCAACGGTGGCATCTGCGCCTACATCGACGCCGAGCACGCGATGGATCCCGTGTACGCACGGGCCATCGGGGTCGACATCGACCAGTTGCTCATCAGTCAGCCCGACACCGGTGAGCAGGCACTCGAGATCGCCGACATGCTCGTGCGCTCGGGTGCGCTCGACGTGGTGGTCATCGACTCGGTGGCGGCACTCACGCCGCGAGCCGAGATCGAAGGCGAGATGGGCGACTCGCACGTCGGCCTGCAAGCCCGCCTCATGAGCCAGGCGCTGCGCAAGCTCACGGCCAACCTCAACAAGACCAACACCATCATGATCTTCATCAACCAGCTGCGCGAGAAGATCGGCGTCATGT
>JBMOGW010000371.1:0-2315 GCA_049318165.1 Ilumatobacteraceae bacterium
CCCGAGTCCGAGCCGCGTCGCAGGCGGAGGCCGCCGAGCTTGCCGGTGATCTTGTCCTTCGCCGAGCCCACTTGCCCCAGGGCGTCGCCACCGAACTTCTTCACGGCGCCCAGGCCGTCGGCGCCAGCGCCGAGCGCCTTGTCCCACGTCTCGCCGGCCGCTTCGCTCCAACGCCTCGACTCCGCCGAAGCCGCCTCGGCCTCGATGGCCAACAGCCGCTGGAACTCGGCGATGTCGGCAGTCACCGAGTTGCTCGACTCGACGATGCCCGGTGCCTTCGTCGGATGCAGGAGCACGTTCGCGTTCGCCCGACCGGCCGCCACCGCCATGCGATCCATCATCATCCACGTGGCAGTGGAGATCAGGTGACGACGATCGTCTCGTGCGGCCTTCAGACCCATGCGATGACGGTCGAGTTCATCGGGGTCGGCGTCGAGCACCCGCTCCAACTCCAGCACCGACACCGCGTCATGAAGATGCGCACACCGGGCCAGCACCGACAGCCACTTCTTCACGTCGGCCTCGGCGTCCTTGGTGATCTTGGCGAGATTACCGACGGCGGTGGCCTGCTCGATCTTGTCCGCAAGGTCGGACAGCTGGCGGAGGGCGAGCCCCTGCGTCTCCATGATCGCCGTCGACGAGTTCTGCACCTTCGACCACGTCACGTCGGAGACTCGCCCGACGGAGCTCCGCACGGTTGCCGCCTCGCGGAGCGCCAACTCGACACCGTCCAGACGTGCCAGGACTTGATTGGTCTGCATGCGGAGGACGGCGTCGAGCTTCTCGTCGATTCGGGCGAGATAGTCGGTGATCTCGCTCATCTGTTGCTGCATTGCCAACTGCGACATGACGCCGGCCGCACCAGCCAGCATCGCCGGGTTCGTGAGCATCGAACCAGGCGTCTTCGCAATCTGGATCCACTGCTTGATCTCGCCGGGTTTGCCCACCATGGCGTGACTGACGCCGGGTGTCTTGCTGTCCATCAGCCCGTACTTCTTCACTGCTGCAGCGGATTCGCTGGTCAGCTTCACCCACTGACCGGAGCTGGCCGCGATGTCGGCGCCGGCTTGCGCCACGGCTGACCCGGTGTGGAGCGCGTTGCCGGTGTGGCGAACCGAGATCGGCTTCGACTGCAGGCCCTCCGACTGGAGGAACAGCTCCACATCGGTCGGATGGCCGAACACCGCCAGCCCATCGCCGTCGCTGACCAGTTCGATCTCTCCCGCCACGGTTGCGCTCCTCATTCGTGCATGCAAGGGCACCAATCCGCATGCATGATTGGTGACGAACCGTAGTCGGATCGCGAGAAGGGCATGAACGGCGCGGCCTGCTTGAGTCAAGGGTTCATGCCGCGTTCACCCCCGATTGGCTGAGCGCAATCGGGAATGATTGGACGACGGGCTGCCCGTCGACGCGCCGGGCCTCTGCCTGTCAGTCGACCAGCGAGTCCGCTCGAAGGCCGGCGCGTTCGAGGTGGATGGGCAGCACCCGGCCATACAGCTGGCGGACTCGCTCCGGGCTGGTGACCATGCCGGGCTCCTCCACGAAGCTGAAGATCGCCACGTACCGCAGCCGCGGCCCGGCGAGCGGTGTGACGCGGTGCAGCGAGTAGCGGCCCTTGAAGATCTGGAGGTCGCCCGGCCGCAGCGTGATGGTACGGATCAGCGATTGGTCGCCGTCGAGCACGCGCTCCACGCCCTCATAGTTCTCGTCGGTGGGCGTGCGCAGGTGTGGGCTGTACTCGAAGTCGCCGCCGGCATCGGCGTTCTGGATGGCCAAGGTGACCGTGTAGTTGTTGGTGTCGAAGTGCCACGGGAACCCGTTGCCCTCCTCGGCCAGGTTGACGATCACGTCGGCCAATGGGTCGGCGTACGGGAAGAATCGCTCCTCGCCCAGCGCCGCCTGCACGAACGGGGCGAACGCCGGCCATCGATAGATCGCTCGCAGGATGCTGTCGTCGCCGAAGTGGTCGCCCGGCACGAACGCGTTCGAACGGTCGTAGAAGCGGCGTAGCGGATGCGTCGGCGGCAGGTCGTCGCGGTCGGCGGTGAAGTACGGGTTGGTGCGAGTGAAGTTGCGGTGCCCGAACTCGGCAGTCCGGTCGCACTCGGCCACCAACTCGGCCAGCCGGTCCGCACGCACGAAACCCTCCAGTACGGCACAGCCGTCCGCGTCGATCGCCGCTCGCGTGTGGGCGAGCAGGGCGTCCAGTTCCGGGCCCGGCCGGTCGATGGGGTAGCGATCGAGGTCGACGAACTCTGCGGCATCGGGCTGCATCCGCGGAACTTACCGCGCAGGCGCCAGCGTCGCCGACA
>JBMOGW010000372.1:0-2299 GCA_049318165.1 Ilumatobacteraceae bacterium
ACAGCTTCTCGGTGATCCGGTCGGGCAGGCTCGGGTGGTCCATCTCGGCCTGTTCGCGCGGCGTGACGCCGGCGGTCAGGTTGGAGATCGTCGGCGCATAGCTGCGACCGTTGTCGTTCAGGACGATGATGACCGGCTGGTTGCTGTGGCCGATGTTGTTCAGCGCCTCGTACGCCATGCCACCGGTCATCGAGCCGTCGCCGATGACGCCGACGATGTGCCGGAAGTGATTGGTGCCCAGTTCGCGTCCGACCGACAGGCCGTACGCGTAGCTCAGCACCGTGGAGGCGTGGCTGTTCTCGATGAAGTCGTGCGGGCTCTCCTCGCGGTTCGGGTAGCCCGACAGACCGCCCGCCTGCCGCAGCCGCTCGAACCCGGACTGGCGCCCGGTGAGGATCTTGTGCACGTACGCCTGGTGGCCCGTGTCCCACAGCACCGCATCGGTGGGGGACTCGAACACGCGGTGCAGGGCCAGGCTCAGCTCGACCACGCCGAGGTTGCTGCCCAGGTGGCCGGCGTTCTCGGCCACGGCGTGGACGATGAAGTCACGGATCTCGCCGGCGAGGTCGTCGAGCTCGGGGTAGCTGAGTTGGCGCAGGTCGGCGGGCTGCCGGATGTCGGAGAGAGCCATGGCGGAACAACGCTACCCCCGCGCCCTGTCGCGTGCGGCACCGGCCTCGGGGTGCGTTCGCGGGCAGGAGTACGGTGCCGGCATGACGACCGCACCCGGCTCCCTCCCTGCGTACCGAGACCTTCCTCGCCGTGGCGGCCTGCCCGCTGCGTGGGGCCTGTGGGGCCCGGGGGGCGACGTGCTGGGCTGCCTGAACCTGCTCACGCCCGAGCGTGCCGCGGCCGCCGCCACGCTGGTGCGACGCGGCGCCGTGTTCGCCCTGAACTGGAACATGGGCCTGCCCGACCCGCCGCTGTTCGGCCGCCAGCCGTTCCGGCACGAGGTCACCGGCGACGAGGTGTCGACCAGCCACGACGACGTGCTGCACGGCTGGAACACGCAGTCCAGTTCGCAGTGGGACGGCTTCCGCCACATCCGCAACCACGCCGCGCTCGAGGACGAGGCGGGCAGCGGCCACTTCGGCGGGGTGGAGGACGCCGACCACGGCATGCACCACTGGGCGACGCGTGGGTTGGTGGGTCGGGCGGTGCTGGCCGACATCGGCCGCTGGCGCGAGGCGGTGGGCCGACCGCTGCGCTACGACGAGTCCGACCCGATCGAGCCGGAGGAGCTGGCCGAGTGCCTGGCAGCGCAGGGCACCACGGTGCAGGAGGGCGACGTGCTGTTGATGCGCACCGGCTGGGTCGGCTGGTACGAGGGGCTCGACGAGGATGCTCGTGCGGCGATGGCCGCGCCGGGCGCGTTGCGCACCCCGGGCCTGCGCAGCGGCGAGCACCTGGCCGAGGTGCTGTGGGATCTGCACATCGCGGCACTCGGTTGCGACAACCCGGCGGTGGAGGTGTGGCCGCCCGGTGCGCTCGCCTCGCCGGAGGACGAGCAGGCCGTGCGAGCCGACCGCCGCCGCCTGCACGAGATCTTCACCCACACGCTGCTGCTGCCGATGCTCGGCCTTCCCCTGGGCGAGATGTGGAACCTGGAAGCCCTCGCGGCGGACTGTGCAGCCGATGGTCGCTACGAGTGCATGTTCACGTCGGCCCCGCTGAACCTGCCGAACGGCGTCGCCAGTCCGCCCAACGCGCTCGCGATCAAGTAGAAGATCGGCCATGAGCATTCTGGCCTCGACGATCTTGGAGGGCCAGGTCGCCCTCGTCACCGGTGGTGGCAGCGGCATCGGCCTCGCCTGCGCCACCCATCTCGCCCGCGACGGCGCCCACGTCGTGCTCGCGGGCCGCAACCCCGACAAGCTCGCCGCGGCGGCTGCTGGCCTGGAGGCCCAGGGTCTCGCGGCGCGCACCGCGGTGTGCGACGTCACCGACGAGGCCGCGGTGCAGGCCGCCTGCGACATGGCCGCCTCGCTCGGCCGGTTCACGATGGTGGTGGCCAATGCCGGCACCGGTGCCGCGGCGCCGCTGCACCTCACCACGCTCGAGGACTGGAACGCGGTCATGAGCACCAACCTCACCGGAGCGTTCCTCACCATCAAGCACGCGGCCAACCACCTCGCCGGCAACGGCGGCGGCTCGATCGTCGCCATTTCGTCGATCGCCGCGCCGCTGACGCACCGCTACATGACGCCGTACTGCGTCAGCAAGGCTGCGCTGGAGATGCTGGTGAAGCAGGCGGCCGACGAGCTCGGCTCGGTCGGCATCCGCGCCAACGCCGTGCGGC
>JBMOGW010000373.1:0-2298 GCA_049318165.1 Ilumatobacteraceae bacterium
TTCGTCGACCGCTACACCGTGGCCCGGCGGCTGGGCCGCGACGACCTGGTGAACCCGACCGGACCCGTCACGGCCCGCGACGGCACCCCGGTCACGGCCCGCGTGATCGACAACTACGCACTCCCGGGCGGGCCGGGCGCCCCCGGCAGTGCCCTCCGGGTGAACGGCGCCCCGATCGGCACGGCCGATGTGCCCGTGCGCAACGGCGCGGTGCACGTGCTGAACTCGCTCTTCGACGCGCCCTGACGGATCCCCGTTCTGTGTGGCCACCATGTGGCGTTCGCGACGTCCTCGCCACACGGAACGAGTGGGCGCGGCGGCGTGGGGGTCAGCGGCCGAACGGCTCCAGGATCGGCTGGGCGAAGGTGATGCACACCAGCGCACCCACCACCAGCGCCGGCCCGAACGGCACCTTGCGGCTCCGGCGCACGATGGCCAGCACGATGCCCAGCGCGGAACTGAGGGCGATCGCCATCACGGCCAGTACCAGGCTCCACGGCCAGGCGAGACCGGTGGTGGCGGCGGCCAGGCCCACCACCATGCCGAGGAGCACCGAGAGGCGCACGTCGCCGAAGCCCATGCCCGCAGGCAGGGCGAACCACAGCAGGAACAGCGGTCCGGCCAGGCCGACCACGCCCATCGCCGTGCCGACCACCCACGACCACTCGCCCTCGAGGCCCGCCGCGGCCACGCACATCACCGCGGCGATCGCCGCCGCGGGCCACACCACCCGGGTGGGGACGATGAGGGTCTGCAGGTCGATGGTGGCCACCACGGCGCCCACGGGCACCAGGAACAGGTACGGCACGAGTGCCCACGTCCAGCCCTGGAAGTGCACCACGCCCCACGTGACGAGCAGCCAGCCGACCGGCACGAACAGCTCCACCCCCAGGTGGTAGGCCCCGTAGGGCTCGCCGCAGCTCCGGCACCGGCCTCGCAGCGCCAGGTAGCTGATCACCGGGATGTTGTCGGACCAGCGGAGCTGCGCCCCGCACGACGAGCAGCGCGACCGGCTGTCGGCCCCCTCGCCCACGCCGAGCACGTGGCCCCACGGGTTCGTGTCCCAGAGCTCGCCGTACTCGTTCGGCGCGTCGAGCGCGAGCGGGAGGCGGTCGATGACCACGTTGCAGAACGATCCGACGAAGAGGCCGACGAGCGCGCCGCCGACCAGCAGGACCCAGCCCGCGGCGCTCACCTGCCCACAGCGGCGGGCTGGCCGGCCTGCTGGCCCATGTTCAGACCGGTGATGTCCTCGGGGTGCACGCTCACCGCCTGGGCGTCCTCCAGCGTGATCACGCCCTGGCTGACCAGCTGGCCCAGGTGCTGCTCCAGCACCTGCATGCCGTCGCGCACGCCGGTGGCGAGCGCGTTGCGGATCTGGCGGATCTTGCCCTCGCGGATCAGGTTGGTCACCGCGTTGGTGCCCATGAGGATCTCGTAGGCGGCCACCCGTCCGCCGCCGATGCGGGGCACCAGGCGTTGGGCGATGATCGCCTGCAGGGCCATCGACAGCTGGGTGCGCACCTGGTCCTGCTGGGCCGGCGGGAACACGTCGATGATGCGGTCGATCGTCTGGGCGGTGTCGTTGGTGTGCAGCGTGGCGAACACCAGGTGGCCGGTCTCGGCGAGGGTCAGGGTGAGGGCGATCGACTCGAGGTCGCGCATCTCGCCCACCAGCACCACGTCGGGGTCCTCGCGCAGCGCGGCGCGGAGCGCGTCCTCGAACGAGCGGGCATCGGCGCCCACCTCGCGCTGGTTCACCAGCGCCATCGCCGGCGGGTGCACGTACTCCACCGGGTCCTCCACGGTGAGGATGTGCAGCGGCTTGTTCTGGTTGATCCAGCCGATCATGGAGGCGAGCGTGGTGCTCTTGCCCGAACCGGTCGGGCCGGTCACCAGCACCAGGCCGTGCGGCTTGTTGAGCAGGCTCCCCACGATGCCGGGCAGGCCGAGCTGCTCCGGGGTGGGGATCTGGCTCGGGATGAGCCGCAGCGCGAGCGCCGGGCGGTCGAGCTGGTGGAAGGCGTTCACCCGGAACCGGGCGGTGTCGGCCCAGGAGAACGCGAAGTCGATCTGGCGCTGGGTGCGGAACGTCTCCTGCTCACCGGGAGGCAGGAGGCCGTCGGTCATGGCCTGCACCTGCTCGGTGGTGAGCGGCGCGGCCTCGGGTACGGCGAGCAGCTTGCCGTCGATGCGCACCCGGGGCGGCGTGCCGGCCGCGAGGTGCAGGTCGGTGGCGCCGGTGTCCCACAGGTAGCGGAGCCACGGGTCGAGCAGGGTCAGGTCGGGTGCGTTCAC
>JBMOGW010000374.1:0-2275 GCA_049318165.1 Ilumatobacteraceae bacterium
GCCCGGTCAGTCGTCGTGACGGACGACGACGACGGGGACCGTCGCATGCTGCAACACCGTGCGGCTCACCGAGCCGAGCAGCAGCGAACTGAACCCGCCGCGGCCACGTGAGCCGACCACCAGCAGGTCGGCCTCTCGTGCGGCGTCGATGACGGCTTTGGCCGGCGGCTGCTCACTGATGATCGAATGGCAGCGCAGGGCCGGCGCGCATTCGCGCACCGTCTTCGCCGACGCTTCCAGCGTGCGCATCGCGTCCAGCTTCATGTTGTCGCGGGCCTCGCTGAAGCCGGGGCGGGTGCCCTGGTAGGGGTACGACCAGCCATGCACGAGCACCAGTTCGGCGTCGCAGCGCTCGGCTTCGTCGATCGCCCAGGCGAGCGCCACGCCGGCGCACTCCGAGCCGTCGACGCCGACGGCGATGCGGCCGATGTTCGCGTCCTTGCGGTCGCTGCCGTGCACCACCACCACGGGGCAGTGCGCCCGGTGGGTGACGACCGTGGCCACCGAGCCGAGCACCTCGGTCAGGCGGCCGGGATGCGAGGTGGCGCCGACGACGACGATGTCGTTCGGGTGCGACGCACCCACCAATGCGTAGGCCGGGGCGCCGAGCACCGTCTCGCCCGACACCTCGATGCCGAGGCCGAATGAGCGGGCCAGGTCGACGGCCCGTTGGTTGACGGCCTCGTGCTCGCCGACGATCGCACCGCTCACGGGTCCGACGCCCCCGCCACCGATGAGCCCGGCCTCCACGGCGATGGGCAGCTCGGCGCAGCTCATCACGTGGAGGGGAAAACCACGGCGGGCTGCCTCATGGGCAGCCCACCGCAGTGCTTCCACTGAACCCTCGGTGCCGTCGACGCCGACCAGCAGTCGTGCGCCACGAGCGGACATCGTCGTCAGCGCTCCACGATGATCGCCGTCACCATGTACCGCATGCCGTCGGCGGTCTCGGCGTGGGTGAGGATGTGGCAGTGCCACGCCCACACCCCGGGCTCGACCGCCTTGTAGAGCACGGTGTACCGCTCACCGGGTGCGATCAGCAGGGTGTCGGTCGGTTCGGGGGTGATCAGCGGCACGCCGTCCTTGGCGATGATCCAGCCCATCGGCTGGTGCAGGTGCATCGGGTGCACCAACAGGCCCTCGTTCTGGTAGTTGACCTTGATGGTCTCGCCGAGACGCATCGTGTAGGGCTCGGTCGCCGGGAAGCTCTTGCCGTTCAGGCTGAGGCCGATCGTGCCGGCGTCGTTGAGCACCATGTTGATCGTCTTGACCGGCTTCTCCTGGTAGCCCTTGTCGATCAGCACCTGCGGCGTGGGGATGTCGTCGACCAGGAACGTGCCGAACATGCCGTTGGGGATCTGCTCCTGCGCGTTGTGGTGCGAGTGGTAGATGCCGACCGACGGGCCCTTGGCGACCCACTCGTAGGTGTGCGTCTCGCCGGGACGGGTCGGGTCCTCGGTGTACGGGTCGACGCCGTCCATCAGGTTCGGCACCTGGATGCCGTGGAAGTGGAGCGACGTGGTCTGCGGGGTGTCGTTCTTGAAGACGATGCGCACCTTGTCACCGGTGAACACCTGGATCGTCGGCGCCGGCACGGTGCCGTTGTAGGTCCACGCCTTGACGAACTTGCCCGGCTCGACCTCCCAGTCGACGACCTTCACGTCGACGTTGAAGACCTTGTAGCCGTCGTCGGACACCGTGTACTCGGCGGGACGGCCGCCGTGGGCCTCGGTCTTGGCGGGATACAGCATCGCCGCCGCGAGCATCTTGGCGTCCATCGCCGAGTTGCTGGCCGCATCGTGGCCTGTCTCGGTCGGCGTCGTCGAACCGGTGCTGCCGCCGGCCGACGAGCCGCCCGAGCCGGAGTCGCTGACGACCAGCGAGCCGACCATGCCGGCGCCCTCGTGGCCGGCCTGCGGGCAGATCACCCGGTAGGTGCCGGCGGGCGTGGCGGGGACGGTGAGGTCGTACGAGGCACCCGCAGCGATGTCGATGCTGGTGATGCCGAGTTCGGCGACCTTCAAGTTGTGCGTGACCGCGCCACCGTTCATCAGGTGCAGCACTGCGCCGCCGGTCGGGATGGTGATGGTCGCCGGTTCGAACGCGAAGTCGCTCATCGTGACGTTGATGGTCGGCTTGGCACCACCGCCGCCACCAGCTGCGTCACCGCCGCTGCTCCCGCTGTTCGAGAGGCCGAAGATCGCGACGACGAGGGCGGCGAGTGCCGCCACGAACGCGAGCCAACTGAGTACTGACCGGTCATCCTTGCTCATGG
>JBMOGW010000375.1:0-2275 GCA_049318165.1 Ilumatobacteraceae bacterium
AGCTGCTCTTCAGCTGACCACCGCGGCCGAACACCTCGATGAACGGCAGTTCGAGCGTCATGTCGGGGCGGGGCACGCCCACCAGCACCACGGTGCCGGCCAGGTCGCGAGCTTCGAACGCCTGCTTGTAGACCTCGGGATGGCCGACGGCCTCGATGCACACGTCGGCGCCGTTGCCATTGGTGACCGACTTGATGAACGCCACCGGGTCCGCGTTGCGCGAGTTCACCGTGTGGGTGGCGCCGAACTGCTTGGCCAGTTCGAGCTTCCGGTCGTCGATGTCGACGGCGATGATCGTGTGCGCACCGGCGAGCAGCGCGCCCGCGATGGCGGCGTCACCGACGCCGCCGCAGCCGAACACGGCGACGCTGTCGCCACGGCCGACGTTGCCGGTGTTGATGGCGGCACCGATGCCGGCCATCACGCCGCAGCCGAGCAGGCCGGCGGTGGCCGCCGGCACGTCGGGGTCGACCTTCGTGCACTGGCCGGCGGCGACGAGGGTCTTCTCCACGAACGCACCGATGCCGAGCGCCGGCGACAACTCGGTGCCGTCCTCCAGCGTCATCTTCTGCGTGGCGTTGAACGTGCTGAAGCAGTACCACGGGCGACCGCGCAGACAGGCCCGGCAGTTGCCGCACACGGCGCGCCAGTTGAGGATGACGAAGTCGCCGGGCTGCACGTTGGTGACGCCCTCGCCGACCCTCTCGACCACGCCGGCCGCCTCGTGGCCGAGCAGGAACGGGAACTCGTCGTTGATGCCGCCCTCGCGGTAGTGCAGGTCGGTGTGGCACACGCCGCAGGCCTGCACCTTCACGACCGCCTCGCCGGGACCGGGATCGGGGATGACGATCGTCTCCACCGTGACCGGTGCACCCTTGCTGCGAGCGACGACACCACGAACCTTCTGCGACATTCCGGAAACCTCCTGCGTGCGAACGGTGGCGACCCTAGTTCGCGACGCGACGCCGCGACATCAACCCGTCCAGCAACAGGTCGAGGGCTTGTTCGAACCGCTCGTCGGCGGTCCCTTGGTAGAGCAGCGGGGCCACGGCGACGCTGGCGGGGAACTGCGCCGGGTCGAGCGCGCCGTAGTCGGCGCGCCAGCGGTCGTAGGTGGCGGCGCGGTCGTTCGACGCGAGCGCGGCCAGCGGCGCGTCGATGGCCGCCGAGCCGACGGTCAGCTCGATGAGCGAGTGATAGGCGCGCACGGCGGCCGCGGCACGGAAGCCACCCCGGCGCAGCTCGCGCAGCAGCGCCTCGGTGATCGCCAGCTCGTTGCCCAGCCGGGTGGGCGCGGCGCGGACGAATGCCGCGAGCTTCGGCTGGCGCAGCTGCGCATGGCGCAGTTCGATGCACAGCCTGCGCACGGCGGTGCGCCACCCTTCGCGGGGACGGGGAGCCACGTCCACGTCGGCGAGGAAGTGGTCACCCACTGCCCGGTGCAGCGCCTCGGCATTGGTGAAGTGGCGGTACAGCGCGCTCGGGTCGCAGCCGAGCTGTTCGCCGAGACGGCGCACCGTCAGAGCGTCGGCCCCTTCCCGCGTCGCGAGCGCGACGGCCGCATCGACGATGCGGTCGCGGCTGAGTGTCGCCGGCCGTGCCACGCCGGTCAGCCCTGGTCGAAGAGCCGGGCCGTGCCGAGGCGCTCGGTGCACACCTCGGCGCTCCAGGGCAGCATCGTGCTGCCGAGACGCGCGTCGCGGTACATCCGCTCGAGCGGCATGCTCTTCTGCATCGACTGGCCGCCGCACACGCGGATCGACATGCTCGCCACCTCGGCGGCGTGTTCCATGACGGTGATCGCGGTCGCCCAGCCGCGCACCAGATCGTCCTCCGTCGGGTCGATCGTCGCCTCGTCGACGGCGCGGTACATCATCGCCCGCGACTGCTCGTGCTTCAGTTGCATCTGCGCCCAACCGACCTGCTTGATCGGGTGGTCTCGACGCGAGCCGGCCACCTGCCCGGGCAGTTCGCCGCGCAGGTACAGGCGGGTGGCGTCGATGATGCCGCCGGTGAGGCCGAGGTAGCTGGGGCACAGCGACAGGAACAGCCATGGGAAGCGCAACGCCGCCTGGTTGTACATGCCCACCGGCATCCACTCGTTGGCGTGCGGCACGAACACGTCGTTCATCAGCAGCGTGCGTGACACCGTGCCACGCATGCCGAGCGGGTCCCAGTCGTCGACGATCTGCACGCCCTCGCCGTCGGACGGGACGCCGAGCAGGCGGATCTCGTCCTCGCCGGGCACCTGGCAGGTGACGTTGTAGAACGTGGC
>JBMOGW010000376.1:0-2263 GCA_049318165.1 Ilumatobacteraceae bacterium
TCGTGTCGGCCCTCACCGGCATCGTCGGCGATCAATTCCTCGGCACTGCCGCGGCCGAGACGCTGCTCGGCACGATCGTCGACGACGTGCTGCGCGGTGGCGGCGGCAATGACAACCTCGATGGCAACACGGGCGATGACGTGCTGTCCGGCGACGCCGGCGACGACACGCTCGCCGGCGGAACCGGCAACGACACCTTCGAGGTCACCGGCACCGGCGACGGTTTCGATTCGGTGAACGGCGGTACCGGCGTGGACACGATTCGTGCACTGGCCAACGGCACGGTCATCGGTCTTCGCACCGTGACCGGCCTCGAGACCATCACGGCGAACGGCTTCAGCAACGTCTCGATCGCCGGTGGCGCACTCGCCGACACGCTGAACCTGGCCGCCGTCACCCTCGCCGGGATCGTGTCCATCAACGGTGGACTCGGCAACGACGTCATCAGCGGCTCTGCCGCTTCGGACAACATCAACGGTGGCCTCGGCAACGACACCCTCACCGGCAATGCCGGCGCCGACACCATTCGTGGCGGCGGCGGCACCGACACCGCGACGCCCGGTACCGGCAACGACATCATCGCTGCCGGGCTCGGCGACTCGGGCACCCTCACGGTGAGCGGCTTCGACAGCAACCCGACCGGCGGACAGGACCTCATCGATGTCCGCAGCCTCGGCGTCACGGTGGCGAACTTCGCCACGTCGGTCGTGCGGACCCAGGTCGGTGCCAACACGCGGATCACCATCGGAGCAATGGTCATCGTGCTGAGTGGCGTGAACGTCACGACGGTCACCGCCCAGGACTTCATCCTGTAGCCGACCAACCCTCTTCCGGCACGGCTCGACGTCGAAGCGAGCCCGTCAGGATCGAGCAGCCCTCGCGACCACCGTCGGTCGCGAGGGCTGCTCGCGTTCCGACGAAGGTCCTAGGACGAATAAAACTGTCCATCCTGGTCACACGCCTTCTGTCCACTTCCGACACGTCGCAACGACGGGCAACTGGCCACGATCGAGGCGACTGCCACGAGGTGTGGGAACACCACCACCGGCCGGCACCGCCCGGCCGCCAGATCGGTCCTACGACCGTCGGAACGCCTCGATCGGTGCCGTTGCGACCAACGTCGGACCGCTGCAGGATGGCGTCTGCTCGACTCGATGCACGGGAGCATCGAGCAAGCCCATGAACAGGCGGACTGAACATGATCGTCAACATCTTCGGACCTCTGTCCGTCGTCACCGCGGATGGAACCCTTCGTGGCGCCTCCTTCGGCGGCGCGCAGGCGCGGGCGACGCTCGAGCTGTTGCTGCTCGCTCGCGGCAACACCGTCACCAAGGAGCGGATCGCCGAGGCCGTGTGGGGTGACACGCCGCCGAGGAATGCCAACGCCGCAATCGAGCAGGCCGTCAGCACCCTTCGTCGTCGACTCTTCACCTGCTCCGCCACCTCGCGTCGAGTGGTGCAGACCGAGCCGAATTCGTACCGCATCGCGACCGAGCTGTTCGAGTTCGACCTCGATCAGTTCGATCGGGCCTGGCAGCGGGCTGCGTCGACGGACGGCGCCGCGAAGTACGAGGCCCTGAGCGAGGCGGCGGCGTACGCGCGACAGGAGCTGCTGGCGGACGCCCCGTACGCAGCCTGGGCCGACGAGACGCGCGAGCGGTACCGGCTGCAGGGTGCCCGAGCGCATCTCATGCTGGCTGCATGGCATCTCGTTCACCGGCGACCCGAGCGTGCGTTGAGCAACTGCGAGGACGCCGCGGGGCTCGTGCCGTTGTCCGAGGAAGCGTGCCGACTGTCGATGGTCGCCGACGCGATGCTCGGGCACACCGCCCTCGCGCGCGGTTCGTTCCGCCGGTTCGCGGCGACACTTCACTCCTCGCTCGGCGCAGCGCCGTCCACCGAGACGGTCGTCGTCGCCACTGCGATCGACCGGGGAGCGTCCGCCGCTGAACTGCTCGACCTGGCGTGTCCCACCGTTGCACGGCCGCCCATCGTGGACGCGGCCTGACGGTCATCGCCCAGCCGCGACAGGGCCAAGGTCAGGGTCGTTCGTCCCGTCGCGGCCACCACAGCAGCACGGCGATCGCCACGAAACCCACCACCGCGACGATGGCGAACACGATGATGCCGATGACGGCGACATCGCTCATCGGGGCGTCGTCCACTGCGGCGGACACGACGCCCGGCACCATCAGGCGTCCTTCACCGACCAGTCGCGCTTGGCCACCGGGTCCTTGTCGCTCCACGGGAAGTTGATCCACAG
>JBMOGW010000377.1:0-2255 GCA_049318165.1 Ilumatobacteraceae bacterium
CGACCCTGCCGGTCACCACCGCGGCGGCGACCGCCGGCGGGCACATTCCTGCCACCGGTGGCGGATTCCCCACCTCCGGTCTCGCACTCGCGCTGATCGTGGTGGGCGTCGCGATCGTGCGCAGCGTCCGCCGTACGGCACGCTGATCGATCGTCCCGCACCCGCCGGCACGTCGGCTACCGTCACGCTCGATGCGGGCTGGGGGCCGGCAACGAAGGGGGATGACCGTGGTCGAGACGCTGGACGACGCCACTGTGCGACGGATGCGCGCCTACCGGAAGCAGCGGCTGATCGACATGATGCAGCTGCTCGACGTGCCGACATTGCTGATCTACGACCCGGTCAGCATCCGCTACGCGACGGACAGCCGCAACGTGCAGGTGTACGCGCTGAACCACGACTGCCGCTACCTGTTCATGGCCGCCGACGGGACCGCCGAGCTGTTCGACTGGGTGGCCGGGCACGACGCCTACCACGGCGACCTCGGCACCGTCGACGCCGTGCACCTGGCTCGCCCCGTCGGCTTCATGAGCGACGGCGACGAGAACTTCGACACCAGCCTGGCCGCGTGGGCCGACGAGATCGCTGCCCTCGTGCGGCGCACGTCACCGGACGACCTGCGGGTGGGCATCGACCGGCTCTCGCCCTTCCAGGCGCTCGCCCTCGAGGCGCGCGGGATCCGGGTGATCAACGGGCAGGGCGTCATCTACCGCGCTCGCGCGGTGAAGGGTCCGGAGGAGATCCAGGCGCAACGGCTCGCAGCCAAGGCCTGCCACGACGGGTTCGAGCGGATGTTCGCGGCCACGCGCCCGGGCGTCACCGAGTCCGACATCTGGGCGCACCTGCACGCGGCGAACATCGAGTGGGAGGGCGAATGGATCAACGCCCGCTACCTGCTGTCGGGCCCGAAGACGAACCCCTGGTCGCAGGAGACCGGTCTGCGGGTCATCGAGTCCGGCGACATCATCGGCTGCGACTCCGACCTGATCGGACCGTACGGCTACGCGCACGACATCTCGCGCACGTGGATCGCCGACGGACATCCCACCGATCGTCAGCGCCGCCTGTACGCGGCCTGCCACGAGCACGTGCACCGCAACATGGAGCTGCTCGTGCCGGGCGCGAGCTTCCTCGAGCTGACCGAGAAGGGCTTCGCCTACGCACCCGAACTCGCCGAGCAGAACTTCACCACGCTGTTCCACGGCTTGGGCCTGGAGAACGAGTGGCCGATCATCCGGACGCCCGAGAAGGCACACATCGACGGTTCGTACGGTGGCGGCTACGACGGTGTCGTGGAAGTGGGCATGACGCTCTGCATCGAGAGCTATGCCGGCGAGGTCGGTGGCCCCGACGGCATCAAGCTGGAGGAGATGGTGCTGATCACCGAGACCGGTGCGGAACCGCTCGGGCTCACGCCGTACGAGGACGCCTGGCTGTAGCCCGCCGACGGACTGTCGAGCACCTCGTGACCGGACGGGTTGCGAGGCACTACGGTTCGCGCCACGAGTTCCAGCGCCGGAACCTCGAACCGAACCGGAAGGGTGAATTGTCGTGAGTGGCTATGCAGTGGTGGATCCCGCCACCGGAGAAACCGTCAAGACGTACGAAACCATCACGGATGCCGCGCTCGACGCTGCCATCGTGCAGGCGGACGCCGCGTTCCGCGGATGGTCGAAGGGCAGCACCGTCGCCGAGCGCGCCGCGTTGATCGCTCGCGTCGCCGACCTGCACAACGAGCGGCAGGACGAGCTGGCGGCGATCATCGCCCGCGAGATGGGCAAGCCCATCGGCGACGCGATCGGTGAGGTGCAGTTCAGCGCGGCGATCTACCAGTTCTACGCCGACAACGCCGGTGAGTTCCTGGCCGACGAGCCCATCGCACTCATGGGCGGCGAGGGCTCGGCCGTGGTGCGCAAGAGCGCGCTTGGTGTGCTGCTCGGCATCATGCCGTGGAACTTCCCCTACTACCAGGTGGCCCGTTTCGCCGGCCCGAACCTGATCATCGGCAACACGGTGCTGCTGAAGCACGCGCCGCAGTGCCCGGAGTCGGCGGCCGCGATCGAGCAGATCTACCACGACGCCGGTTTCCCGGTGGGTGCCTACACGAACATCTACGCCACCAACGACCAGGTGGCGACGATCATCGCCAACCCGATCGTGCAGGGCGTGTCGCTCACCGGCTCCGAGCGCGCCGGTGCCGCCGTCGCCGAGATCGCCGGTCGCCACCTGAAGAAGGTCGTGCTCGAGCTGGGCGG
>JBMOGW010000378.1:0-2219 GCA_049318165.1 Ilumatobacteraceae bacterium
GGCCGCATGTTCCTCATCGACACGGCGCAGGGTCGCATCGTGGAGGACGAGGAGGTCAAGCGCGGTCTGGCTCAGGCACAGCCGTATCAACACTGGCTGGACGAGGGCCTGGTGGAGCTGGACGAGCTGCCGGACCGCGAGCACATCGTGTTCAGCCGGCAGAGCGTGCTGCGCCGCCAGCAGATGTTCGGCTACACGCACGAGGAACTGAAGGTCCTCGTCGGCCCGATGGCGAAGGCGGGCGCCGAGCCGATCGGCTCGATGGGCACCGACACGCCGATCGCCGTGCTGAGCGAGCGCCCGCGGCTGCTGTTCGACTACTTCCAGCAGCTGTTCGCACAGGTCACCAACCCGCCGCTCGACGCGATCCGCGAGGAGGTCGTCACCTCCGTCGGTTCGACCGTCGGTCCCGAGGCCAACCTGCTCGCCCCCGGACCCGAGAGCTGCCGTCAGCTCGTGCTGCCGTTCCCGGTGATCGACAACGACGAGCTCGCGAAGATCATCCACATCAACGATGCCGATCCGGGTGAGGGGGGCGAGTTCCCCGAGCTCGCCGCGGTGGTGATCAGCGGTCTGTTCCGTGTGTCCGGCGGCGGGCTCGCGCTGAAGCGCGCGCTCGACGCCGTGCGCAGCGAGGTGAGCAAGGCGATCGCCGACGGCGCGCGCATCATCGTGCTCAGCGACCGCAACAGCGACGAGGTGTACGCGCCCATCCCCAGCCTGCTGCTGACCGCCGCCGTGCACCATCACCTCATCCGTGAGCAGCAGCGCACCAAGGTCGGTCTGGTCGTCGAGTGCGGCGACGCCCGCGAGGTGCACCACATGGCGCTGCTCATCGGCTACGGCGCCGGTGCGATCAACCCGTACCTCGCGTTCGAGAGCATCGAGGACATGGTGCGCGAGGACCTCAACGGCCTCGGTGCGATGGATCCGCACAAGGCGGTCAAGCAGTACATCAAGGCCGCCGGCAAGGGCGTGCTGAAGGTGATGAGCAAGATGGGTGTGAGCACCGTCGCCAGCTACACCGGCGCACAGATCTTCGAGGCCATCGGTCTCGGCGCCGAGCTGGTGGACGAGTACTTCACCGGCACCGTCAGCCGCCTCGGCGGCATTGGGCTGGAGGAGATCGCGAAGGAGGTTGGTGCCCGTCACGCGGCGGCGCACCCGAAGCGCCCGGAAGAGCGTGCGCACCGCAAGCTCGAGCTCGGCGGCGAGTACCAGTGGCGCCGCGAGGGCGAGATCCACCTGTTCAACCCGGAGACCGTGTTCAAGTTGCAGCACGCCACGCGCGCCGGCCGCTACGACGTCTTCCAGCAGTACACCGCGCTCGTGGACGGGTTGTCGCGCAAGGCGGCGACGCTGCGCGGACTGTTCGAGTTCGCGAGCGACCGCCCGCCGGTGCCGATCGACGAGGTCGAGCCGGTGAGCGAGATCGTGACGCGCTTCAGCACCGGCGCGATGAGCTACGGCAGCATCAGCGCCGAGGCGCACGAGACGCTCGCCGTCGCGATGAACAGCATCGGCGCGAAGAGCAACACCGGGGAGGGCGGCGAGGACGCCGACCGGCTGTACGACCCGACGCGGCGCAGCTCGATCAAGCAGGTGGCGAGCGGCCGGTTCGGCGTCACGAGCGAGTACCTGGTCAACGCCGACGACATCCAGATCAAGATGGCGCAGGGCGCGAAGCCCGGCGAGGGCGGGCAGCTGCCCGGCCACAAGGTGTACCCGTGGGTGGCCAAGACCCGTCACTCGACGCCGGGTGTCGGCCTGATCAGCCCGCCGCCCCACCACGACATCTATTCGATCGAGGACCTCAAGCAGCTGATCCACGATCTGAAGAACGCCAACCCCGCCGCTCGCGTGCACGTGAAGCTGGTGTCGGAGGTCGGTGTCGGCACGGTGGCCGCGGGTGTGAGCAAGGCGAAGGCCGACGTGGTGCTGATCAGCGGCCACGACGGCGGCACGGGCGCCAGCCCGCTCACCTCGCTGAAGCACGCCGGCGCGCCGTGGGAGCTGGGCCTCGCCGAGACGCAGCAGACGCTCCTCCTCAACGGACTCCGGGATCGCATCGTGGTGCAGGCCGACGGCCAGCTGAAGACCGGCCGCGACGTGGTGATCGCGGCGCTGCTCGGCGCCGAGGAGTTCGGCTTCGCGACGGCACCGTTGGTGGTGAGCGGCTGCATCATGATGCGCGTCTGCCACCTCGACACCTGCCCGGT
>JBMOGW010000379.1:0-2207 GCA_049318165.1 Ilumatobacteraceae bacterium
GGGTGAGCTTGTTGTAGTTGCTCGCCATGCTGTGCCCGTAGGCACCGGTGACCGGGGTGGCCAGCAGGTCGCCCACGCGCACGTCGTCCGGCAGCGCGGCGTCGAAGATCAGCACGTCGCCGCTCTCGCAGTGCTTGCCCACCAGGCGCGCCCGCTTCGGCCGCTGCGCCCCCACCGCACGAGGGAGGAACGCCTCGTAGCCGCTGCCGTAGAGCACCGGACGGGGGTTGTCGCTCATGCCACCGTCGACGGACACGTAGGTGCGCACGCCGGGGATGTCCTTCACCGTGCCGACCTCGTAGACGGTGATCGCTGCGGCTGCCGCGATGCTGCGGCCGGGCTCGACGCTGACATTGGCGCGTACGCCGAGCGCAGCGCAGGCGTCGAGCAACACGTTGCCCCACTGGGTGATGGTGGGTGCTTCTTCGCCCTCCACGTAAGCGACGCCGAGGCCGCCGCCGAGCACCAGCTCGGGCAGGTCGAGCGGGGCGGCGAACGTCGCCATCACCTCGGCCGCCTTGGCGAAGTTGGCGGCCTCGAACACGTTGCTGCCGATGTGACAGTGCACGCCGTCCAGCTGCACCGACGGCGACCGGCGCATGCGGTCGATCGCGCGGTGGGCATCGCCGTTGGCGAGGTTGAAGCCGAACTTGCTGTCGTTCTGGCCGGTGGCGATGTACTCGTGGGTGTGCGCGTGCACGCCGGGCGTGATGCGCGCGATCACCCGCGGCGCCGGCAGGCCTTCGGCGTGCAGCGCGTCCAGCCGGTCGAGCTCGTCGAAGCTGTCGACCACGATGTGGCGCACACCCTCGGCGATGGCCATGCGCAACTCGGCGACGCTCTTGTTGTTGCCGTGCAGCGTGAGCGCGGACGCCGGCACACCGGCGTGCATCGCCTGGAACAGCTCGCCGCCACTGGCGACGTCGAGCAGCAGTCCCTCCTCGTGCACGAGGCGGGCCATCGCGCCACACAGGAACGCCTTGGTCGCGTAGACCGCGCGCTGGTGACCGAACGCCGCCACCGCCTCGCGGCAGCGCGCACGCAGGTGCGTCTCGTCGTAGACGAACAGCGGGGTGCCGAACTCGCGGGCCAGGTCGGCGATGGAGCAGCCACCGATCGACAGCGAGCCGTCGGGCTCGATGCGGGCGGTGTCGGGCAGCAGGGACAGCGGGACCGGGCGCACGGTCACATCCGCTCCGGCGCCTCGATGCCCAGCAGGCCGAGGCCCTGCTGCAGCACACGGGCCGTCAGGTCGCAGAGCGCGAGCCGCGACTCGCGTGTGGCCTCGTGGCCGTCCTTCAGCACCGGGCAGGCTTCGTAGAACGCGGTGAACGCCTGTGCCAGCTCGAACAGGTAGGTGCACAGCTTGTGCGGGCTGAACTTGTCGAGCGTGTCGTGCACCGCTGCGTCGAACTGCAGCAACTGCAGCGCCAGTGCACGTTCCTGCGGCTCGATCACCTGCGGCACCACCGAACGCACCCCCTCGCGCTCGACGCCACCGCGGCGGAAGATGCTGCAGATTCGGGCGTGGGCGTACTGCAGGTACGGCGCCGTGTTGCCCTCGAACGCGAGCATCCGGTCCCAGTCGAACACGTAGTCCTTGATGCGGTCGCTCGACAGCTCGGCGTACTTCAGCGCGCCGATGCCGATCATCCGGCCGACGTCGTCGATCTCGCCGGCCGACAGCTCGGGGCTGCGCTCGGCCATCACGGCGCGACCGCGCTCGATGGCACCGTCGACCAGATCGAGCAGCATCTCCGGCTCGCCGCTGCGACTCTTCAGCATCTTGCGGTCGGCGCCCAGCACACTGCCGTTGTTCACGTGCACGGCGCGGGCAGGCGGCACCAGCACGCCGAGCATCTCGGACACCTTGAACACCATCTGCAGGTGCTGGCTCTGCGGCGTGCCCACGCAGTACAGCAGGATCGTGGCGTGCAGCCGCTCGACGCGATCGAGCACACAGGTGATGTCGCTCGTGGCGTAGTTGAAGCCACCGGTGCGCGCCTGCACGATCAGTGGCAGCGGCTCGCCCTCGCGGTTGGTGAAACCGGGCACCCAGACCACCTTGGCACCGTCGCTCTCGTCGAGCAGACCGGCCTGGTCGAGGCGCTCGAGCATCGCCGGCATCAGCGGTTGGTAGAAGCTCTCGCCGACGATGTCGTCGCGGCGCAGCAGCACCCCGAGCCGCCCGTAGACCACGTCGAAGT
>JBMOGW010000380.1:0-2203 GCA_049318165.1 Ilumatobacteraceae bacterium
CGTCGCCTAACCTCGGGGACGTGCTGGTGTGGATGGACCTCGAGATGACCGGGCTGGACCCGGCGAAGCACGTGATCGTCGAGATCGCCACGCTCATCACCGACGACGAACTCAACATCGTCGCCGAGGGTCCCGACCTCGTCGTGCACGCCACCGAGGAGCAGTTGGCCGGCATGGAGCAGGTGGTGGTCGACATGCACACGCGCAGCGGTCTGCTCGAGCAGATCCGTGCGTCGACGATGACGCTCGAGGACGCCGGTGCGCAGACGCTCGCATTCATCAAGGAGTGGGTGCCCCAGCCGCGTTCGGTGCCGCTGTGCGGCAACTCGATCGGCATGGATCGCCGCTTTCTCGACGCGTACCTGCCGGAGATCGAGCAGTACCTGCACTACCGCAGTGTCGACGTGAGCAGCGTGAAGGAACTCGTCCGCCGCTGGTATCCGTCGGTGCTCAACCACCTGCGCCAGAAGCAGGGCACGCACCGTGCGATGGACGACATCCGCGAAAGCGTCGCCGAGATGCGTCACTACCGCGAGCACGTGTTCGTGCCGGTGCAGCCGCCCGTCACCACCGACGCGATCACCGACGGCACCGTCCCCGGCTGATCGTCCGCAGCGCGGCGGTCACACGCCGGGTGTGACACGGACGGCGGCGAACTGTGGCGGGGGCCCGTCCTCGGACACGCCCATCAGCCATCCGTCGAAGCCGCCAGCCTCGACGTCGGCGGTCACCCAACGCACCTCGGCCCCGCGCTCGATGGGGTCGCCGTGCTCGACGACTACGGTCAGCGGGGCTCGCAGTTCGCGCCGTGTGGCGAGCGCCTGCTCGACCGGCGCGAGGTACACCGCGTTGTTGACGTGCTCGAGCACGTCGAAGTCGCTGAACCGCACCGGCCACGGCTCGCCGCCGGCGAGTGCGTCCGCCGGGCACGGTGCGAGCACCGGCTTGGCGGACACCGTGCGTCCGGCAGCCGAGGGACCGAACACGTCGAGGAACTCCTTCGGCAGACGGCTCGGCCGCATCGAGCCGCCGTCCATGTGCACCCAGAGCGTCGCCGATTCCACGTGGCCGCCGCCGTCGCCGCGCACCGTGATGCGTCGCTCGGCCCAGGCCGCGCCGAAGCCCGCGCACCACGTCGCGAGCGACAGGCGCTCGAGGTACGTGGGGAAACGGTGCACCGCCATCACCGTGCGGCGCACCACCCACGTGGCCTGACCGAACCCGGCGTGGCGAGCGTCGTCGTCGGCGACGTCCTGCAACAGACGCGCCAGCGCGTCCAGCCGCGCCCGGCCGCCGGGCGACGAATCTCCCAGGCGCACCACGGCGCTACCCGTGAAGACGCGCCCCGCCGCCACCGGCTCCACCAGGTCGAACACGGAATCACGATAAATCAGTTGCACGACGAACGAAGATCTGGTTCGCTGGTCCACGATCTGCCGCCACGACTGGCAGGTCGACGACCGGAAGGATCGGAACCGCAATGGATCGCACGATGTTCGCAACGCAGCAGGCCCACGTGGCCGGCGCCGCGCGCCCGTGCGTGGGTTCCGGTCGCGGGTGGCGTCTCGTGGGCAACGGCATGCCGGCCAACGCACTCATCAATGGCATCGCCATCAATGAGTTCGCAGCCTTCATGAAGTCCACTGCCGCAGCTACCAAGCGCACCGCCCGACACCTCGGGACGGCATCGACGTAACACCAACGTCGAAGTGCCGCCGAGGCCGTCGGGATCACAGGATCCCGGCGGCCTTTCTGCATTTTCCGCTCCTTCCCCTTCGTCCGAGAGGAACCACGAACCATGTCCACCCTGAACGACACCGACATCACCAGAGAGTTCGACGAACTCGTCGAGCCGATCGCCACCCGGGTCGCCAGCCCGCGGTGCGCCGACGGCAATGGCACCCTCACCCACCTGTTCTTCTCGGACATCCCGCTCGACATCGCCCGTGCCAAGGCGATCTGCGGGAAGTGCGCCCTCGCGACCACGTGCCGCGATGCCGCCGTCGAGCGAGCGGAACCGTGGGGTGTGTGGGGCGGCGAGCTCATCGAGAACGGCCGGATCGTGGTCAACAAACGTCCACGTGGCCGTCCACCCAAACACCCCCGTCCGGCGGTCGTGGTCGACGAAGTGCCCCTCCCCCCGCACTACGTCCGCACCGTCGCCTGACATGCACCGGTGGTGGCCCGGCACGACGCCGGGCCA
>JBMOGW010000381.1:0-2196 GCA_049318165.1 Ilumatobacteraceae bacterium
AGCTCCATGTTGCCGGTGCCCTTGAACTCCTCGAAGATCGCGTCGTCCATGCGGCTGTTCGTGTCGACCAGCGCGGTGGCGAGAATGGTGAGCGAGCCACCTTCCTCCACGTTGCGTGCCGCACCGAAGAACTTCTTCGGCGGGTACAGCGCGCCCGCGTCGATGCCGCCGGACAGGATGCGGCCGCTGGGCGGCGCCGCCAGGTTGTAGGCACGGCTGAGGCGGGTGATCCCGTCGACGATCATCACCACGTCCTTGCCGCTCTCGACCAGGCGCTTGGCGCGTTCGATGGCCATCTCGGCGACGTGCACATGCTCCTCGCTCGGACGGTCGAACGTGCTCGCGATCACCTCACCCTTCACGGTGCGGCGCATGTCGGTGACCTCTTCGGGCCGCTCGTCGAGCAGCAGCACCATCAACACGACGTCGGGGTGGTTGTGCTCGATCGAGGTCGCGATCGTCTTCATGATCGTGGTCTTGCCTGCCTTCGGGGGCGACACGATGATGCCGCGCTGGCCCTTGCCGATCGGGGCGAGCAGGTCGATGATCCGCGACGTCATGTCGTAACGACTGTGCTCGAGACGCAGCTTCGAGTCCGGGAACAGCGCGGTGAGGTCCTCGAACTTCTTGCGGTCGCGGGCCGCCTCCGGGTCCATGCCGTTGACGCTGTGGACTTCCAGCAGGGCCGGGTTCTTCTCGTTGCGGCCTGCGGGACGGGAGATGCCCGTGATGTGGTCGCCCCTGCGGAGCGCGAACTGCTTGGTGAGCCGCACCGGCACGTACGCGTCGTCGCGGCTGGGCAGGTAGCCGTTGACGCGCAGGAAGCCGTACCCCTCGTCGCGGAGTTCGAGATAGCCGCTGACCTCGACCGGATCCTGGCTCACGAACTCGGTGCCGCGATGCTGCGGCTGAGGCTCGACGGCCGGGGCCGCGGCCGGCGCTTCGTTGCCCGGCTGGGCTGCACCCTCGCCGCCCTTGTTCTTGTTGCGGCGGCGACGGCGGCGACGGGCGTTGCGGCTCTCGCCCTGCCCGGCGCCGTCACCGTCGCCATCGTCGTCATCGTCGTCATCGTCATCGTCGCCGTCGTCGTCGTGCCCCTGAACGGGTGCGGCCGGCTTCGGCGACGGCTTGGGTGCGGGCTTCGCCGCGGCAGGTGCGGGCGGCGGGATCTCCATCTCGCCCTTCTTCACCAGTTCGACCTCCCAGTCGGCGAGCGGCTCGCCATCCGGGCCGAGGATGACTTCGGGCTCCGCGGGGGACGCCCCCGGGGTCTCGGCCGGCGCCGGCGAGGCAGCCGGCGCGGCAGCCGGCTCGGCGGCAGCGGCGTCGCCCTGCTTGCCCGACCCGGTGGTCTCGAGAATCTTGTCGATCAGCGTCGCCTTCGAGGCGCGGGCGTTCGTCTTGATGCCCAGCGCCTGGGCGATCGCCAGCAACTGGTCCTTGTCCTTCGATTCGAGCATCGATTGCTCGAGAGCTTCCGCGGCCACCGGCCACCTGCTTTCTGGAGAGCGGGAACCCGGGCGACCTGGCAGGACGAACGATCATCCGCCGGCCCCACCACCCGGGGAGGGGAACCACCGCCGCCGTCGGCTCGTCCCGTTCGAGAGGGGCCGGATGCCAGGCGGTGCTGTCCGGCTCACCCGGACCAGGCGAACTGTAGCGACCGCCCACCCCCGGGACAACGACCCTGCGCGCTGCCTGCAGGGGAGATCAGGGCTGGAACGTGGTGGACACGAAGTGCTGGATGGTGGCGAGGTCGTTCGGCAGGTCGGTGACGTGCTCGGGCAGGTCGAACAGGTCGGCCAGGTGCGGCGGCAGACCGGGGCGCACCCCCGTGGCACGCTCGACGGCGTCGGGGAACTTGGCCGGATGCGCCGTGGCGAGGGTGACCGTGGTGCCGGACAGCTCGCCGGCCGCCCGCAGCTTGTCCACCACGCCGACACCGACGGCGGTGTGCGGGTCGAGCAGCATGCCGGTGCGGCGATGCGTGCGCTCGATCACCTGCAGCGTCTCGGCGTCGTCGCAGCGCTCGGCGAGGAACGCGCCGTCGATGAACTCGGCCCGCTGATCGTCCTCCACCGACAGGCGGCCGGTGTGGCGGAACGCCTGCAGCTGCTCGGCGGTGGCGCCGCCGTCGCGGCCGTTCATCTCGAACAGCAACCGCTCGAAGTTCGACGACACCTGGATGTCCATGCT
>JBMOGW010000382.1:0-2146 GCA_049318165.1 Ilumatobacteraceae bacterium
GGATCGCGATGATGTCCTGCAGTTCCTTGTAGCGCTGCAGGTTCTCCTGCACGCCGCGGGCCACGTCGTAGTGACGCTGGCCGACGACCTCGGGGGTGAGGATCGTCGACGTCGACGCCAGCGGGTCCACCGCCGGGTAGATGCCGAGGGCGGCCACCTGGCGGCTCAGCTCGGTCGTCGCGTCGAGGTGCGTGAAGGTGGTGAACGGTGCCGGGTCGGTGTAGTCGTCGGCGGGCACGTACACGGCCTGCAGCGACGTGATCGAACGACCACGGGTCGAGGTGATGCGCTCCTGCAGCTGGCCCATCTCGTCGGCCAGCGTGGGCTGGTACCCCACGGCCGAGGGCATGCGGCCGAGGAGGGTGGACACCTCGGAGCCGGCCTGCACGAAACGGAAGATGTTGTCCACGAACAGCAGCACGTCCTGGTTCTGCACGTCACGGAAGTACTCGGCCATGGTGAGGGCCGACAGGGCGACGCGCAGGCGCACGCCCGGCGGCTCGTCCATCTGGCCGAAGACCAGGGCGGCCTTCTCGTACACGCCCGACTCCTGCATCTCGAGACGCAGGTCGGTGCCCTCACGGGTGCGCTCGCCCACACCGGCGAACACCGACACACCACCGTGGTTCTGCGCCACGCGGCGGATCATCTCGGTGATGAGCACGGTCTTGCCGACGCCGGCGCCACCGAACAGGCCGATCTTGCCACCCTGCAGGTACGGGGTGAGCAGGTCGATGACCTTGATGCCCGTCTCGAACATCTTCGCGTTCGGCTCGAGGGTGTCGAAGTTCGGGGCCGGACGGTGGATGTCCCAGCGCTCGAGGTTGTCGGCGTAGCCGTCCTCGGCGTCGAGGGCCTCGCCCCACACGTTCCACACGTGGCCGAGCACCTTGTCGCCCACCGGCACGGCGATGCCGCGACCGGTGTTGCGCACCGCGGTGCCACGGGTGAGGCCGTCGGTCGGCTTCATGCACACCGCACGCACGCGGCTGTCACCCAGCTGCTGGGCCACTTCGGCGAGCACGGCGACGCTCTTGCCGTCGACGGTGACGGTGAACTCGAGCGCCGTGTTGATCTCGGGCAGGGCGCCGCGGGGGAACTCGACGTCGATCACGGGGCCGGCGATGCCGACGACACGGCCGTCCTTCAGTTCGGTCTCGGTCATGGTCATGACTGGTGCTCTTTCTCAGTGTCCGGAAACGGGCGAGGATGCGGCCTCGGCGAGCGGTGCGAGCTCGACGAGACGGACGGTCTTCTTCGAATCGCCACCCAGGGCCTCGGCACCGCCCACGATCTCCATGATCTCGGTGGTGATGCTGTCCTGGCGGGCGCGGTTCATGATGCGGCTGAGGTTCTTGATCAGTTCCTCGGCGTTGTCGGTGGCGCTCTTCATGGCGCGCTGACGGAAGGCGTGCTCGCTGGCGGCGGCGTTCAGCAGCGCCGCGTAGATGCGTGCCTCGATGTAGCGCGGGAGCAGGGTGTCGAGGATCGTGCCGGGGTCCGGCTCGAACTCGAAGTCGGCGGGCGTGCCGTCGGCGTCGATGCCCTTGCCGTCGCCGCCCTCGACCGCTTCGTGCTCGAGCGGCACGAGGGGACGCTGGACGACCTCCTGCGAGCCGGCCGAGATGAAGCGGGTGTACACCAGCTCCACGCGGTCGATCTCGCCGGCGAGGAACCGCTCGACGACGTACTCACCGATCGCCTTCGCATCGGCGTACGACGGATTGTCGCTGAAGCCGGCGAAGGTGCGGTCGATCGTGTAGCCACGGAACCGGAAGTAGCCCTCGGCCTTGCGGCCCACGGCGATGACCGTGTAGTCGCTGCCGCCGAGGACGTCCTTCTTGATCTCGCCCTCGACCGCACGCTGCACGCCGGCGTTGTAGCCGCCGCACAGGCCTCGGTCGGCGGTGATCGCGATGTACGCCGTGGTCTTCACGTCGCGGCCCGCCAGCAGCGGGGACTGCGATGCGCCACCCGCCGCGGCGAGGTCCTTGACGACCTCGGTGATCTGCTCGCTGTAGGGCACGGCGGCGGCGACGCGCTGCTGTGCCTTCACGATGCGCGATGCCGCGATGAGTTCCATGGCGCGCGTGATCTTCTTCGTGGCCTGGACGCTGCGAATGCGTCCACGAAGAATGCGCTCCTG
>JBMOGW010000383.1:0-2130 GCA_049318165.1 Ilumatobacteraceae bacterium
TGTCCTTCAGGCCGTCACCGTCGATGTCGAGCTCGTACTTCGAGTTGTCGGCCAGGCCGTCACCGTCGATGTCCTTCTCGTTCACCGACGTGTCGAACAGGCCGTCACCGTCGATGTCGAGCTCGTACGGGGACGAGTTGCTGTAGGCGTCGCCGTCGACGTTGCGGTCGTTGATGTTCAGGATCCCGTCACCGTCGACGTCGCGGTCGCCGATGTTGGGGGTGCCGTCACCGTCGACGTCACGGTCCGAACCGTTGGGGATGCCGTCGTGGTCGATGTCGCCGACGTAGGCGAACGTGGGCGCAGCCTGCACGATGACCGCCGCCGGCACGGCGACGAAGGAGCCGGCCGCGAGGACGGCGGCCAGGCGGCGCGAGCGCCGTGAACGATGTTGCATGGTGAATCCTTGTGGTCCCGTCGACCGTCCGCCGGCCGCTCGTCGACAAGTCTGAGGAGCACCGACACAGAAAGCAAGGGTCCATGAGGCTCATTCGCCGATTCTTGGACGTTTCGGGCATTCCGACGGGAAGAATGTGGGCATGACACCGGTTGGCCACGACGACATGAGCAACGGACCCGTCGACACCGCCACTGGCCCCACCCCCGTCATCACCGGTGACGGGCCCGAACACGACCGACGCGTGCGCGACCTGCTGGAGCTGATGGACGTCGTCCGGCCGGCGGTCGAGGCCGACGGCGGCAACCTGCGGCTGGTGTCGGCCGACACCGATGCCGGCGTGGTCCGCGTCGAGTTGGCCGGTGCCTGCGGCAGTTGTGCGGTGGCCGCGATGACGCTCGAGGGCGGCATCACCCGCATCCTGCGCCAGCGGCTCGACTGGGTGACCGAGGTGCAGGGCGGCGTCGAGGAGGACCCCGAGGCCACCGGCTTCGGCGGCTGGACCCCGAAGATCTGACGCGCACCGCACGTCACCTGGTGGGACGGCCCACCACTGCTACCGTCAGTTCGCCACATCAGCCTGTCCGCGAACCGGGTCGATCACCACATGAGCAATTGGGCGTCACGCCTCTACCACACCCCTGTCCCGCGCGGGGTGCCGCCGCTCACCCGGCTGGCCAACAGCCAGGCCGAACGCTTCGGCATCCAGACCGCACCCATCGAAGTGACGACGACCGGGCCTCGATGGCGGCGGCGCGACACCGTGCTGAAGCGCGGCACGTACCCGAGCTTCGCCTACAAGGTGCACGAGTCGGCACGACGGATGCAGCAGGCCAAGGCCTTCGGTTCGAGGTTGGCGATCCTCGCCCACGACCGCAAGGACGACGGCTACCGGCTGGCCGAGGCGGCCGGGGTGCCGTACCCGATCATCCACGCACGGCCGGCGAAGATCGACGACCTCGACTGGGCAGCGATGCCGGATCGCATCGTGGTGAAGCCGCTGCGCGGCGCCGCCAGCCGAGGCGTGTTCCTGCTCGAGCGACGGGGCGCCCACCAGTGGTACGACCACCTTGGCGGCGAGCTGCTGACCGAGGACGAGGTGGTCCGCAGAGTCGGCGAACTCGTGGCCGCCAACACCATCGGCAGGCCGATGATCGTCGAGGAGTTGCTGGCGCCACACCCCGACATCGCGGGCGAGATCGTCGTCCCCGACGACCTGAAGGTGTTCACCTTCTACGACCACCCGGCCGTGATCATGCAGCGGCGCTGCTTCGGGACCCACGACATGACGAAGTACCGGTTCCGCTTCTGGGACGGCGGCTGGAACGACCTCGGCCCGGTGAAGTACGCGAACCGGATCGATCCGCAGATGCCGCCGCCCACGCTGCGCGACGAAGTGCTCGACGCCGCGAGCCGCATCGGCCGCACGATGGGCGCCCCGTTCGCGCGTATCGACGTGTACGAGACGGCACGCGGTGTCGTCTTCGGTGAGATCACCCCGCACCCCGGCCCGTTGGCAGGCTGGCGCGAGGATCTCGACCGCCTCCTCGGCTACGAGTGGGAGATCGCCGAGACGCGGCTCGCCGCGGACGGCCGACTGGTCCTCGAACCTCGCCCCTGAGCCGGAACGGTCGTATGGCGGAGGTGGACGGGAATCGAACCCGCCGGACGAGGATCGCTCGTCCCAACCGCTTTGAAGGCGGCGGAGTCCACCAGGTACCCGGACACCTCCG
>JBMOGW010000384.1:0-2123 GCA_049318165.1 Ilumatobacteraceae bacterium
TGTTCCTCACGGCCTTCGAGGTGCTCGTCGCCTTCCTGCAGGCCTACATCTTCACCATTCTCACCGCCGTGTACATCGGTGGCGCTGCTCACCCAGAGCACTGAGTCAAGTCTCCACTACCCAGAACCTCATCAGGAGAAATCACACATGGAAGCATTCGCCCACATCGCCGCCGCCACCGGTCTGACCGGCGACGAGTACAAGGCCGCACAGGCCGCCAGCTCGGCCGGCTTCGCCTACGGCCTCGCGGCCATCGGCCCCGGCATCGGCATCGGCTACCTCGTCGGCAAGTCCGTCGAGGCCATGGCTCGCCAGCCCGAGGCCGCCGGCATGGTGCGCACCACGATGTTCCTCGGCATCGCCTTCACCGAGGCGCTCGCCCTCATCGGCTTCGTGGTCTTCATCCTCATCGGCCTCTGAGCCGTACACCGACCATCGCATTGATCTCTGTCCGTCTCATCCGAAGGAGCTGACGTGCACTCCGCCGTCGTACACCTCCACGGGTTCGCCCACCAGTTCCTGGCCGCTGCGGCCGAGGAACCGGTGAGCAAGGACCCGGGCCCCATCGTTCCGGAACTGAAGGAGCTCTACTGGAGCTTCGGCTCGTTCGTCGTGCTCGCCGTGCTCATGCGCTTCTGGATCTTCCCGAAGCTCAAGAAGGGCATGGACGCGCGCTACGCGAGCATCCGCACCGCGCACGAATCCGCTGACGCCGAGCGCAGCGCCGCTCGTGCCGAGGTCGCCGACTACGAAGCACAGCTCGCGGCGATCAAGGCCGAGGCTGCTCGTGAGGTGGAGGCCGCCCGGGCTCAGCTGGAGACCGAGCGCCAGGCCAAGCTGGCCGAGGTGAACGCCAAGCTCGCCGAGCAGCGCGCCGCCGCCGCCGCCGAAGCACAAGCCGCTCGTGATGCCGCCCGCGACCAGATCCACGCCGCCGTGAGCGACGTGGCCGGCCGCGCCGGCGAACTCGCCACCGGCAAGCGCCCCACGGACGACGTGATCAACCGGGTCGTGACGGAGGTGATGGCACGATGAACGTTCTGGGCATCATCACCACCGCCCGTCTCGCGGCCGAGGAGATCGTCACCGACTCCGACGGCAACGTCGTCACGCACAGCCCGTTCCTGCCGGAGACAGCGGAGATCATCTGGGGCGGTCTCGCCTCGCTGATCATCTTCTGGGCGCTCTACAAGTTCGGCTGGCCGCAGATGAAGAAGTCCTTCGAGGCACGCACCGCGCGCATCCAGAAGGAACTCGACGACGCTGCCGCCGACAAGGCCGCCGCCGCCGACGAGGCCACGGGCATCCGTCAGGCCAAGGGCGACATCGAGGCCGAGCGCGGCCGCATCCTGGCCGACGCCAAGGCGCAGTCCGAGACGATCCTCACGGAAGGCCGGGCCCGCCTGGTCACCGAGGTCGCCGAACTGGAGGCCCGTTCCGCCGCCGAGATCGAGGCCGCCCGCGGCCGCGTCGGTGACGAGCTGCGTGCCGAGATCAGCCGCCTGTCCAGCGCCGCCGTCGACCACGTGGTCACCGGCACGCTCGACGACACCACCCAGCAGTCCCTGATCGAGGACTTCATCGCACGAGTGGGGGCCAGCAAGTGAGCGACAACCGCATCGAAGGCTACGCACGGGCACTCTTCGAGATCGCCCGCGCCGAAGGCACACTGGACGAGGTCGAGGACGAGCTCTTCCGCTTCGCCCGGTCGTACGAGAGCAGCGACGCCCTGCGCAACGCGCTCACGGACGAGCAGATCCCGGCCGCCAAGCGCCAGGCCATCGTCGAGGACCTCCTCGGCGGCAAGGCCACCCCCACCACCACGCAGCTGGTCAGCATGGTCGTCGGCTCGGGCCGCGGCCGCGACCTGCCCGCCATCATCGACAAGCTCGTCGCCCGTGCATCGTCGGCCAAGAACCTCGAGGTCGCCGAAGTCCGCACCGCCGTCGCGCTCACCGCCGACCAGCAGGACCGCCTCCGTGCGGCCCTCGTCAACGCCACCGGCAAGCAGGTGAACCTGAAGGTCGTCGTCGACCCCAGCGTCATCGGCGGCGTCGTGGCCACCGTGGGCGACACCGTCATCGACGGCAGCGTCCGTACCCGTATCGACCAGTTGAAGTCCC
>JBMOGW010000385.1:0-2080 GCA_049318165.1 Ilumatobacteraceae bacterium
CCCGATCTCATCTCACCGGTCGAGATGGGCATCGTCGCCTGGGCGGTCTGAGCCGGCGAGCAACAACGGAGCGAGGAATCGGTCCGTGACCGCTCGTGCCGCGGTGGGCGTGAGGTGCAGGCCGTCCGGTCGCCACGAATCGTCGGTCGGTTCGTGCTCGGCCATCCACTCGTCGAGCCGGACGACCTCGATCTCCGGGTGTTGCGATGCGAGGTCGTCGACGGTGCTCGTGAACGCGGCCCAGTCCTCGTCGGTCACCGGGTTGATCGACGCCTGCGGCCACACATCACTCGGTCGCGGCGGGATCACCCACAGCACCCGGCGCACACCCGCGTCCAGGAGGGCCTGGGCCCGGGCGGTGTAGATGGCGCGCAACCGCGCCGCGTACCGCGGGTCGCGCGAATGCAGGGCCCCTTCCGACGGGTCCCACACGCGCTCGAGCACGTCGGGCAGCGTCACCATGATCACCACCTCGTCGGGCACCTGCTGGGCCAGCAGCGCCGGCAGCTCGTCGTCCCACGCCGTACGGCACAGCGTGCGGTACCGATCACCGTCGTCGCCGACGATCTTCGAGTCGGTGATCAGCCCGCACCCGAGCCGGGCGAGCGACGCCACCTGCACTCGTGACGGGTCGTCCTTCGCCCACGCGTCGAGCCCATCGGCGAGCGCCATGCCCGTCGAGTCACCGAGCAGCAGCACGCGCGCCGGGCGCCCCTCGACGAACGGGGGTGTGGTCGTCGACGACGTGTCGACCGCCACGCCCGCCGTCGTCGGGGCCACGGAGGTGGTGGCGGAGGTCGGGGCGGAGGTCGCGGTGGTGACCGGAGCGAAGGTGCGGGGCACCTCCGTCGATGCGTGGAACGAGGCGGCACCGGCGGGCACGGCCACCATCGCGAGCAACGCCGTGGCCGCCACGGCGCCCGCAGTGACGGTGGGCACCGACGCGTTGCGACGACCGCGGCGCAACGGTTGCTCGAGCCAGTGGAACGAGGCTTCGGCGACCACCAACGTCACGGCAAGGCGTGTGGCGAACAATGCCCAGCCGTGCACCCCGACCCGCGAGGCCGGCAGCAGGGCGAAGATCGGCCAGTGGTACAGGTAGACGCCGTAGCTGATGCGCCCGAGGTGCGTCAGTGGCCGCCACGAGAACGCCTGCTGCAGCGGGCCCGGGGCCTGCAGGCCGAGGATCAGCGCCGCCGACGCGAGCGCGAACACGCCGAGCCAACCGGCGTAGGCAGGACCACCCGAGGCCGGCCATGTCACTGCGGCGGCGACCACCGCCGCCGCACCGGCGAGGCCCAGCCACGCCCACCAGCGCGCCGGGGAACGGCCGGTCAGCACCGCCGCGAGCGCCGCGCCGACGAGAATCTCGCCGAGCCGTGCCGGCGTGGCCCAGTAGGCGGCGTTCGGCCCCCACACCGCGGCGATCACCGGTGCCAACGCGATGAACACCGCCGCCGCGACGACCAGCACGCGCGCCCGCGCCACCATGCCACGCACGCGGGACGCGCCGAACGCCACCACCACCGGCCACACCCAGTAGAACTGCTCCTCGATCGACAACGACCAGAAGTGGTCCACGGGACCGACGCTCCCCGCGGCACGGGCGATGAGGTCGGCATAGCTGGTGCCCACCGCGAGCGCGTTCCAGTTGGCCACCTGGAACAACGCGGCCAGCAGGTCGCGGCGAAGGTGCGACACACCTCCGAACTCGCCGAGTGCGGCCGCGAAGCTGACGGCCGCGAGGCACGCGAGGCTGGCGGGCATCAGTCGCCGGATGCGGCGCACGTAGAAGCCGCGGAACGAGACCGACCCGGTGTTGTCGTGCTCGCGCAGCAGCAGGCGGGTGATGAGGAACCCGGACAGCGTGAAGAACACCGACACGCCGACGTACCCGCCGGTCATCCACGACACGCCGCCGTGGAACAGCAACACCAGTGCGACGGCCAGCCCGCGGACACCGTCGAGGGCCGGCTGATGCGCCAGACCCTCGAGCGGACGGTCCTGACCGGACATCCGTCAGTTGCCGGTGAACTGGGCCTTGCCGGGGCCGTGCTCGAGGAAACTCTGCACGCCGATG
>JBMOGW010000386.1:0-2059 GCA_049318165.1 Ilumatobacteraceae bacterium
CATGCCGGTCGAACGCGTCTTCATGATGATGTTGCTCCCGCCTGAAGCGCCCTCCCGTCGGGCGCCGACGGACACCGACACGTCGGAGGAATCCGAACCGTTTGGCACCTGATCGGATCTTGATCCCGCAAGCTTCTCCCGGCGGCGCCGATGCCGTCAGGCCTGCAGCACCACCATGAACTGGCTGCCGCCGGGCTCGACCGTCGCCCGCACCGAGAGATCGGGCGCCAGTCGGGACATGCGATCCACCAACCACGCTGCGGCTTCGTCGCCGTCGGCCTTCGTGGGACAGCGGGCGACGACCGTTCGGCCACCCTTGCGGCGCAGCAGTTCCGACGTCTCGAAGATCGGCGCCGGGTCCACCACGAACAGGTGCGCCGCCCAGGGCACGACCGGTGCCACCGCACCCTTGCGGGTGTTGCAGCCGCGGTGCGCCAGACGCTCCTCGGCGGCGCCCTTTGCCTTGGCCTTCGCCTTGGTGATGATCGAGTCCACGCTCGGCCCTCGAGGGTCGTTCACCGACATCTGCGGGTCGACCGGCTCGTCGCACAGCCAACAGCGCCAACCGTCCTTGTCGCCGACGTCGTCCACGCGGCTCATGCGTCGGGTTCCGTCGCTGCGCTGTTCATGCGTGCATCCTTCACCGTCGGAGGTGCCGGACGCGACTTCACCGCCGGACGACGGCCGCGTGGTAAGCCGTCCCGCATGGACGACCTGGTGTACCTCACCGAAGCCGACGTGCGCTCGCTGCTGTCGATGGCGGCGCTGCGCGACCGGCTGCGCGCCACGTTCGTGGCCTTCAGCGCGGGGAAGGCCGACGTGCCGCCGCGCATCGCCGCCCGTTCGCCGAAGGGCATGCTCGCTGCGATGCCGGGTTGGGTGGACGGCGTCGGCCTGGCCATCAAGGCGGTCGCCGTGTTCCCCGACAACCACGGCACCGACGTGCCGTCGCACCAGGGGATGATCGTCGTCTGCGACGAACTCGACGGCACGCCGCTGGCCGTGATGGACGCCACGGCGATCACGGCGATGCGCACCGCGGCGAGCGCGGCAGTGGCGGCCGATCTGCTGGCCCGCCAGGACGCGTCGGTGCTGGCGATCGTCGGCGGGGGCGTGCAGGGGCACTCGCACCTGCAGGCGTTCGGCGACCTGCGCCCGTGGTCGCAGGTGCTCGTGGCGTCGCGCTCGAAGGGCTCGGCCGCAGCGCTCGCGGCCCGGCACCCGTCGGGCACCGTGGTGTCGTTCGAGGACGCCGCCCGCCGTGCCGACGTGATCTGCCTCACCACCGACGCCGGCGAGCCGGTGATCGACGCCGCCTGGGTGCGCCCGGGCACGCACGTCGGATCGGTGGGCAACAAGGCCGAACTGCACCCGGGCTTCACCACCGGCACGGTGTTCGTGGAGTGGCTGGGTGCTGCCACCAGCGCCCCACCCGCCGGTGCCACGGAACTGCAGGGCGTCGACCCGGCGAACGTCGTGGAGATCGGGCGGGTGATCGCCGGTGAGCACCCGGGCCGCACGGCTGCCGACGAGGTGACCGTCTACAAGAGCACCGGCCACGCGATGGAGGACGCCGCGGCCGCCCGCCTGGTGCTGGACCTGGCCGTCGAACGCGGCGTCGGCATGCGCCTGCCCCGCTGAGTGCCGGCTGCACCCCGCCGCGCCGTCCGGTATGGAGACTCGCGGAAGGAGCGCGTTAGGGTGCCGCACACAACGCCGACTCACACCGGGGGGATTCCGTGAAGACCAAGGCAGCCATTCTCCGTGCCCGCAACACGCCGTGGAGCGTGGAGGAGATCGAACTCGACCCGCCGAAGGCCGGTGAGGTGCTGGTGAAGATCGTCGCCAGCGGCATGTGCCACAGCGACGAGCACCTCGTCACCGGCGACCTGGAGGGTGCCACCGCGCCGTTGCCCACCATCGGTGGCCACGAGGGCGCGGGTGTCGTGCTCGAGGTCGGTCCCGGCGTGTTCAGCCTGGTCCCCGGCGACCACGTGGTGTTCGGCTTCGTGCCGGCCTGCGGCCGCTGCCCCAGCTGCGCCTCGGGCCACAGCAACCT
>JBMOGW010000387.1:0-2037 GCA_049318165.1 Ilumatobacteraceae bacterium
CCTGCGCGTTGCTCTCGCGGTAGGCGCCGGTGACCGGGTCGATGATCTGCACGGCGGCGCCGGCCGTGCCGTAGTACACGTTGGTGCCCCACGGCTCCATGTCGTACTGCGGGTCCTGCGCGTACAGCGGGAAGTGCCGGCCGGCGATGGCCAGCGTGTCCTCCACCAGCGCACGCGGGAACAGCATGCGGCCCTCGGGCGTCATCGTGCAGCCCTTCGCGGTGAGCAGCTCGATGCACGACGGGATGGCATCGGCGAGGCCGATGTTCTCGAGGACGTTGAGCGCGGCCTCGTGCACCTTCAGCACCTCGGCGTCGCTGAGCACCTTGTAGCGGCCACCCGACATGCCCGGGTTGACGGGGCGCACGTCGCGCGCCAACGGGGCGGCGCGCAGGGCGCGGCGGGCCTCGCGGCCTCCACGGCGGGCAGGCGGAGCGTGAACGTCACTCATCTTCGGTCCCTTCGGCGACAGATGGACACAGTCTGAACTGCGGCGATCGATCCGGCAAGCGATTCCATCTCATGGATCGATGAGATTCGCTCATCTATGCTGATGCTCGTGTCGAACCTCCCGCCGCTCGCCGCCCTGCGCGCCTTCGACGCCGTCGCCCGGCACCGCAGCTTCCGGGCCGCGGCGGCCGAACTGGCGGTCACACAGTCGGCCGTCAGCCACCAGGTGGCCGAGCTCGAGCGGCGCCTCGGCGTGCAGCTGTTCCGCCGCACCAGCCGCAGGGTGGAGCTCACCGAAGCCGGCGCCACCTACCAGCCGTACGTGCGCGATGCCTTCGACCGCATCGAGCAGGGCACGCTGCTCGTCACCCGCGGCGGCACCACGCTGGACGTGCAGGTGTACGTCACCGTCGCCGTGCGCTGGCTGATCCCCCGCCTGCACTCGTTCAACCAACTGCACCCCGACACGCGGGTGCGACTGAACACCAGCACGCTCGACTGGGAGTTCGACGACCGCGCCGGCGACGTGGCGGTCGTGTGCACCGACCGACCCGACCGGCCCGGCCTGCACGCCACGCACCTGTTCGACGCGCAGCTCACCGCCGTGTGCAGCCCATCCGTCGAGCCGATCGACCTGGCGCAGCAGACCGTGCTGCAGCTGTACACCGCGCCCGATGAGGCCGAAGCGTGGTTGCGTGCGGCTGGCCTGCCGGGCGCACCGAGCACCACCGGCTTCGACTCGTACCTGCTGGCCATCGAGGCCGCCATCGACGGACAGGGACTCGCCGTCGTGCCCACGTTCCTGGTGGAGGCCGACCTGCGCAACGGCCGACTCGTCGCCCCGTCCGATGTGGTGATCCCCCAGCCGCGTCGCTGGTACATGGTGTGCCGTGCCGGCCAGCAGCACCTCCCCCACGTACAAGCGTTCACCGACTGGCTCCAGTCCCAGATCGCCTGAGCTCCGGCCGGTCGCGTCGCGGCGCCGCTCGACCGATCAGGCCACGGTCGCGCGTCCCATCCCCGCGACGAGCTGGTTGAGCGGACCGAGTTCCCGATGCGTCCATTCGGGCGAGTCGCGCAGCGCAGGTTCGGCACACGAGAGGTGAAGCAGGTCGGTGCCGAGACGCACGATCTGCTCGGACTCCCGAAGTCCGCAGCCACACAGCCGGCACGTGGTCGACGCATCGATGCTCATGGGGGCAGCGTGCACGTCGGGAGGAACGCCGTCGATGGCCGCCTCACCGCAGCTCCGCGCTCCGCTTCCAGGGTCGACAAGGGTCCATCGGGATCACACGAGATCGCCGGTGCCGTTAGAGGACGGTCATGAGAACAACCAGCGCCGCGATCAGCAGCGCAGCGGCCACTCCGATCCACATCGAGCGCCGGTAGCCGTGGCCGCGGGGGTCACGACCTTTCAGCCCGCGAGCAACGACGCCGACGGTGCGGACCTTCGGATCGAGCTGATACAAGTCCTCCGGCTCGCTACTGCCCGACCAACCATCACGCCGTGACTCATGCACGCGGCGGACTGTATCGCCCGACATGGACCTCGATGTCCGCGCCAGGGAGAGGAGCGCAGAACGGCAG
>JBMOGW010000388.1:0-2035 GCA_049318165.1 Ilumatobacteraceae bacterium
GCGTCCTGTTCGCTGTCCGTCAGCCGGAGTGTCATGGCCATGCGAGCATGGTATCGGTTCGATACCACATCGACCAACCCGTGTTGCGTCAGTGCGTGGCGAGGAGGTCGCTGCAGAAGGCTTCGGTGCCGCTGACCAGCGCGTGAGGGGCCTCCCAGGGCACGAAGTGGCCGCAGTCGCGCAGCAGGTACGGACCGACGTGGTTCGGGAACACCACGGCGGCCATCCGGTCGAACGCCGGGTAGATCACGTGGTCGCTCGGCCCGTACAGCAGCAGCGTGCGGGTGTGCTCGTTCTTGCCGATCAGCACCGGCTCGCTGCGAGCGGACTCCGAGAAGCTGCTCTCGTAGCCACCGAAGCTGGCGCGCAGATGGTCGGCGTCGGCGAACGGCTCGGTGTGGAAGTCCACCTCCTCCGGCGCGAACGCACCGGGGTGGGCCCAGAAGCGGCTGGTGTAGAAGGTGGCGATGTAGCGGCGACGCTGACCGGGCGTCGCCAACTCGGCCGCCAGGTTGTCCGGGTCGGTGCCCTGGCGCAGGAAGTAGTCCGCCGCCTCACGGGGCGGGCGGGTGCCGGGGATCGTCCCCATCTCGTCCTTCAAGTACGGCAGCGGCGAGTTGAACAGCACCATCCGGTCCACCCACTCGGGGTGGCGCAGCGCGAGGTCCTGGATCACCGGGCCGCCGAGGTCGCCGCCCAGCAGCACGACGCGTTCGTGGCCGAGCACGTCGTGCACCAGCGCATAGAGGTCGCGCGCATGGCTGGCGACGTCGTGGTAGCCGTCGGGGCCGAGGTCGCTGTCACCGAAGCCGCGCAGGTCGGGCACGATCACCTCGAAGCCGGCGTCGGCCAGCGGCTGCACCACCTTCCAGAAGACACGCTTGGACTCGGGCCACCCGTGCACGCACAGCAGCGGCACGCCGCCGACGCCCTCGCGCACGTAGGCCTGACTGAAGCCGCGGGGCGAGTCGTGATGGATCTCGAACCGGGCCGGATCGATGTCCGGGTGCATGGCGGGATCGTAGCCCGAGGCATCGACGCGCCCCTGGGGCGCACGGAAGCCTCGGGCTGGAGCACTTGGTGGTGGACAGGCCGTGGGTCGTAGCGTGACCTCGTGACTCCCGAGGACTTCCGCACGCACGGCCACGCACTCGTCGACTGGATCGCCGACTACCTCGAGCACGTCGAGCAGTTCCCGGTCGGCAGCCAGGTGCAGCCGGGCGAGATCCGCTCGATGCTGCCCGAGCATCCGCCCACCGCGGCCGAGCCGTTCGAGGCGGTCCTCGCCGACATGGACCGCGTCATCACGCCGGGGCTCACCCACTGGCAGCACCCGCGGTTCTTCGCCTACTTCCCCGCCAACATCAGCTACGCGTCGATCCTCGGCGACCTGGCCGCCTCGGGCCTCGGCGTGCAGGGCATGAGCTGGGTCACCAGCCCGGCCTGCACCGAGGTGGAGACACTGATGATGGACTGGATGCAGGAGCTGCTCGGTCTGCCCGAGCGCTTCCGCAGCACCAGCGAGCACGGCGGCGGCGTGATCCAGGGCTCGGCCAGCGAGGCGTCGCTGGTGTCGATCCTGGCCGCCCGCTGGCGTGCCACCGGCGGCGCCGTGAACGCCGATGGCGACACCAGCCGCCTCGTCGCCTACAGCACCAACCAGTCGCACAGCAGCATCGAGAAGGGGCTGCGCATCGCCGGCATCGGCACCGCCCACTGGCGCATCGTCCCCCACGACGAGGCGTTCGCGATGCGGCCCGACGAGCTGGCGCGCATGGTGGCCGACGACGTGGCCGCCGGCCTGGTGCCGTTCTGGGTGTGCGCCAACCGTGGCACCACCAGCTCGATGGCGTTCGATCCGGTGGCCGAGATCGCCGAAGTCGCGCACGCGCACGGCATGTGGGTGCACGTCGACGCGGCGATGAGCGGCATCGCCGCCCTGGCGCCCGAGCTGCGCTGGGTGAACGACGGGCTCGAGCAGGCCGACAGCTACTGCACCAACCCGCACAAGTGGATGGGCGTGAACTTCGACTGC
>JBMOGW010000389.1:0-2032 GCA_049318165.1 Ilumatobacteraceae bacterium
TCGAGCGGGTGAGGGATCAGCACCCACGCGGCCAGCAGCGCCAGCACCACGACGGCAATGATCGCCCGCTTCGCTCCACGCCGCATGAATGCTGATCCTACGAACGCGGCCGAGTCGCGCCGCAGACCACTGCGCTGCGGCACGAAATGACCGGCTCGCGTCAAGTGAACAATTGACGACTTGTCGGAATGCTCTGATCGTCGCGTTTCGGAATTGTTGCCGGGGCGTTCATCGACACTCGAACCACCAGGTCAGCCCCTAGATCCACCATTTTGCGCAGCTCCTCGAAGTTCGACGAGCCGTTCATGTTGATTCCGTGACAAATGTGAGTCCGATGCCATAAGTCTCTAATTCGCGCGTGCGCACGGGTCGATATTGTCGGTGACGGAATCGACCTGGTTGGAGAGGGGTCGAGCATGACTGCGTTCTCGCTGCACGGCGTTGCCTCAGCTTCGACGAATCGCATCAACCTCTCCCGTCGCGCGCCCACACGGCTGGCGATCGCCGCCGTGGCCGCAGTCCTGGTCGCCACCGCCGCCGTCGAGACGACCGCGTCGGCGGCGTCGGCCGACCCGACCAGCACCGAGACCTCCGTCTCGGCCGACGACACGACGACCACCACCACCGAGTCGACCTCGACCACCACGACGCTGCCGCCGACCACAACGACCGAACCGCCCACCACGGTGCCGCCCTCCACCGAACCGCCCACCACCACGACGCCGCCCACCACCACCACGACTCCCCCGCCCGTGGCTCCCAATCCGCTCGCCACACCCAGCGGACCCAACGCCGGCCAATGGTGCGCCAAGGGGCTCGACGCCGCATCCATCAACGCGTTCTTCCAGTCAGCGCACGGCTGGTTCTACGGCGCCGACTACCAACGGGCGTATCGCCTCACCGACGGCAAGGTGCTGTGGATGCTGCAGGACGCCGCCATCACCACACCGCACCACGGCATCAAGATCGTCCACAACGTCGGCATGTTGCAGACGGGCCGCTGCTTCCGCCTGTTGGCCGGCGGCGTCGGCACCGACCACCCCACCTCGTGGCTCTACGCCGACAAGACCATCCCGTTCCGCACCTGGTTCTGGGCGATGGGCGGCGAGGTGACCCCCGACGGCACCACGCTGCAGCTGTTCGTCGCCAAGATGACCGAGCGCGGCACCCACTACCTGGCCAACACCCAGCCGGTCACCATGCACCTCGTGCGCATCCGCATCAGCGACATGCGGACCGTGTCCCGATCGTTCGCCCCCAACCACGGCGCCAGCCTGTTCGGCTGGTCCGTCACGTCGGACGCGAAGTACACGTACCTGTACTCGAACTGCTACCGACAGTTCGTCGGCGTCCGCGGCACCCTGGGCGCCTGCACCGAACACATGAAGGTTGCTCGAGTGCCCAAGGGCCGCCTCGACGCCGTGCCGAGGTACTGGAACGGCGCCCGCTGGAACATCAACCCCAACACCGCTGTCAGCGTGATCCACAAAGGCATCACCACGTTCCGCAGCAACCCCGGCCAGGTGATCTGGACCGGCGCGCAGTACCTGTTCATCGAGAAGGAATCCGACTGGTTCGGCGTACACATCCTGGTGCTCACGTCGGCCACGCCGACCGGCCCGTGGACACCCGTGGCGATGTTCCCCGCCAAGAAGTCGTGCAACGTGACCGACACCCGACAGTGCAACACCTACTTCGCGTCGTGGGTGCCGTGGCGCAACCCGGACGGCCGGATGATCTTCGGTCTCGGGCACAACCGCTGGGACGGCGGTATCAGCCCGATCTACCGCCCGACCTTCCACCCCGTCACCGCCGGCTGAACCTCAGGCGGCCAGCCTTAGCGAATCCGCTCAGGGCGTGTGTCCTGACCGGACGCACATCCCGGGCAACGTGCGCGACCTGGCGTTCTCGAGGCTTTCCCCGTCACCCGCCCTCGCGCAAACCCTCGATTTCGACGTAGCCCGCCGTTTCGGGCATGCCCAGAACCCGACGTCACATTCTGGGCATTCCCAGAAACCCGCCCGGAACTGCC
>JBMOGW010000390.1:0-2025 GCA_049318165.1 Ilumatobacteraceae bacterium
GCGGCGAGCGAGTTGATGTTCCCCCTCCTGCCGCTGTTGCTGACTCGGCTGGTGGGGCACTCGGCCGCCGTCAGTGGCGCCCGCGGCCTGAACTCAGGCGGCAGGCGACGGCATGGCGATGCGCGGTGCCGGCGGACCCTGCAGGCCGGGATGCAGGAAGTCGTAGCCCCAGATCGTGGTGATCACCGGCCGGCCCACCAGGGCGAGCGCGGCCAGCTTGCCCGACATCACCGCGCCCTCGAAGCTGCCGATGTTGAACCCCGTGTAGGTCCAGTCGCCGGCGAGCACGAGGTTGTCGAACCCGTTCTCCCATCCCTTCATCCGGTGCTGCATGGTGTGGGCGACGGTCAACGTGTACCGCTCGTTGGGGTCGATGTTGGCCCGCCAGTACTGCGTGTCGAAGCGGTTCACGCCGAGGCGTTCGACGCCGTCGTGCTGCACCAGCAGCCCGAAGTCGAACGACCGGGCGTCGGTCGGGTTCGCCCGGTTCACGGCTCCCGGCATCAGGCCGGACACGTCGCGAAGGAACTGCACGGTCGCCCAGCGGACGCGCTCCTCCATCCGCCGCGGGTACTCGGTGTCGGTGAAGTCCGGGATCGGCTCCGGGTCGGGCAGTGCACCGATCAGGTACACCAGGCCCTGCGGCACCTGCCCGCTGTCGCGGCCCCATCGCTCGTGCTCGATCAGGTCACTGAAGTCGCACGCCGACGTCATGTCCTGGGCGTAGAAGCCACCGACGTGACGGTCGGTCGCCGAGGTCGTGCCGGCGCGTGACCAGCCGAGCTGTGTGACCGGCCGGTCGAGCCACAGCTGTGCCGCCTGGGTGGCCGCCGTGCGCACGCCCTCGCACATCTGCTCCCACCGCTGCCCGTGGACGGAATGCTGCAGCATCGCGGCGCAGGTGATCGGCAGGGTCGCCACCGGTGTGGCCAGCACGACGTGCTCGAATCCGTGCTCGGTCCGGTCCACTCGCAGTTCCAGCGTCGCGGGTGCCTGCCAGTCGCTCCACCACGACTCGAGGTTCACCTTGCCCGTACGGAGGTCGTCACCCTGGACGAGTTGGTCGTACAGCGGTCGGTCGGGCCAGACGAGTTCGGTGCGGCCGTCAGCATCGGGACGCAACGGCCGCAGTGGGCGATACTCGCCGTCCTTCGTGGTGGCCTGCACCTCGAAGTGCAATGCGGTGACCCGGTCACCGTCCACCTCCACCTGACGCAGGCGGTGGAAGAAGTGGAAGCGCACGCCACGGTCGCGCAGCACCTCGTACAGCGGTCGCATCACGGTTTCGCCCGTGCCGCGGCGGAAGAAGTACGCGCCGGCGCCCACGCCACCCATCTGGCGGATGAAGAACGTCAACCATGCCGTGGCGGACATCGTGGGAATCGCCGTGGTGTCGCCGTACTCGTACGACAGCGCGGTGTTCGGGTACCCCTGTGGGATGCCGGCGACCTGTGTCATCGGGTCGAGGCCGTGGCGGATCAGCCAGTCGCGGTAGTTCTCGCCGTCGAGTTCGTCGAGGTCGCGGGCGAAGACCCGATCCGCGACGATGCCCTGCACGACGGTGACGACCAGGTCGACCTGCGTGAACAGCAGGCGTGCCTCGACGCTGCCGCGCCGCCGGGCCAGCAGGCGCATCGCGTCGCGCACGGCGTCGAGCAGTTCGAGCACCTCGTCGCCGATGGTGTCGCCGTCGTGCGGATGATGCATCTCGCGGCTCATGCGCGACGCCACGCGGTGGGCCGCGCTCATGCGCAACCTGCCCACCTACCTGGACCGCGACGGCCTGGCCTCGTTTTTCCCTCTCGGCGCGGAAGAGCCCGCGCGCGGCAGCGACCGGCTCACCGCCTACCTGCTGGCCGCCGCCGACGAGGCCGGGTTCGAGCTCCCCGCGGCCGAGCGCCAGCGCATGCTCGACGGCCTGGCGGGCTTCGTCGAAGGGCGCTTCGAGCGCGCGTCGTGGGCGCCGCGCGCCGACCTGGAGGTGCGCAAGCTCGCGGCGCTGGAGGCGCTGTCGCGCCACGGCCG
>JBMOGW010000391.1:0-2024 GCA_049318165.1 Ilumatobacteraceae bacterium
TGGATGTAGACGTAGCCGTCGGCGTCCACGTAGCCCGCGTCGCCGCTGCGGAACCAGCCGGCGGCATCGATGCTCTTCGCCGTCTCTTCGGGCATGTTCCAGTAGCCCTTCATGATCTGCGGGCCGCTCAGCCAGATCTCCCCCACCTCGCCCTGCGCGCAGTCCTCGCCCGTGTCGGGGTTGACGATGCGCAGGCCGACGCCGGGGCCGGGCAGGCCGCAACTGCGCAGACGGTGTCGGTTCGGGCCGTTCACGTCGTGGTCCTCGGGCGCGAGGTTCACGACGGCGCCGGTGGTCTCGGTCAGGCCGTACGCCTGCCAGAAGTTGCAGCCGAACGTCTGCACGCTCTTGGCGAGCACTTCCTCGCTGATCGGCGAGGCGCCGTAGACCAGCGTGTGCAGGCTGGAGAAGTCGGCGTCGTCGACGCCCGGCACCATCAGCATGAACTGCAGGACCGCCGGCACCACGAAGCCGTGGGTGATGCCCAGCTCGGGGATCATCCGCACCAGCGCGGCCGGGTCGAGGTCGCGCAGGATGACCGTCGATGCACCGACGTACTGCCCGGCGGTCGCCCAACCACCGCCGCCGATGTGGAACAGCGGCATCGCCGCCAGGTTGACGCTCGTCTCGTCGAGACCCCACATCTCCCTCGCCAGCGGCAGCAGGCCGAAGAAGTTCGAGTTGGTCAGCATCACGCCCTTCGGACGGCCGGTGGTGCCGCTCGAGTAGAGCTGGAACGCGACGTCGTCGTCACCCTGCTGCACGCCGGGGTCGCTCACCGGCTGCGCCGACACGGCGGCCTCGTAGTCGTCGTACGTGCCGCTGCCGCCGACCACCAGGATCGTGTTGACGGTCGGCAAGTTGCCGGCGATCGCATCGAGGATCGGCTCGAAGTCCGGCCCGGCGACCAACACCTTCGACTGCGCGTCGTTGACGATGTACTCCACCTCGGGTGCCGCGAGCCGCCAGTTCACGTCGACCGCGACGGCGTTCAGCAGCGCGCAGCCGTAGAACACCTCGAAGTGTTCGATGCCGTTCTTGTCGAGAAAGGCCACCCGGTCCTGCGGACCGACGCCGTGCGCGGCGAGCAGGTTGGCCACCTGCTGGGCTCGGGCGTACAGCTCGGCCCAGGTCTGACGGCGGTCACCCTGGATGAGTGCGGTGTGCTCTGCACGGTCCGCCCCGTGGGCGCGGATGATGTCGACGACGCTGTTGATGTTCCCCATGAGTGCGGGATGGTACTCCCGTGCGGATGGGCGTTGTCCACGGTGCCCATGGTCGTGGGACCACGAACCCGCCGGGTCAGCGGACGTCGTAGCCGAGGCGGAAGCTGCGCACGGCGCGGGCGAAGATGTTCGGCTCCACGTCCGGCTCGGTGACGACGCGCAGGTTGGTGAGCCGCTGCGAGAGCTGGGTGAACACCGCCGACAGCGTCGAGCGCGCCACGTTCGTGCCGACGCACAGGTGCGTGCCGAAGCCGAACGCCATCTGCGGGTTCGGGTTGCGGCGGATGTCGAAGCGGAACGGGTCCGCGAACACCTGCTCGTCACGGTTCGCCGAGGGGTAGAGCATGATGATCCGGTCGCCGCGACGCACCGGCTGGTCGCCGATGTGGTCGTCGGCCGCGGCGCGGCGGAACATGTTGTTCAGCGGCGTCACCCAGCGCAGCACCTCCTCCACCGCACCCGGCACGAGCGACGGGTCCTCGGCCATCGCCTCCCACTGATCGGGATGGTCGACGAACGCACGCAGGCCGTGCGAGATGGCGGTGCGCGTGGTCTCGGCGCCGCCGCTGATGAACAGGCCCACCTCGTGGACGATCGCCGCGGGCGGCAGCGGCTGGCCGTCCACGTCGGCATGCACCCACGTGCTGATCAAGTCGTGCGCCGGACACTTCGCCCGCTCCTGCGCGATCGGCATCAGCGCCTGCACGAACTCCATGTTCGCGTCGATGAACTCGGTGAAGGTCTGGCCGTCGCGCTCGCGCATGTCGATGCGCATCAGCCGCTCGCTCCAGCTCTTCA
>JBMOGW010000392.1:0-1992 GCA_049318165.1 Ilumatobacteraceae bacterium
AAGTAGGAGACGGCACCGCAATGGCAAAGAAGTCGTTGATCAACAAGGCGAACGCGACCCCGAAGTACAAGGTCCGGGGTTACACGCGTTGCCGCCGCTGTGGGCGTGCTCGCTCCGTGTTCCGTAAGTTCGGCCTGTGCCGCGTGTGCCTCCGTGAGATGGCCCACGCCGGCGAAATCCCTGGCGTCACCAAGGCCAGCTGGTGAGGAGTACAGATGCTCACTGATCCCATCGCCGACATGCTCACCCGGGTCCGCAACGCCAACACGGCGATGCACGACGAGGTCCGCATGCCCTCTTCCAAGCAGAAGGTCGCTCTGGCCGCCATCCTCGAGAAGGAGGGCTACATCTCGGGTTACTCGGTGGCGCCGTCCACCTCGGGTCCTGGCGACGTGTTGACCATCGCCATGAAGTACTCGAACGATCGTCGCCGCACCATCTCCGGTCTGCGCCGCATCTCCACGCCCGGCCTGCGGATCTACCGCAAGTCCGACGAGGTCCCGCGCGTCCTCGGCGGCCTCGGCGTGGCCGTCCTGTCCACCAGCCAGGGGCTGATGACCGACCGCGAGGCGCGCAAGCGCAACGTCGGCGGCGAAGTCCTCTGCTACGTGTGGTGAGAAAGAGGATCCTCCATGTCTCGTATCGGTAAGGCACCCATCACCGTCCCGGGCGGCGTCGACGTCGCCATCGACGGTGGCACCGTCACCGTCAAGGGCCCGAAGGGCACCCTGTCGCGCACCGTTCCCGGCGCCATCACGGTCCGTCAGGAAGAGGCGCAGCTCATCGTCGAGCGCCCGAACGACGAGCGTCAGAACCGCTCGCTGCACGGCCTCTCGCGCACCCTCGTCTCCAACATGGTCGTCGGCGTGACCGACGGCTTCTCGAAGGAGCTCGAGATCATCGGCGTCGGTTACCGCGCCGAAGCCGTCAACCCCACCACCCTCCGTCTCGCCCTCGGCTTCAGCCACCCGGTGATCATGGAGGCGCCCGAGGGCATCACCTTCGAAGTCCCCACGCAGACCCGCGTCATCGTGAAGGGCATCGACAAGGAAGTCGTGGGCCAGGTGGCCGCCAACATCCGCGCCGTCCGCAAGCCCGAGCCCTACAAGGGCAAGGGTGTGCGGTACCTCGGCGAGAAGGTCCTCCGCAAGGCCGGCAAGACCGGTAAGAAGTGAGCATCTCATGAGCAACGTCGCACAGCAGCGCCGCAACGGCCGCATCATCCGCCACCGTCGGGTGCGCAAGAAGATCCACGGCACCGCGGCGCGTCCGCGCCTGGCCGTGTACCGGTCCATCAAGCACCTCACCCTGCAGGTCATCGACGACGATGCCGGCCGCACGATCGTGTCGGCCAGCACCAACGAGGCCGCGTTCCAGGGTTCGGGTGGCAACGTCGACGCCGCCACCAAGCTGGGCCAGCTCGTGGCCGAGCGCGCCAAGGCGGCCGGCATCGACAAGGTCGTGTTCGATCGTGGTGGCTACGCCTACCACGGCCGTATCGCCGCAGTCGCCACTGCGGCCCGTGAAGCAGGTTTGGAGTTCTGATGGCCGGTCCCTCGAATTACGGCAACAACCGCAACGAAGAGCGCGCGCCCGATCCCATGGGCCTGCGCGAGTCGCGCGTCATCACCATCAACCGCGTCGCCAAGGTCGTCAAGGGTGGTCGTCGCTTCAGCTTCACCGCCTTGGTCGTCGTCGGTGACGGCAACGGTCGTGTCGGTCTCGGTTACGGCAAGGCCAAGGAAGTGCCGCTGGCGATCCAGAAGGGCACCGAAGAGGCCAGGAAGAACCTCTTCGAGGTCCCGCTCGCCGGCAGCACGATCACTCACCCGATCATCGGCATCAACTCGGCCGGTCGCGTGCTGATGAAGCCCGCCGCCCCCGGTACCGGTGTCATCGCCGGTGGTGCCGCCCGCATCATCCTGGAAGAGGCCGGTGTCCACGACGTGCTCTGCAAGTCGCTCGGCTCGGCCAACGCCATCAACGTGGCTC
>JBMOGW010000393.1:0-1979 GCA_049318165.1 Ilumatobacteraceae bacterium
GGGCCGCGTCCTGTTCGAGCTCTCGTTCCCGAACGAGGAAGTGGCCAAGGCCGCCATGAACAAGGCGATCCAGAAGCTGCCGATCAAGGCCCGCGTCATCACTCGCGAGGAGACGTTCTGACATGGCACGTTCCAACACCGAACTCAAGGAAATGGATCTCGCAGCCCTCGTCGAGGAGCTGCGCGCCACCAAGCAGGAGGCGCTCAACCTGCGCTTCCGCAACGCGACCGGCCAGCTCGACAACAACGCCGAGATCCGCAAGGTGAAGCGCCAGATCGCCCGTATCAACACCCACATCCGGGCGCGTGAGATCGCGCTCGCAGAGGCAGGCAAGTGATGGCCGACGAAACCACTCAGGAGCGCAGCACGCGCAAGGTCCGCGAGGGCCTCGTCGTGTCGAACAAGATGGACAAGACCGCGGTCGTGGCCGTCGTCGAGCGCGTCCGTCACCCGAAGTATGCGAAGTTCGTGCTGCGCACCAAGAAGCTGTACGCGCACGACGAGACCAACGACGTGAACGTGGGCGACAAGGTCCGCGTCATGGAGACCCGCCCGCTGAGCAAGAACAAGCGCTGGCGCGTCGTGGAAGTCCTGGAGCGTGCCAAGTGATTCAGCAGGAGTCCCGTCTCCGCGTCGCCGACAACAGCGGCGCCAAGGAAGTGCTCTGCATCAAGGTGCTCGGTGGCACGCGCCGCCGTTACGCCTCGATCGGTGACATCTTCGTCGCCACGGTGAAGGACGCCATCCCCGGCGCCGCCGTGAAGAAGGGTGACGTCGTCAAGTGCGTCGTCGTCCGCACGAAGAAGGAGAAGCGCCGTCCGGACGGCAGCTACATCCGCTTCGACGAGAACGCGGCCGTCATCATCAAGGACGACCTCACGCCGCGCGGCACGCGCATCTTCGGCCCGGTGGGTCGTGAGCTGCGTGACAAGAAGTTCATGCGCATCGTGTCGCTGGCCCCGGAGGTGCTGTGACCATGAAGCTCAAGAAGGGTGACAACGTCATCGTCATCGCCGGCAAGGACAAGGGCGTCGAGGGTGAAGTGATGCAGGTCTTCCCGAAGACCAACAAGGTGATCGTCAACGGTGTCAACACCGCCAAGAAGCACCAGAAGCCGACCCGCGGCAACCAGCAGGGCGGCATCATCGATCGCGACATGCCGATCGATGCGTCGAACGTCATGCTCGTGCACAAGGGCAAGCCCACCCGCGTGGGTTACCAGGTCAACGCCGACGGCACCAAGGTGCGCGTCGCCAAGTCCACCGGTGAGGTGATCGCATGAGCACGGCCACCACCACGACGCCGCGCCTGAAGCAGAAGTATCAGGACGAGGTCCGCGCCCAGCTCCAGCAGGAGCTCGGTCTGGCCAACCCGATGCAGGTGCCGAAGCTCGAGAAGATCGTGATCAACATGGGCGTCGGCAAGGCCACCCAGCAGCCGTCGCTGCTCGAGGGCGCCGTCGCCGACCTGACGAAGATCAGCGGTCAGAAGCCGATCGTCACCAAGGCCCGCACCTCGATCGCGTCGTTCAAGCTCCGCGAGGGTCAGAGCATCGGGTGCAAGGTCACCCTGCGCGGCGACCGCATGTGGGAGTTCCTCGACCGCCTGATCGCGGTGTCGATCCCCCGCATCCGCGACTTCCGCGGCCTGCCGGCGAACAGCTGGGACGGCCGCGGCAACTACACCTTCGGTCTGAACGACCAGACGGTGTTCCCCGAGATCGAGTACGACAAGATCGACTCGCCCCGTGGCATGGACATCACCATCGTCACCACGGCCATCACCAACGAGCAGGGCAAGGCGCTGCTCGATGCCTTCGGTTTCCCCTTCAAGAAGGGTGCCGACGGCGAGGCCGCCCAGAAGAAGAAGCGTCGCGGCCCGGTCCGCGGCGGTAAGGGCGCCAAGGCCCCGGCGAAGAAGAAGAAGTAGGAGACGGCACCGCAATGGCAAAGAAGTCGTTGATCAACAAGGCGAACGC
>JBMOGW010000394.1:0-1969 GCA_049318165.1 Ilumatobacteraceae bacterium
GGCAGCACCGACCCGGCGAAGTACAAGAACTCGTCCGAGACCACCATCTACGCCAAGTCCAAGACGCTCTACGGTCTCAACTGGGCGAAGGGCGACATCGTCACTGCGGATCAGGTGATCGTGTGCGAGGGCTACACCGACGTCATCGGCTTCCACCGCTCCGGCGTTCGCCGTGCGGTCGCCACCTGTGGCACCGCGCTCACCGAGGACCACGTTCGCTTGCTCAAGCGTTACGCCAGCCAAGTGGTGTTGGCGTTCGACGCCGACGCCGCCGGCCAGGGTGCGGCGCAGCGCTTCTACGAATGGGAGGAGCGCTACCAGGTGAGCGTCAAGGTGGCGCAGTTCCCCGCCGGCAAGGACCCGGGCGAGCTGTCGGTCACCGATCCCGACGCGCTCAAGGAGTCCGTGGATCGGGCGTTGCCGTTCCTCGGCTTCCGCCTGAATCAGGTGCTCAACAGCCGCCATCTCCGTTCCCCCGAGGACCGTGCGCGAATGGCGCAGGACGCGATGGTGATCGTCAACGAGCACCCCAACGAGAACGTGCGCAAGCTGTACGCCGGGCAGGTGGCCACCCATGTGGGACTGCCGGTGGCCGACCTGGTCGCGGTGGCCGAGAAGCGCAAGGCGACGCAGTCCATCCGCGTCGCGCCGCAACGGCAGGTGGGTGCTGCGGAGAACGCCGAGTTCGTCGCGGTGTCGATGCTGTTGCAGCGATGGGACGACATCGCACCCTGGTTGGTCGAGGACCTGTTCGCCCAGGACGTCGCCCGTCGCGCCTTCCTCGCGGTGGCCGAGGCAGACGGCGCCATCGAGCCCGCGCTCGAGCTGGCCGACCCCGAAGCGCGTGAGTTCCTCGAGCGCGCGGCGGTCGCCGACCTCGAAGCGGAACCGGTGATCGAGGCGCGCAACCTCATCGCCGCGACGACGCGTCGTCTGCTGCAGCGCTTCGTGACGAGCACCGAGCCCGACACCTTGCGGGCGATGCGCGACGCCCGTCTGGCATTGGAACTCATCGAGGATCCCGATTCGGCCGATGGTGCTGCAGAGGCATTGCTAGGGTGGATCCAGGGCCTCAACGAGGATGCCGGCGGGCCGCAACCCGACGGACTGCACGTCAGCGTTCAGGACACCAAGGACCCCACGATTCAGGAGCCCACGATTCAGGAGCATGGTGAGTAACGGGACAGCGGACGCGGCCGCCGAGCCGACCCCTTACGAAGAGGTCGACGAGCGGGAGTGGCAGTCGTTGGTCGAGCACGGCTCGGCCACCGGTGTCGTGCATGCGGACGAGGTCGCGCACGTGCTGCGCAAGGTCGAGCTCACCGGCGACGTGCTCGCCGACGTGAACGAGCGCCTGGGCGGCTTGGGCATCACCATCGACGACACCGTCGAGGACATCGACATCACGCCGGCGCAGGGCATCCCGAAGATCGACCAGCCGTTGCTCGGCAGCGGCATGGACGACCCCGAGGGTGTGCTGGCTCGCCGCCGCCGCAAGCGGGTCTCGAAGGCGCACCACGAGCGCGTCGACAACGGCGGCACCAACGACACCGTGCGCATGTACCTGAAGGAGATCGGGCGGGTCGACCTGCTGACGACTGAGGACGAGCGCAGCCTCGCCCAGGCGATCGAGGACGGCCGCATCGCCGAGGAGAAGCTGAAGACCGAGACCGACCCGTCGGAGTGCCGCCGTTACGCCCGGCTGATGAAGCAGGGCGAGCGGGCCAAGAGCGAGCTGATCCAGGCCAACCTGCGTCTGGTGGTGAGCATCGCCAAGCGCTACAGCGGCCGCGGCATGCAGTTCCTCGATCTGATCCAGGAGGGCAACCTCGGCCTGATGCGTGCGGTCGAGAAGTTCGACCACACCAAGGGCTTCAAGTTCTCGACGTATGCGACGTGGTGGATCCGTCAGGCCATCACCCGCTCGATCGCCGATCAGGCCCGCACCATCCGCATCCCGGTGCACATG
>JBMOGW010000395.1:0-1950 GCA_049318165.1 Ilumatobacteraceae bacterium
TGATGTGCCCGGCGACGCCCTCGCCGAAGCCGACGCGGCCGAAGATGCGCAGCGCGCCGGCCAGCTTCTGCTTGCGCTCGAGGCGCTCGTCCTCGACCGAAGCGAAGGGCTTCGGGAGCTCGAGGCTGACGTCCTTGGGGGTCAGCTCGACGCCGTCGATCATGCGGGTGCCGTTCTCCGTCACAGTCATGTGCCCAGCCTACGCGAGGGAGGGCCCGCGAGTCTCCGCCCGAGCGCCAGACGGCGTCGAAGTAGGCTGGCGGGCGATCGAAGGGGGATCGATGACACTGACGCACACACCCACCGTCGTGGCACGCAAGCTGTCGCCGATGATCGGCGCCGAGATCGAGGGTGTCGACCTGCGCGACGAGCAGACCGACGACGCCATCGCCGCCGTCCGTCAGGCGTTGCTGGACCACAAGGTGATCTTCTTCCGCGACCAGGACATCACCGCTGAGCAGCACATCGCCTTCGCCCGCCGCTTCGGCGACCTGGAGATCCACCCGGCCACACCGAAGACGCAGGAGCGCATGGAGGTGCTGCGCATCGCGCACGGGCCGAACTCCCGCGGCACCGAGAACAACTGGCACAGCGACGTGACGTGGCGTGAGCGCCCGTCGCTCGGGTCGATCCTGCGGGCCATCGAGCTGCCCGAGACCGGTGGGGACACCCTGTTCGCCAACATGGAGGCCGCGTACGACGGCCTGTCGCCGAAGCTGCAGGAGTGGATCTGCAACCTCACCGCGGTGCACGACATCGCCCGAGTGTTCGCCAAGCGGCTCGGCAAGACGGTCGAGGAACTGCACGACAAGTACCCGCCGCAGCGCCACCCGGTGGTGCGCACGCATCCGGAGACCGGTCGGCGCAGCATCTACGTGAACACCGGCTTCACGTCGCACATCGAGGGCCTGTCGAAGGACGAGAGCGACTGGCTGCTGCACCACCTGTACGCGCAGGCGGCGCGCCCCGAGTACCAGTGCCGTTTCGTGTGGCGGCCGAACTCGATCGCCTTCTGGGACAACCGGGCTGCACAGCACTACGCGGCCAGCGACTACTTCCCGGCCGTGCGGATCATGGAGCGCGTCACCGTCGCCGGTGACCGCCCCTACTTCGACCCGACCGCCGGCTGACTCCACCGACGTCACATCACATCCACCCTTTCGGTGGATGTCGTGTGACATCGCCGGCTCGCGCACTGTCAGAATCGTCTGGTGCACACCGAGATCGCCCCTGCCACTGTCGCCCCACCGGCCGCCAACTACGCCCACGCGATCCTCACCGAACGCGCCGGCGCGTGGCTGCACACCAGCGGCGTGGTGCCGATCGCACCCGACCGCTCGGTACCGGAAGGCATCCAGGACCAGGCCGAGCAGGTGTGGGCCAACCTGCTGGCGATGCTGGCCGAGGCCGACATGGGAGCGCAGGACGTGGTGAGCGTCACCACCTACGTCGTGGTGGACCACATTGCGTCGTTGCCGTGGATCATGCAGGCCCGCGACCGCGCCCTCGGCGGCCGCCGCGTCGCCAGCACCCTCGTCACCGTCCCCGCGCTGGCCAACCCCGCGTGGAAGATGGAGATCGCCCTCGTCGCAGCCCGCTGACGCTCAGCCGAGCGGCAGCAGCGAGAACTCCTGGAACAGGCCACCGTCCTGCGCGCGCAGCTGCACCCCCCAGTGCTCGTCCTCGTCCGATGTCGCGAGTTGGCTCATCCACACATTGGGACTGATCTCGGCAGCCGGCACTGACGCGGCGCAACAGGGACCACCGCTCAGCCGCTTGCTCGACCATTCGGCCCTGAGCGCTGTCTCGCTGCTGGCCATCGTGACGCTGAGTCGTACCCCTCGACCGGTGAACGTGGCGCCGGTGGCCCCCGTGCCCTCGCCCGGCAGCCCGATGCAGATGCTCTGCGCCTCGTCGTTGCGGAGCGACACGCACGGCGACTCACCGTTC
>JBMOGW010000396.1:0-1948 GCA_049318165.1 Ilumatobacteraceae bacterium
GAACGTGAGCACCGGCCCGAACACCTCGTGCTGCACGACCTCGCTGTCGTTGCTGTGCGGCTCGATCAGGGTCGGCTCGTACCAGAGACCGTCGTCGCCGCCGAGTGCCGACGTGGAGCCGCCGCGCAGGACCGTGTCGCCGGCCGAGCGCGCCCGGTCGACGAAGCCGGCGACACGGGCGGCATGGTCGGGGTGGATCATCGGGCTGATGGTGGTGGCCGGGTCGCGGGAGTCGCCGAGCACGTGTGCGTCGGCGTGGTGGTGGAAGCGTTCGAGGAACTCGTCACGCACCGATGCCTCGACGATGAGGCGAGTGCCCGCCAGGCACACCTGACCCGAGTCGTCGTACTGCCCTGCTGCCTTCCTGGCGGCGGCGTCGAGGTCGCTGTCGGCGAACACCACGAACGGGCCCTTGCCGCCCAGCTCGGCGGTGAACGGCACGATGTTCTCCGCGGCGGCGCGGCCGATGTGTCGCGCGGTTTCCGGCGAGCCGGTGAAACTGATCCGCTTCAGGCGCGGGTCGCTCACCAGTGCCGCGCCGACCTCCTCGCCGATGCCCTGCACGACGTTGAACACGCCTGGGGGCATGCCGGCCTCGTGGCACAGGTCGGCCAGCAGACTGCACGACAGCGGGCTCCACTCGGCCGGCTTGAGGATCACCGTGTTGCCGGCGGCCAGCGCCGGTGCGCACTTCCACGTGCTGAGCATGAACGGTGCGTTCCACGGCGTGATCACCACGGTCGGCCCGGCGGGCATGCGCATGACGCGGTTGGCCGTGCCGTTGGACGACCAGACGCGCTCGTCGTACTGCTCGGCGAGGTCGGCGTAGGCGCGGAAGTTGCGGGCCCCACGCGACAGCACGCGCAGGCGCAGGCTCTCTTCGAGCATCGCCATGTCGAGGCATTCGACGGTGGCCAGCGACGGCACGTGGCGGTCGATCAGGTCGGCGACGCGGCGCATCACGTCGCCGCGGCCCTTCACGCCCATCGCCGCCCACTCGGGGAACGCATCGACGGCTGCGCTGACGGCGAGATCGGCGATCGCGGCATCGCCGCGAGACACGTCGGCCAGCTTCACGGACCAGTCGAGCGGGGACCGGTCCTCGAACGTCACAGTCGACGCAACGCGGCGGCCACCGATGTAGTGGTCGGTGCTCACCGGCACGCCGCCCACGTCGGTGCGGTTGCCCTCGGTGACGGGCCAGGCCTCCGCGGTGCTCACGCGAAACCCTCCGGCAGCTTCGGCCGAACCCGCGGGAACGGCAGCTCGCTGCGGTCGGTGTTGTTCGGGCGGCGCTGACCGCGCAGCGGCCAATCGCCGCCGAGTGCGGTGCTCAGCACCTCCTCCGTCTCGGTCGGCTGCGCGCCGACCTCGTCGCTCACCGGCGTGGGTCCCTCGACGATGTGGTTGGTGAGCGCACCGAGACCCTCCACTTCCACCGTCACCACGTCGCCCGGCTGCACCGGACGGCTCATCGCCGGGGTGCCGGAGAGAATGATGTCGCCGGGCACGAGCGTGATCAGGCGGGCGATGTCGGCGACGAGGTAGTGCATGTCCCACGCCATCTCGTCGGTGCTGCCGTCCTGGCGCACGACGCCATTCACCGAGGTGGTGATGCGCTTGCCGCGGAAGTCCCAGTCGGTGATCAGGCCGGGTCCGATGGGGCACAGCGTGTCGGCGCCCTTCACACGCAGCATCGAGCCGCTGTCGGTGTCGCGGAAATCGTGCAGGCCGTAGTCGTTGGCGACCGTGTAGCCGGCGATGAAGTAGCCGGCCTCGGCGTGGCTGACGTTGCGGCACGTACGGCCGATGACGATGGCCACCTCGCCTTCGTAGTTCAGCCACTTGCAGTTCGATGGCCGCACGACGGCGGCGCGGTGCGAGTTGAGCGCGCTGACCGGCTTGTGGAAGTACGTCGGCGCCGGCGGCAACGACACGCCGAACTCCT
>JBMOGW010000397.1:0-1947 GCA_049318165.1 Ilumatobacteraceae bacterium
GGTGCTGGGTCACCACCACGTCGGGCGAGGAGTACCTCGACTTCGCCGCCGGCATTGCCGTGAACTCCACCGGCCACGCGCACCCGAAGGTGGCCGAGGCGATCGCCAACCAGGCGAACCGCTTCATCCACGCGCAGGTCAACGTGTTCAAGCACGACCTGCTCGAGCCGCTCGCCGCGAAGCTCGCCGACCTGACACCCGGCGCGATCGACACGTTCTTCTTCGCCAACTCCGGCGCAGAGATCACCGAGGGCGCGGTGAAGCTGGCGAAGCAGGCGACGAAGCGCCCGCACACCATCGTGTTCAGCGGCAGCTTCCACGGCCGCACGCACATGGCGATGGCGATGACGACGTCGAAGACCGGCTACCGCGCCGGCCACGCGCCGCTGCCGTCCGGCGTGTTCGTCGCGCCGTACCCCGACCCGCTGGCGGAGGACCAGGACGCCGCGGTGGCCGATGCGCTGTGGGGCTTCGACCATCTGTTGAAGTCGATGACGGCGCCGGAGGAGACCGCGTGCGCGATCCTCGAGCCGGTGCTCGGCGAGGGCGGCTACATCGCGGCACCCCCGGCGTTCATCCACGGCATCGTCGAGCGCTGCCGCCAGCACGGCATCCTGTTCATCGCCGACGAGGTGCAGAGCGGTTTCGGCCGCACCGGGAAGATGTTCGCGGTCGAGCACTACGACATCGAGCCCGACATCATCTGCATGGCGAAGGGCATCGCCAGCGGCTTCCCGTTCGCAGCGCTCGGCACGCGGCGCGAGCTGGACGACAAGTGGCCGACCGGCAGTCACGGCGGCACCTACGGCGGCAACGCCATGGGTTGCGCTGCGGCGCTGGCGACCATCGAGATCATGGAGGACCCGGCGTTCCTCGAGAACGTGGTGGCCCGCGGCGAGCAGCTGCAGGCCGGCATCCGCGAACTGCAGCAGGAGCACTCGGTGATCACCCAGGTGCGCGGCCTCGGCCTGATGGTGGGCACCGAGTTCAGCGACGCGGCCCGCGTGTCGGCAGTGACGAAGCACTGCCTGGACGAGGGTCACCTGATCCTCATGAACGCCGGTACGTACGGCAAGGTGCTGCGCTGGATGCCGCCGCTGGTGGTGAACGAGCGCGAGATCGACCTCGCGCTCGCCGCATTCGGTGCGGCGCTGAAGGCCACCGCCTGAGATGCCCCGCCTCGACGCCGAGCGCATCCAGCTGTGGCGTCGGCTGTGCACCTCGTCCACCGAGCTGCAACGCCGGGTGGACGCCCAGCTGCAGGAGGAGCACTTCCTGTCGCTCGCCTGGTTCGAGTGCCTCGCCGCCATCCGCGACGCGGGTGGCACGATGCGCATCCACGAGTTGAGCGAGCAGCTCGACGAACTGCCGTCCAGTCTGTCGCGCCGGCTCGACCGGTTGGAGGAAGAGGGCTACGTGCGGCGCAAGCGCACCCCGAAGCCGAGCGACGACCGCCGGGCCGTGACGGTGACGCTCACCGCGGCCGGTCGCATGGTGTGGCGTGACGCGAACATCACCTATCGGCGGATGGTGCAGCACCACTTCGCGCAGTACCTCACCGACACCGACATCGCCGCGCTGCAACGCGTACTGGGCAAGCTGATCGCACGCTGAACCCCGGTCGGGTCGACGCTCCGCAGGGCACGCGAAGAGCGTGGTCAGCGGCCCCGGATCGCTCCGATTTCGGGGCGTTCGGCCCATGCGGGCAGACTTTCGCGATTCGTTGGGAAGGAGCACCCGAATGACCACTGCAGTGATCGTGGACGCTGTCCGCACGCCGCTCGGCCGTCGCAACGGCAAGCTGAAGGACTGGCACCCGGTGGATCTCGCCGCGGAGACGCTGAAAGCGCTGCAGCAGCGCAACCGGCTGAACCCCGAGTTCGTCGACGACGTGGTGATGGGCTGCGTGATGCAGGTGGGCGAGCAGGCGTTCAACGTCGGCCGCAA
>JBMOGW010000398.1:0-1939 GCA_049318165.1 Ilumatobacteraceae bacterium
TCCGTACCGGTGACCTGGGGCGACGCGGGGCGTTTCGCAACCCGTTCGTCACAGTTGTAACCTCTCTGAGTCATGTCCCGCCGGCCCCGATCGATCGCACTCGCCACCCTGGTGGCCGCAGGTCTGCTGATCGCTCCCCAGGCACTCGACGCCAGCGTGCGAGCCGACAGCGTCAGCGACGCCCAGCAGGCGTTGTCGCAGGCGCAGGACGAGCTGGACAACCTGTCGAACCAGATGGGCCAGCTGGACGAGGACTACGGCGCCGCGCAGGACCAGAAGACGAAGCTCGACGAGGAGATCGCCACCTCGCAGGCGAAGGTGGACCAGCTCACCGCCAAGCTCGGTTCGGTGCAGCAGGTGCTCAGCGACCTGGCCGTCGAGAAGTTCACCACCGGCGGCAACTCGGCGCTCAGCCCGCTGTTCTCCGACGCTGCCACCTACAGCGCCGCTGAGCAGAAGGACGCGCTGGGCAGCGTGGTGCTCGACACCGGCGCTGCGAACATGGACGACCTGCAGTCGCTCGTCGACGACCTTGCTCGTGAGCAGCGCAACCTGCAGGACAAGCAGCAGCAGGCCGCCGCGTTGATCGCCACGCTCGAGGCGAAGCAGGCGCAGTACGCGCAGCTCGAGGGTGCCTACAAGCAGAAGCTCGCCGACGCCGAGGCCCGCTACGGCGCCGCCCAGGTGGAGGCCGAGGCCGAGCGCCGCGCCGCAGCTGCTCGGGCCGTCGCGTTCGCATCGAACGGCAACGGCAACGGCAACACGAACGGCAACGACGGCGCCCCGTCCACCACGGCCCCCGGCCGCGGTGGTGGCAACGACAACGGCGGCACCGACAGCGGGTCCGGTTCGGGCTCGGGCACCACGCCCACCCCGACGCCGCCGCCCGTCGTCCCGCCCGTGTCGGGTCGCGCCGGCGTCGCCGTCGCCGCGGCGTACAGCGCCATCGGCACGCCCTACGGCTTCGCGGGCGAGACCCCCGGCGTGAAGTTCGACTGCTCCGGTCTCACCAAGTGGGCATGGGGTCGTGCGGGCGTGTACCTGCCGCACCAGAGCGCTGCGCAATACGGCGTCGTGCCCCACGTGCCGCGCGACCAGATCCAGCCGGGCGACCTGATCTTCTACTACTCGCCGATCGGCCACGTGTCCATCTACGTCGGCGGCGGCATGTTGATCCACGCGCCGAACACCGGCAAGACCGTCACCCTCGCGCCTGTGCGCTGGGGCAAGGTCGTCGGCATCGGCCGTCCCGGCTGATCTCGTCGCCGCCGCAACCCCCGACCCGACTCGGAGCCGCCCGCCGCCGTGCCACTACGGTGGCGCCCGTGCAGGGCATCGAGATCGATCGCGTCACCTCCTGGTTGCAGGACCACATCCCCGCGGCCGTCGGGCCGTTCGAGTTCGAGCTGATCGCCGGCGGTCGCTCGAACCTCACCTACCGCGTGACCGGCAGCGACGGCACGCGCTTCGTGCTGCGCCGCCCGCCGCTCGGCCACGTGCTGGCCACCGCGCACGACATGGCCCGTGAGCACCGCATCATCGCCGCCGTCGGCACCACATCGGTGCCCGTGCCGCCGGCGCTCGGCCTGTGCACCGACGAGGCCGTCAACGGCGCCCCGTTCTACGTGATGGGCTTCGTGGAGGGCGTGGTGCTGGACAGCCCCGAGCGCGCCTCGCTGTTGACGCCCGAGCTGAAGATGCAGGCGGCGCACCACCTGATCGACGTGCTCGCCGACCTGCACGCCGTCGACGTCGACGCCGTCGGCCTGGGCGACCTGGCCAAGCGAGAGGGTTACGTCGAGCGTCAGGTGAAGCGCTGGAGCACGCAGTGGGAGCAGTCGAAGACCCGTGAGCTGCCGGCCATCGACGAGGTGGCGGCGCGGCTGAAGGCTCGCCTGCCGCAGCAGCACGGCGTGTCCATCGCGCACGGCGACTACCG
>JBMOGW010000399.1:0-1935 GCA_049318165.1 Ilumatobacteraceae bacterium
CTGACCGGCTTGTGGAAGTACGTCGGCGCCGGCGGCAACGACACGCCGAACTCCTGCACTCGGCTGACGTGGTTGAGATGGCAGCAGATGATCTTCGTCGGCTCGGCCGGCGGCAGGTGGACGGCGTCGTCGATCGCCACCCGGCGGCCGTCGCGTGCCACCAGGTCGTCGCCGTCGCGCTGCACCACGGTGGGGTAGCCCTCGAGGAGGATCCTTCTGATGTCGGACACGGTGTTCCCTTCCCCGTCCTGAGGTCGTTTGGGTCCAAACTATAGTGTCGGCCCATGACTGCGATGAACGGGTTCATCTTCCCGCGCACGGCCCTCGGCGGCGCATCCATGTTGCCGCAGATGCCGTGGCACTACAGCGGCGACCTCATCACGGTCGAGTACCGCACCGATCCGGCGAGGGTGGCCGAACTGCTGCCCGAGCCGCTCACGCTGGTGCCCGACGACCAGGACCCGGGCGCCGTGGCGATGATTTTCGCCGACTGGCAGAGCTGCGGTGATGACTACGCCGAGCTGATGGACCCGGTGCGTTCGCAGTACAAGGAGGCGTTCGTCGTCGTCCGCTGCATGTACCAGGGCACGATCTACAGCCGCTGCGTGTACATCTGGGTCGACAAGGACTTCGCGCTGGTGCGCGGCCATTTCCAGGGCTACCCGAAGAAGCTGGGCAGCATCTGGCAGACCCGCCCCGTGACGGTCGGCAAGGCCGGCCCACGGATCGCGCCCGGCGGCCGCTTCGCCGGCACCGTCGGCTACCACGACCGGCGGATCGTCGATGCCCGAGTCACGCTCACCGAGGAGAGCGCCACCAACGGCTTCGTCAACGGCCACCCGATGGTGCATTCGCGCTACATGCCGCGCATCGAGGGCGACGGCACCGACAGCTACAGCGAGTTGGTGACGATGAGCGGCCGCGACGTCGAGCTCGGCCCGGCGTGGCGCGGCACCGCCGAGATCGAGTTGTTCGAGAGCCCGGTGGAGGAGATCGCCCGTCTCGAGGTCCGCGAGGTCATCGGCGGCTACTTCCGCCAGGTGGGCACGACGTTCGCCGGCGGCACCACCCTCGCCACGGGCGTGGAGGGGTAACGATGTCGTCCGGACCCGACCTCGACATGGACCTCGGTCGCGACGACCTCGACATCGTCGACCCCGACTCGTACCTCGACGGCTTCCCGCACGCCACCTTCCGTCGTCTGCGCGACGAGGACCCGGTGTCGTGGTGCGACGAGCACGACGGCGGCAAGGGCTTCTGGGCCGTCACCCGTTACGAGGACCTGCTGTACGTCAGCCAGCACGTCGAACTGTTCTCCAGCGCGCAGGGCATCACCCTGGAAGAGATCGAGGGCGAGGACTTCCATCTGCGCCGCAACATGCTCGAGTACGACCCGCCCGAGCACACCCGCTACCGCCGCCTGGTGAGCAAGCCCTTCAGCCGCCGCGAGGTGTACTCGTACGAGGACTCCATCCGCGACCTGGCACGCAGCGTCGTGCTGGAGGCGCGCGACCGCGGCGAGCGCTTCGACTACGTCGACCGCATCGCCAAGCAACTGCCGATGCGGATGCTCGGTCGCCTGCTCGGCGTGCCCGACGAGGACGGCGACTGGCTGGTCGAGCGCGGCGACGCGCTGCTGGGCAACTTCGACCCGGAGATGACGCAGTACCCGATCGACCTGATCGCCTCGGACGAGTTCAGAGCCATCCCGTTCCGTTCGCCCGCTGCGCTCGAGCTGTACCAGTACGCAGAGCAGCAGGCCGAGCTGCGTCGCGGTTGCCCGGCGCACGACGTGATCGGCAAGCTGCTCGAGCCGACCGTCGACGGTGAGTGCATCACCGACCTGCAGTTCAAGAACTTCTTCGTGCTCATGGTGAGCGCCGGCAACGACACCACCCGCTACACGATGGCTGCCGGGCTGAAGGCGCTGGCCGA
>JBMOGW010000400.1:0-1917 GCA_049318165.1 Ilumatobacteraceae bacterium
CGAGGTACGGGCGAACACCGTGTACAGGTCGCTGATGCCGGCGTTGGTGATCCAGCACTTGGTGCCGGTGATGATCCAGTCGTCACCGTCGCGCACGGCCTTGGTGGTCATCGATGCCACGTCGCTGCCGGCGTCGGGCTCGCTGAGGCCGTAGCTGCACTGGCTCTCGCCGCTGCACACGCGCGGGAGGTACGTCGACTTCAGTTCGTGGCTGCCGAAGTTGATCACCGGCAGCATGCCGAGCTTGGAGATGAGGAACGACAGGCTCGTGCTGACGCACACGCGCGACAGCTCCTCGGCGACGATCGCCTGGTCCACCAACGAGGCGCCGGCGCCGCCGTACTCCTCGGGGTAGCTCAGCGACGTCAGCTCCATCGACTTCAGGGCCTCGAAGTTCTCCCACGAGAACTCACCGGTTCGATCCAGCTCGGCCGCACGCGGCGCGATCTCCGCCTCGCAGAACTGGCGCACGACGCGACGGAACTCATGCTGCTCGTCCGTCAGCGTGATGGGCTGCCGCATGACTAGAGGCCGACGAGTTCGCGCCAGCGCGCCGGATACTCGGACGAGACCTGCTGCGGCGTCTTGCGCAGCGTCTCGGCCGGCACCATGTCGACGATGTCGCGCACCTCGGTGTAGTGGTGACCGTGGCTGACGCCGTCGAAGCGCGACGTGCGCGCCGCGACGAGCTCGGCCGGCGGGTTCGCGTCGAGGAAACCCCAGATCGTGAAGGCGATGGTGAAGTCGTGCACGACAGGGGCACGGCTGAACATCGAGGCCCGGCGCAGGCCGACGCCCAGGCAGCCGCGGATGGCGTCGGCAGCGTGCTCGCCCGGCTGCAGGTGCAGGCGATCGGCGAACCCGTTGGCGATCTTGATCCCGAAGCCCTGGTCGGGTCCCTGGTAGCCGAGCTGCTCGCCGGCCGGCTGGAAGCCGCGCAGCTCCGCAGGGCGGTCGGGCATCCATGCGTCGGGGGTGGAACGCGGCGACGAATACCACCGGGTGGTGTCGATCGAGGGGCTGGGCACGAACCTGGGGGCTGACATAGCGAGGTCAGTCTGTCACTCAGGCGGGCTGGTGCAGCAAGCCGTACACCAGGCCCTCCTCGAGCGCGCGCCACGACGCTTCGATGATGTTGCCGCTGACCCCGATGGTGGTCCAGTTGCGCTCGCCGTTCGCGAAGTCGATCAGCACGCGGGTGACCGCGCCCGTCGCCGTGGCGCCGTCGAGGATGCGGACCTTGTAGTCCGTCAGGTGCACGCGGTCGAGCGTCGGGAACGCGGCACTCAGCGCGGTGCGCAGCGCCGTGTCGATGGCGTTCACCGGGCCGTTGCCCTCGGCGGTGTGCACGTGGCGCACGGCGGCCTCACCCTCCCCCACCCACACCTTCACGGTGGCCTCGGTGGTGAAATCGCCGTTCGGCAGCTCGTCGGTGATGACGCGCATGCTCTCGACGCGGAAGAACGACTGCTCCCAACCGGCGGCGCGGCGCATCAGCAGTTCGAGCGACGCGTCGGCGGCCTCGAAGTGATAGCCCTCGTGCTCGAGGCGCTTCAGGTCGTCGATCACCTGGTTGACGGCCGGCCCGTCCATCGCCAGGCCGAGCTCCTGCGCCTTGATCTCCATCGTGGCGCGGCCGGCCATCTCGCTGACCACGAACCGCGTGCCGTTGCCGACGAGCTCGGGGTCGATGTGCTCGTAGGCGTCCTTGGCGCGCTTGATGCCGCTGACGTGCAGGCCAGCCTTGTGCGCGAAGGCCGACACGCCGACGTACGGCGCCTGCGGGTTCACCGGGCGATTGAGCACCTCGGCGACGTGCTTGCTGACACTGGTCAGCCGCTCGAGCCGGCCGTCGGGCAGGCACTGCATGCCCAGCTTCAGCTGCAGGTTCGGGATGACCGTGGTGAGGTTGCAGTT
>JBMOGW010000401.1:0-1904 GCA_049318165.1 Ilumatobacteraceae bacterium
GGTCGCCGGCGAACGTGAGCACGTTGGTCTTGTGCACCAGCGTGACGTGCTTGCGGCGGGTCATCGCCAGCTCGAAGGCGTAGCGGATGGCGCGCTCGGCACCCATACGAGTGTTCACCGAACCCTGCGTCGCCACCTCGTGCGGCGTGCCCTTGCGCAACAGGCCGCCCTCGCCCACGTACGGGCCTTCGGTGTTCTCGCGGATCACCACGAAGTCGTGCGGCGTGGTGCCGCCGGGAGCGGTGCCGATGAACGGGCGCTGGTTGACGTAGAGGTCGAGCTCGAATCGCATCTTCAGCAACAGGCCGCGCTCGATGACGCCGGGCGGCACGTCGGGCGTACCCACGGCGCCGAGCAGGATCGCGTCGAAGTCACGCAGCTGCGCCAGCGTGGCGTCGCTGAGGATCTCGCCGTCGCGCAGATACCGCGCGCCGCCCAGGTCGAAGTCGACCGTGTCGAACTGCACGCCTGCGGCGCGCACCACCTTGAGGGCCTCGGCCGTGACCTCCGGGCCGATGCCGTCGCCACCGATGACTGCAATGCGATGTGCCATAAGGGCGCCACGGTACCGCTGTACCCCTCCGGCACGGCAACCGGTGGGAGGACGCCGCCGCTGACACGTCGGTAGACTCGCCAGTCCTATGGCCAGCCACCACCTTTCCCGCTCCGCGTACGAGCGCCTCAAGGAAGAGCACTACGACCTCACCACCCGCGGTCGCATCGAAGTGGCGCAGAAGATCGAAGCCGCCCGCCTGCTCGGCGACCTGTCGGAGAACGGCGACTACCACGCCGCGAAGGACGAGCAGGGCCACATGGAGGGCCGCATTCGCCAGCTCGAGCACCTGATCGAGAACGCCGAGATCATCGAGGGCGGCACCGACGGCGAGGTCGGCCCCGGCTCGATCGTCACCATCGTGTTCGAGGGCGACGACGACAAGGACGCCGAGCGTTACCTGTTGGGCCACCCGGAAGAGCAGACCCCCGAGCTGCCGGTGATGACGATGAACTCGCCGCTCGGCACGGCCCTGGTCGGCTCGACCGAGGGCCAGTGGGTGTCGTACGCCGGCCCCACGGGCGCCACGCTCAAGGTGAAGGTGCTGAAGGTGGAGTCCGCCTAGTGGCGAAGCCTCCGAAGCTGCCCCACGGCGCAGCGATGGAGCTACCCGGGCGGGGCACCACGTTCGTCCGCCGCATGGACGGCCCGCCGGGCGCGCCCACCGTGCTGCTGCTGCACGGTTGGACGGCGACGTCGGATCTGAACTGGTTCACCTCGTACCACGCGCTCGCCGAGCACTACCGGGTGGTCGCGCTCGACCACCGCGGTCACGGCCGGGGCATCCGCACCAAGAAAGCGTTCCGGCTGGAGGACTGCGCGGACGATGCGATGGCCGTCTGCGACGTGCTCGGGCTCGAACACGTCATCCCCATCGGCTACTCGATGGGTGGGCCCGTGGCGCAGTTGGTCTGGCGCCGGCACCACGACCGGGTACGCGGCCTGGTGCTGTGCGCCACCGCGCCGTACTTCGTGACGTCGCGCGAGGAACGCCTCGGCTTCCTCGGGCTCTCCGGCATGGCTGCGCTCTCCCGGTTGACGCCCACGCAGGCCCGCACCTGGCTGACCGAGCAGTTCTACCTGCAGCGCAAGACCGAGTCGTGGGAGACGTGGGCGATCCAGGAGGCCTCCCTGCACGACTGGCGGATGGTGCTCCAGGCCGGGCGGGCGATCGGCCGATTCAACTCCCGCGAATGGATCGACGAGATCGACGTGCCGACCTCGGTGGTCATCACGATGCGCGACCGCGTGGTGCCCCTTCGCCGCCAGGTGCGCCTGTTCGAGGGCATCCCCGGCGCCGAGGCCTTCCGCGTCGATGGCGACCACGACTCGATCGCCGCCAACGCCGAAC
>JBMOGW010000402.1:0-1890 GCA_049318165.1 Ilumatobacteraceae bacterium
ACGAGATCAACCTCGACTACACCACCGCGGTGGAGATGGCCGACCGCAACAGCGTCTACAAACTGGCGGCGAAGGAGATCGCCCACTTCCACGGGCGCTCGGTCAGCTTCATGGCCAAGTACGACTTCAACGACACCGGTTCGTCGTGCCACATCCACTCCAGCCTGTGGACCCTCGACGGGCAGACCGCGGTGTTCGACGACCACCACGGGCCGCACGGGATGAGCGAGACGTTCCGTCACTACCTGGCCGGCCAGATCGCCACGGCCCGCGAGTTCAGCCTGCTGTGGGCGCCCACCATCAACAGCTACAAGCGGTTCCAGCTCGGCTCGTGGGCGCCGACGGGTGTCGGCTGGGGCATCGACAACCGCACCCTCGGGTTCCGCAAGGTCGGGCACGGCAAGGGCACCCGCGTCGAGTGCCGCATCCCCGGTAGCGACGCGAACAGTTACTTCGCGTTCGCCGGTGCGATCGCCGGTGGCCTGCACGGCATCCGCAACAAGATGGAACTCGGCGAGCCGTTCGTCGGCAACGGCTACGAGACCGACGACATCCCGCGCATCCCGTGGAGCATCGTCGAGGCCATCGACCTGTGGGAGCGCAGCGAGGTGGCTCGCGAGTGCTTCGGCGACGAGGTGCACCACCACATCCTCACGATGGCCAAGGCCGAGTGGATGGCCTTCAACCAGACCGTCACGGACTGGGAGCTGCGCCGCTACTGGGAGCGCATCTAGCCCTCCCCGCCGAACTGAAGTGCTGCAGGCCGAGCCCTCACCGAACTGAAGTTCTGCGGGCCGAGCCCTCCCCGCCGAACTTAAGTTCTGCGTGCCCGGCCGCTCAGGCTTCGAATTCGACCATCACGGGGAGGTGGTCGCTGATCCGCGCCCACTGTTCACCGCCGTCGGGTGTGTGCTGATCCAACACGGTGGCGTGTGTCGGCACGAGGACGCGGTCGAGTCGCTGCTGTGGCACGGTCGACGGGGAGGTGCTGTCGCCCTCCACGTCGCGCAGCCCGGCGGCGCGCAGTTCGCGCAGCACTTCCACCTCCTGGTCCGAGCCCACGTTCAGGTCGCCGGCCACGATCGCCACGGGTGCGGCATCGTGGAGCACGCCCTCGGCGACGCGGCGCGCCTGTGCGATCCGCTCGTCCGGCTCGCCGTCCGAGGCGAGGTGCGTGTCGTACACGCGCAATGCGGCGTCGGGCCGAGTGACGGTCACCGCCAACAGCACTCGTCGCCGGTAGCTCCACGACCGGGCGCCACGGGAGATGACGGTGCGCACGACGTGCGTGGTGGGGTGCGGCGTGAGCACGGCGATGCCCTCGCTGCGCCACCACACCAGCTTGGAGTACGGGTCGTGCTTGTGCGCCCAGCGATGCTGCCAGCCGAGCCGGTGCGCGAGCCGCTTCGCCTGGTGGCGGCGCACCTCCTGCGCGCACACGACGTCGGGCGCGTAGCCCTCCAACACCTCCGCGACGAGTTCGAGGTTCGGGTGCGCGGCGCCGTGAAGATTCCACGTCACCACCCGCCACCGAGCGCTCGTTCGTGCGGTCATTGCCACCGAGTCTTGCGCGTCCACTACCTTGACGCGTCATGAGTCGTCTCGCGGGCAAGGTCGCCCTCATCACAGGTGCATCATCGGGTCTCGGTCGAGTGGGCGCAGAGCGCTTCGCCGCCGAGGGAGCAAAGGTCGTCATCGCCGACATCGTCGACGGCGACGAGGCCATCGACGCCATCTCGGCCGCCGGTGGCGAGGCCAGCTTCGTCGCGTGCGACGTCACCAGCGAGGACTCGGTGAAGAACGCCATCGACTTCGCGGTGGAGACGTACGGCGGGCTGCACGTGCTGTACAACAACGCCGGCGTGATGCTGGGTGACGACGACAACCCGG
>JBMOGW010000403.1:0-1856 GCA_049318165.1 Ilumatobacteraceae bacterium
GACGGCGTGGGCAAGTGCTTCCTCAACAGCGGCCAGACCTGCACCGCGCTCACCCGCATGCTCGTGCCGCGTTCGCGACTGGCCGAGGCCGAGGCGATCGCCGTCGGTGCGGCGCAGATGGCGTTCCAGCCGGGCAACCCGTTCGAAGAGGGCAAGATGGTCGGCCCGCTCGTGTCGGCCGCACAGCGCGACCGCGTGCGCGGCTTCATCCAGACGGGCATCGACGAAGGCGCCACGCTGGTCACCGGCGGCGTCGGCGCGCCCGAGGGCCTCGAGCAGGGCTACTACGTGCAGCCCACGATCTTCAGCAACGTCACCCGCGACATGACCATCGCCCAGGAAGAGATCTTCGGCCCGGTGCTGTCGATCATTCCCTACGACACCGAGGAAGAGGCCGTCGAGATCGCCAACGACTCGATCTACGGCCTCGCCGGCGGCGTGTGGGCCGGCGACGAGGACAAGGCCAAGGCCGTGGCCCGGCGCATCCGCGCCGGCCAGGTGGAGGTCAACGGCGGTCGCTTCAACCCGTCGGCACCGTTCGGTGGCTACAAGCAGAGTGGCCTCGGCCGTGAAGCGGGCAAGTTCGGTCTCGAGGAGTTCCTCGAGGTCAAGGCACTGCAGCTCTGACATCGCCGTTCCGGCCACCTGCCCCGACCTGGGCAGGTGGCCGGGATGACGGCAAAGTCGCCACACGGTCGACCAGACTGGACGGCGGCCCATGACCGCGACCACCCTGCCGCCGCCGACGCTCGACGTCGCCGAGCATCACACCCATCCCGTGATGCGCAACCAGATCAGTCGCGTCCCGTACCTGCCCGGGCTCGACGGTCTGCGCGCCCTCGCGGTGATCGGCGTGATGGTGTACCACGCCAACCACGAGTGGCTGACGGGCGGGTTCCTCGGCGTGGAGATGTTCTTCGTCATCTCCGGCTACCTCATCACGCTGCTGCTCGTGGCCGAGAAGGAGCGAACCGGACGCGTCAGCGTGCGCCAGTTCTGGATGCGTCGAGCACGACGCCTGCTGCCGGCGCTGTACACGATGATGGGCGCGCTGGCCATCTACATGGTGTTCTTCGAGCCGCGGCCGATGGGCGCCACCCGTGGCGACTTCGTGGCCGGCCTGCTGTACGTCAGCAACTGGTTCCAGATCTTCGTCGGCCAGAGCTACACCGCAGCGGAGGCGTTCTCGCCGCTGCGCCACCTGTGGTCGCTGGCGGTCGAGGAGCAGTTCTACCTGGTGTGGCCGCTGGTGATGGCGTTGGTGCTGCGCCGCCGCAAGGAGCGCCTGCCGAGCGTGGCGCCCTGGTTCTTCGCGGCGTCCGTGTTCATCACGCTCACCACCGCGGCGATGTACGTGAGTGGCACCATCTACCTCGGCGCCGATGCCTCGGGTGCGCCGGCGTGCGGCCCCGGCGACAGCAACGGCTACCTGCAGTTGCTCGGTCGTTGCATCAACGTCAACGAGGCGCTCTACCTCAACACGTTCAGCCGTGCCGGCGGTCTGCTGCTCGGGGCGGCGTTCGCGCTGGTGTGGCGTCCGGTCGCCATCATGCGCGGTCCGTTGAAGGGGCGCGGCCGCCGCGTCGATGCGATCGCGTTGCTCGCACTCGTCGGGCTGGCGCTGATGATGAACCGCCGGTTCCTGTTCGACACCGCGGACTCCAGCTACGACCCGTGGCTGTACCGCGGCGGACTGTTCCTCGTCGGGCTGTGCACCGTGGCGACCATCGCCGCTGCCACGCACCGGCGCAGCTGGATCGGTCGTCTGCTGGGTGTCCGCCCGCTGCACTGGGTGGGCACGCGCAGCTACGGCCTGTACCTGTTCCACTGGCCGATCTACCAGATCATCCGCGAGC
>JBMOGW010000404.1:0-1855 GCA_049318165.1 Ilumatobacteraceae bacterium
GAGCCGAAGATCCGCGAACTGCGCACGCTGATCGCCGAGGCCGGCCTCACCGACCGGGTGGACATCGAAGTGGACGGTGGCATCGGGCCCGACACCATCGGTGCCGCAGCCGCAGCCGGCGCCAACATCCTGGTCGCCGGCAGTGCGCTGTACCGCGATCCGGAAGGCCTCGGCCACGCCGTCGGCGACTTGCGCGCCCGCGCCGAAGCAGCCTTCATCGCCTGACCACGCCCCGCTGCGTACGGTCGGCGTCTCGTCAGCGGACGTCGTGTCGGCGACCGCGATCGACCGGCGCCGGTTCACCGAGGTCGCGGAGCGAACGACCCACCGCGAACACGAGATGCTTGATCAGCACGAGTGCCAACAGCACCGCGAACGCCGCACCCAGTGGCCGCAGGATCGCGCCGAGGATCGACGGGCCGTTGCCGCGCAGCGGTGACAGCACGCTGGTGTCCACCGACGAGCCGTCGGGCAGCAGCGTGCGCACCGGCTCGGCGATCAGCGGGCAGTCGACGTCGGAGTCGTTGGCACCGACCACGGCGTCGCCACCGAACAGCGGTGCCGGCTCGCGCACCGTGGACACCAGTGCACCGTCCTCGGCGGCGGCACCGGCACCCACGACATACGGCGCACCGATCGAGAGGAAGCGCGTCTCTTCGCCGTAGCGGACGTCCACCAGGCCGTCGACCTCGTAGCCCTCCAGTGAACCGGCCAGCACGCGTCCGACCTGGAAGCGCGCCGTGTCGCGGACGGCAGCCACGATCTCGCCCTCGAACACGGCGACCGGCGGGGCGGGCGACACACACCCGGCGGGCGGCACGACCAGCGGACCCTGCGCGGCCGGCAGCCCGTTCGACGGGTCGACGGCGACGGTGCTCGACGGGGGCGGCGCCGGCACCGCAGCGGCCGCGTCGGCGGCGAACAGCATCGCCGCCGCGAACGCGACCGTCGTCGCCGCCAGCGAGGCGGTGGTCAGCAGGCGACGCGGTCCCATCGCCGTCACGCTAGTGACCGGCACGGTCGGCGGGGTGTCAGCGGCCCTCGAACCGCGGGGCGCGCTTCTCGACGAACGCCATGAAGGCCTCGGGCGTGTCCTTCGTCCCGGCGATGTTGACGGTCTGGGCCATGCCCTCGTCGTCGAGCGCCTGTTCCATGCTCACCGCCATGGCGTTGTTCAGCAGGTGCTTGGTCTGCGCGAGCGCGATCGGCGGACCACCGGCCAGGCGGGTCGCCCAGTCGTCGACGAACGCGTCGAGCTCGCCGTCCGGGATGACGCGGTTCACCAATCCGATGCGCTCGGCCTCGTCGGCGCCGATGATGTCGGCGAAGAACGCGAGTTCCTTCGCCTTGTGCAACCCGACGCGCCGCGGCAACAGCCACGAGCCACCGAAGTCGAGGCTCAGGCCACGCTTGGCGAAGATCTGCGAGAAGCGAGCCGTGTCCGATGCGACCACCAAGTCGCACCCGAGCGCCAGGTTGCACCCGGCGCCGACGGCCACGCCGCGCACCTTGGCGATGGTCGGCTGCGGCAGGCGGTGCAGCGCCAACGCGACGTCGCCGACGTGGCGCATCGCCGCGAGCTGGTGGCGGGTGCGCCCGCCGGACGGCGTGAGGTCCGCGCCGGAGCAGAACTCACCGTTCGCACCGGTGATCACGACCACACGGTCGTCGTCGTTGTCGGCGATCTCGCGGAAGACGAGCAGCAGCTCGTCGAACATCGCACCGCTCATCGCGTTCTTCTTCGAGGCACGATCGAGCGTGACGGTGACGATGCCATTCTCGCGGCTGACGTTGAGGGTCTCCATCTGGCCGACGATACTGAGGGCATGGGCTTCAACCCGCAGCGCAAGCGCGT
>JBMOGW010000405.1:0-1835 GCA_049318165.1 Ilumatobacteraceae bacterium
GCGAGGATGCCGAGGATGACGATGACGATGAGGAGCTCGACGAGGGTGAAGCCCTTGTCCTTCGTCTCGGTGGTGGTGGTCTTCATGGTGGGGTCCTCCCGTAGTGGTGTGGTTCAACGACGTGGAGACCGTGCAGTCACACGTACGCAGTCGAAGTTCTCGGCGCGGCATGAACTGTTCTTGAGGAAATTCTCACTCCTTGCCGAAATCTCAAGAGTTCCGGCGGAAGGGCCGATGAACCTGCATGAGACGCGGCCGCGCGGGGCTGCACGACTGGAGTGTTCAGTGATGTTCGGGCGAAGCGAGAAGACCGAGACGTGGATGGCACCCGACGGCGAGCCAGTGGTGCCGTTCCTCGAACCGGAAGGCAGCGAGCCGGCCTCGAGCGTGGTGGGCGAGTTGCGCGACCGACTGGCGAAGCTGGAGCAGCAGGTGCTCGCGCAGTACACGGCGACCGCCGCCTACGCCACGCTCTCGCACCAGAACGTGGAGACCGCACGGGCCGAGGCCCGTTCCGATCTCGATCGCTCGCAGTCGACGATCATCGGTCTGCTCGACCGCCTGCGCACCGAGATGAATGCCCGCATGGACGGCATCGAGACCCGGCCCAGCGCGCCGGCGTCGTCGCTCGGGGTGGACGCCGCGTCCCGCCTCGCGATGCTCGAGGACCGGATGGGTTCGATCATCAACGCACTCGACTCGTGCATCAAGGAGAACATCCTCCTTCGCCAGCAGGTGAACGAGCTGCTGCAGTCGAAGATGCAGCAGGACGGTTGGCTCGTCAGCAGCGGCGGCACCTCCGACCTGTCGCTGCGCTAGTTACCGTGGCGGCGTGAACCGTCGCAACGCCGCCATCACGCTCCGACCCGGACGGGAGAAATCACTCCTGCGACGTCATCCGTGGGTGTTCTCCGGTGCCGTCGACCGCGTCGACGGCGACCCGGCACCCGGTGACACCGTGGTGGTGCGCGACTCGGCCGGCACGGTGCTCGGGCGTGCCGCGTACAGCCCCGCATCGCAGATCCGCGCGCGGATGTGGACGTTCGACGCGGACACCGTCGTCGACGACGAGTTCGTCACCGCAACGGTCACGGCATCGGCGGCCCGTCGCACGTCGGCTCTGCTGGGCGACACCGACTCCGCCCGCGTGGTGTTCAGCGAGGCCGACGGCGTGCCCGGCCTGACGGCCGATCGTTACGGCGACACGGTTGTCGCGCAGCTGACCACGGCCGGCGCCGACGCGTGGCGTGACGTGCTCGCCGACGCGCTCGCCGCGCTGCCGGGCGTCGCCTCCGTGTACGAGCGCAGCGACGCCGACGTGCGTTCGCGCGAAGGACTCGACGAGCGCGTGGGGTTGCTGCGCGGCGCGATGCCGTCCGCCGACCTCGTCGCCCACGAGGACGGGTTCCGGTTCTCGGCCGAGGTGACCGGCGGCCACAAGACCGGCTTCTACCTCGACCAGCGCGACGCCCGCCGTGCGATCGCGCAGGTCGCCGAGGGGCGACGGGTGCTGAACGTGTTCTCGTACACCGGTGCGTTCAGCGTGATCGCCGCGGCACGCGGCGCCGCTTCGGTGACGTCGATCGACTCGTCCGGCCCGGCGCTGGCGGTGGCCGCGCGCAACGGCGAGCTGAACGGCGTGGACGTGGGCGAGCTGATGGAAGCCGACGCGTTCACCGCGTTGCGCGGCCAGCGAGACCGTGCTCGCCAGTACGACCTGATCTGCCTCGATCCGCCGAAGCTGGCCAACAACGACAAGCAGCTCGACAAGGCGTCACGCGCCTACAAGGACCTCAACCTGCTGGCGGTGAAGCTGCTCGCCCCCGGCGGCCTGC
>JBMOGW010000406.1:0-1832 GCA_049318165.1 Ilumatobacteraceae bacterium
GGCCACTGCACGCTGCCGACCTCGTCGAGCTTGGCGAAGCTGACCCCGGCGAACGTCGGCGTCAGGCGGGCGATCTCGTCCATGATCTCGGCGGCCGAGTGGTAGTGCATCGGGTTGCCCATCGCCGTCGCCAGCTCGCACACCACCTCCCACTCCTGCTTGCCGGTCTTCGGACGCATCGCCGGGCGCACTCGGTTGATGCGGCGCTCGGCGTTGGTGAACGTGCCGTCCTTCTCGAGGAACGAGGTGCCGGGCAGGAAGACGTGCGCCAGCTTGGCGGTCTCGTTGATGAACAGGTCCTGCACCACGAGCAGTTCGAGCGACATCAGCGCCGTCATCACGTGCACGGTGTTCGGGTCGCTCTGGGCGATGTCTTCGCCCTGCACGAACATGCCCTTGAAGTCGCCGTGGATGGCGGCGTCGAACATGTTCGGGATGCGCAGGCCCGGCTCGGCCTTGATGCTGACACCCCACAGCGACTCGAACATGCTGCGCGTCGCGTCGTCGCTGACGTGGCGATAGCCGGACAGCTCGTGCGGGAACGAACCCATGTCGCACGAACCCTGCACGTTGTTCTGGCCGCGCAGCGGGTTGACACCCACGCCGTCGCGACCGAGGTTGCCGGTGGCCATGGCCAGGTTGGCCATGCCCATCACCATCGTCGAACCCTGGCTGTGCTCGGTGACGCCGAGGCCGTAGTAGATGGCGCCGTTGCCTGCGGTGGCGTACAGGCGGGCGGCCTTGCGCACCTCGTCGGCCGGCACGCCGGTGTGCTCTTCGAGCGTCTCGGGGCTGTTGGCCGGCTGCGACACGAAGTTGGCCCACATCGAGAACTCGGACGGGTCGCACCGTTCGGCCACGAACTGGTGGTCGACGAGGTCCTCGGTGACGATCACGTGCGCCAGCGCGTTGATGATGGCGACGTTGGTGCCGGGGCGCAGCTGCAGGTGGTGCTTGGCGCGGATGTGGGCGGTCTTCACCAGGTCGATCCGACGCGGATCGACGACGATGATGTCGGCGCCGTCGCGGAGGCGCTTTTTCATCCGCGACGCGAACACCGGGTGGGCGTCGGTGGGGTTGGCACCGATCAGCAGCACCACGTCGGACGACTCGACCGACTTGAAGTCCTGCGTGCCGGCCGAGGTGCCGAACGCCTGCGACAGGCCGAAGCCCGTCGGCGAGTGGCAGACGCGCGCGCAGGTGTCGACGTTGTTGTTGCCGAACGCCATGCGGATCATCTTCTGGACCGCGAACACCTCTTCGTTGGTGGTGCGCGACGAGGTGATGCCGCCGATGGCACCCTGGCCGTACTTGGCCTGGATCTCGCGGAAGCGACGGGCCGTGTACTGGATGGCCTCGTCCCACGAGACGACCTGCCACTCGTCCTCGACGGACTCGCGGATCATCGGCTCGAGCTGACGGTCCTGGTGGGTGGCGTAGCCCCACGCGAAGCGGCCCTTCACGCACGAGTGGCCCTCGTTGGCGCCACCGTTCTTGTGCGGCGTCATGCGGACGACTTCCTCGCCCTGCAACTCGGCCTTGAACGAGCAGCCGACGCCGCAGTACGCGCAGGTGGTGAGCACCTCGCGGCGGGGCTGGCCCTTCTCGATGATGCTGTTCTCGGTGAGCGTTGCCGTGGGGCACACCTGCACGCAGGCGCCACAGCTGACGCAGTCGCTGTCGAAGAACGAACCCTGGAAGCCGGCGTTGACGCGCGAGCCGAAGCCGCGACCGGCGATCGTGAGCGCGAACGTGCCCTGGATCTCCTCGCAGGCGCGCACGCAGCGCGAGCAGACGATGCACTTCGACGAGTCGAACGTGAAGTACGGGTT
>JBMOGW010000407.1:0-1823 GCA_049318165.1 Ilumatobacteraceae bacterium
GGCCGTGGGTGAGATCCACCCGGATGTGCTCGATGCGTACGGCATCGACGAGCGTGTCGGGGTGCTCGAGCTGAATCTCTCGGTGCTGCTCGCTGCCGAGCCGAAGGTGGCGCAGTGGAAGGCCACCAGTCGCTTCCCCTCGACCGACTTCGACCTGGCGTTCGCCGTGCCCGACTCCGTGTCGGCCGAGAAGGTCGAGAAGGCGATCCGGCAGGGTGCCGGTGGCGGCCTCGTCGACCTCGCGCTCTTCGACGTGTACCGCGGCAAGGGCATGGCCGAGGGCACACGCAGCCTCGCCTACCGGCTGCGTCTGCAGGCCGCCGATCGCACGCTCACCGACGCCGACGTGGCGCAGGTGCGAGAGAAGATCGTCGCCGGCGTCGGCAAGCTCGGCGCCCAGCTACGCGGCTAGTTGTACCCGGCCATCACGTTGGTGACGGAAGTCTGCTGATGGGTGGTCGGCCACCGAGTGCGGTGTGGCGTCGTTCAGTGTTGTAGTGCTCGAGCCATGGCGCAAGGGCTGCGGTGCGTTCGTCGTTGCTGGCGAACACCTGCCGGTAGGCCCATTCAGCCGCGAGGGTGCGGTTGAAGCGTTCGACCTTTCCGTTCTGCCATGGGCAGTGCGGTCGGATGAACTTGTGCTTGATCGCTCGGACAGTGAGCAGCGCGGCGAGTGCTCGACTGTGTCGGTAGTTCCAGGCGTTGTCGGTCATGACCCGTTCGATCGTGACGCCGTGGCGGTCAAAGAACTCCACTGCCCGGGCGAAGAACTCGGTCGTCGTGCCGGCCTTCTCGTCGGTGAGGATCTCTGAGTAGGCGAGCCTGGAGTGGTCGTCGACAACCGAGTGGACGTAGTCGTAGCCGATCTTGGTCTGTCGACGAGTGTGGGTCGAACCCATCTCTCGGCCGTGTGCGCGCCAGCCGCCACCGTCGGGGATCCTTCCGATCTTCTTGACATCCATGTGGACCAGCTCGCCGGGGCGTTCACGTTCGTAGCGGACAGCGGTGGTCTTCGAGGCCCGGATCACCTCGCCCGTCAACGGGTCGCACTGGCACAGCCGAGGAACGTCATGTCGTCGCAGGATCCGGCTGACCGTCCGTGCCGGGACACCGAGCTCGGGACCCAGCCAGTCCTGCCCTCGGCGATGTTCCCGGCGACCGTCCAGGACTTGCTGCTCGACCTCCGGGCTGGTGCGTGTCGGCGACGAGTGTGGTCGGGAGCTTCGATCGTGAAGCCCTTCCTCACCTTCGGCAGCGAACCGGGCGACCCACCGGTGCGCGCATTGGCGGGACACGCCCATCGCTTTGGCGACGTGCGCGACCGGCATCCCGGCCTGGACACGTTCGACGAGTAGTCGACGACCGTGAACGGTCAAACGAGCATTACGGTGACCCATGAAGGCCTCCTGTCTGTGAAGCGGCAAACTCCACAAGACCCGGAGGCCTTCACTCATGTCAACGGGTTCCCGTCACCAACCTCGTGGCCGGGTACAACTAGAGGGCGATGAGGGTGAGGCCCTTCAGGTACTCGGCTTCGGGGAACGACAGCGGCACCGGGTGATCGCTCGGCTGGTGCAGCCGGCCGACGATGCGCACGGCGCGCAGCCCGTCGAGCGCCGCGCCGGCGACCACCTTCTGGAACAGGTCCATGGTCATCGCGCCGCTGCAGCTCCAGGTGAGCAGCATGCCGCCGGGGGCGAGCAGCTTCACGGCCAACAGGTTGAGGTCCTTGTAGGCGCGGGTGGCCTTGTCGAGTTGCTTCTCGCTGTTGGCCAGATTCGGCGGGTCGAGGCAGATGAGGTCGTACTGCTTCGCCCGGTCGC
>JBMOGW010000408.1:0-1821 GCA_049318165.1 Ilumatobacteraceae bacterium
ATCACCGTCGACGCCGGCAACCCGGCCGGTTGCACCGCCTGATCACGGCGCGCTGACCACACCGAACCTCGAACGGGGTCGGGTCCTGCGGGACCCGGCCCCGTTCGCGTTCCTGCCCGGGCCGTGATCGTCAAGATTCTCTGAAGGCCCCGTCGGGTCATGTATCGACCCTCTTCGAGCGGTGCATACACGAACCGTTTCAGCATTGCATTCATGAAGAACACCGACCCCAACGGCAACGGCAATGCAGCCGTGAACGTCGGCGTGCTCACGTCGGCGGTCTCGGTGATCGCGACCGTGTCCGGTCAGTGCAGCGGCCTCGACGCCCGCGCCACCACCGGCGCACCGAACGGCGAGCTGTTCCGCAACTTCGGGAAGACCAACGCGACCACGTTCACGGTGACGTTCCCCGGCTATCCGCAGGGCTCGTCCGAGCTGTGGATGGACGGCAACCGCGTCATCAACGTGTACTCCCCGACGGGAGCCGTACTCGGCTCCGTGACCCTGGTGGTGAAGTGACATGACCCGCATCCGCTGCTGGCTCCGCCCCACCCGCCGCACCGCGCAGGACGAAGGTGCCATCCTCCCGCTGGTGATGGTCGGCTCGTTCCTGGTCGCCTCCATCGTGGCCGGCGTGGCCACGTACGTGAGCGCCGACCTGCGCTATGCCCGTGATCTCGACGTCCACGTTGGCCGGCAGGTCCACCACGATCAGGGCCGTCGTGCAGTACCGGCCCGACTCGGGCGACGTGGCCGTCAACTCCTGGCGCGTCGTCAACTAGTTCCCGACGCGGGCTGGCTCGCTGAGCAACCCGTGCTGCGAACGCGTTGATGTCACATCAGATCCGCCGTTTCCGTCGATCTGATGTGACATCACCGAGGAATCGCGGCGAGTCGTGACCCGTCCTAGCGGACGAGTTCCATGCGCATGCCGGAGGAGTCCCAGTTGGGATCCATGGGCAGGCGCTGCATCGCCCGGCCGGCCGCCCGGCGAGCGGTCCACAGCAGCGCGGTCGCCTGCAGCAGGTGCACCACGCCGGCGCCGGGGGGCGGCATCCGGGTGATGATCTCCTCGACGCCCGGCATCTTGTCGCGGATCAACGCGATGCGCTCGAGCACTCCCTCGTCGCGGAACGGCGACGACGTCAGCGGTTGGTCTCCATTGAGCTGCACGAACGTCAGGTCCGGGTGGGCCGCGAAGTACGTGCGCTGATGGAACGGCTGGAACTCGCGCTCGGCCTCGCGCAGCCACTTGAAACGTCGGAAGTCGTCACGGGTCAGCCACGGCTCGAGTTCGAGCGCCTCCTCGCGCGTCGCCGCGTGCAACGCCGCGCGCGACGGCGTCGGGCGGATCGCCACACGGCGAGGCCAGCCGACGAAATCGCGGGCCTCCTCATCGCACGGGCGGTACGGGCCGGTCGGCTCGTCGAAGAAGCCGATCGGCGCCATGATCGCGCACGCTTCGAACTTCGGCTTGAACTCCAGCACGTCGAGCAGGGTGGGCACCACGAGCGGCTCTTCCGCTGCCACCGTCACGCCCGCCAGACGGGCCGGCACGATGCACCAGCCTCCCGGGCAGGGCACGACGCCGCCGAGCATCTTGTACGGCAGCTTGCTGGTCATGGTGGGTCGCCTCCTCCGGCGGACGTGGCGGGAATCAGTTGCCCGGGGCGCCGACGAACTCGCCGGCTCCCGTCGAGGCCGACTGTCCGGCCGCCATCGTGGCCTGCGCCTGCATCTGCGAGCGCATGGTGGCGGCCTGCGCCAGGATCTCCTTCGGGTACTGGCTGGCCTCGGCGGCCGTGTCGAAGCTGATGATGC
>JBMOGW010000409.1:0-1819 GCA_049318165.1 Ilumatobacteraceae bacterium
GTGCGCGGGTGCATGAACACCAGCCGGCCGACCGGTTCGCCCTTCCACGTCGACGCCGCCACGAACGCGATCCCGTCCGCCAGCAGACGCTCACCCCACCGGGTCCACTCCGCGCGCCCCCACCCGTCGCGGCGGAACAACACCACGCCGAGGCTCGGCTCCATCACCAGCGAGACGCCCGGCGTCGCCGACAGGCGGGCCGCGGCCAGCTGCGCCAGGCGAACGCCGGCGCGCACGGCCTCGACGTGTGCGTCCACACCGTGCACCGCGAGCGCGAACCACAGCGGCATGCCCGACGCACGGCGGGTGAGTTGGTAGCCGTAGTCGCTCGGGTTCCACCGCGGTTCGTCACCGTGCAGCACGTCGATGTAGGGGCCGTGTTGGGTGTGCACCGCGGCGGCCAGCGCCGGTTCGCGGTACAGCAGCGCACACGAGCCCTCGGGCGCGAACAGCCACTTGTGCGGGTCGATGATCACCGAGTTCACCCGACCGATGCCGCGGAACAGGTCCCGTCGCTCGGGCAGCAGCAGCGCCGCCGCGCCGTAGGCGCCGTCGACGTGCAGCCACGCCCCGAGCCGCTCGGCCACGTCGGCCAGGCCGTCGAGGTCGTCCACCACACCCGCGTTCGTCGAGCCGGCCGCTGCGACGACGATACCGATGTCGGTGCGGTCGCCGATCGCCGCCGCCAGCGCAGCACCGGTGAACCGGCCGTCGTCGCCGGTGGGCACCACCACCACGTCGGTCAGCCCGAGCATGTGCATCGAGTTGAACACCGACGCGTGCGCGGTGTCGGCGCATGCCACGGTCCGGCGCCCCGGCGCGCAGTGGTCGCGCGCCACCGTCAGCGCTGAGAGGTTGCCGATCGAGCCGCCACTCATGAAGCAGCCGCCGGCACCTGCCGGCAACCCCATCAGGTCGGCCAGCCAGCGCAGCGCCTGGTTCTCGGCGGCCACCACGCCCGCGGCCTCCAGCCACGACTCACCGCTGAACGTCGCCGCGCCGACCGCGGCTTCCATCCACACACCGGCGGCTGACGGCGACACAGGGATGAACGCAAGGAAGCGTTCACCGTCGAGCGACACCGTGTTCGGTGCGACTCGCTCGACGAAACGGTCCCACGCCGCATCCAGCCCGAGGCCGTCCGCAGTGATCGTGCCGGCGAGGAGCGCGTCCATCTCGGCCGCCTCCACGGTGCGGCCGAGATCGGCGTGCTCGATGCGAGCCTGCATCCATGCGGCCACCCGCTGCCCGAACTCGATCGGCAGCGCATCGGGGCCGTGGAGCGGCGACATCACTCCGGCGTGACGTACGCGGCCGTGATGCCGCCGTCGATGATCAGGCTCTGGCCGGTCATCCAGCTGGACTCGTCACTGGCCAGGAAGAGCGCGCCGTTGGCGATCTCCACCGGCTCACCGAAGCGACCCATCGGGATGTGGACGAGGCGACGGTTGCGCTTCGCGTCGTCGCTCAGGAACTTCGCGAGCAGCGGCGTCATGATCGGCCCGGGGCACAACGCGTTGGCACGGATGCCCTGGCGGGCGTAGATCACGGCGATCTCGCGAGTCATCGCCAGCACGGCGCCCTTCGACGCGGTGTAGGCCACCTGCGGCGTCGCGGCACCCATGTGCGCCACGAACGACGCGACGTTCACGATGCTGCCGCCGCCGCTCTGCTGCATCGCCGGGATGGCGTACTTGCAGCCGAGCAACGTGCCGAGGACGTTGATGTCCATCGTCTTCTGGTACGTCTCGACGCTGGTGGTCACCGGGTTGTCGTCGTCACCCAGCATCACGCCGGCGTTGTTGTACAGCACGTGCAG
>JBMOGW010000410.1:0-1817 GCA_049318165.1 Ilumatobacteraceae bacterium
AGATGGTGGTGAAGGTGAAGGAGCCGAAGGAGGAGGAGTTCGGCTTCCTGCGCCCCGACCTGACGCTGTTCACGTACCTCCACCTCGCCGCCTACCCGGGCGTCGCGAAGGCGCTGCTCGATGCCGGCACCACCGGCATCGCCTACGAGACCGTGCAACTGCCCGGCGGGGCGCTGCCGCTGCTGGCCCCGATGAGCGAGGTGGCGGGCCGCCTGGCTCCGCAGATGGGCGCCCACTACCTCGAACGCCACAACGGCGGCCGCGGCGTGCTGATGGGCGGCGCCCCCGGCGTGCAGCCCGCCAAGGTGGTCGTGCTCGGCGCCGGCAACGTCGGCTGGAACTCGGCGTGGATCGCCGCCGGTATGGAGGCCGAGGTCGTGCTGTTCGACAAGAACCTCGACCGCCTGCGCTGGGTCGACCAGATCAACAAGGGCCGCATCGTGACCCTCGCCTCCAACCGCGGTGCGCTCGAGCGCAACATCGCCGATGCCGACCTGGTGATCGGCGCGGTGCTCGTCGCCGGCGGCCGAGCCCCCGTCGTGGTCACCGAGGACATGGTGCGCACGATGAAGAAGGGTGCGGTCATCGTCGACGTCGCCGTCGATCAGGGTGGCTGCATCGAGACGATCCACGAGACGACGCACAACGCCCCGGTGTACGAACTGCACGGCGTGCTGCACTATGCGGTCGGCAACATGCCGGGCGCCGTGCCGCACACCAGCACCTACGCGCTCACCAACGCGACGCTGCCGTACCAGCTGGAGGTCGCGCAGCACGGCGTGGCCGAGGCCTGCCGTCGCGACCTGGCGTTGTCGCACGGTCTGAACACGTTCGCCGGCGCGGTCACCAACGCGCCAGTGGCCGAGTTCCTCGGCACGGCGTTCGTGGAACCGCTGGCCGCGCTCGCCTGACACCCCGCCGAGCGCGTACCGTTCGCCCATGGCAACCCTCGCGTCCGAGCTCGACCTCCCGCTGCTGCTGACCGACCGCATCACCACCGAGACGACGCTGCCACCCGACGCGTGGCTCGTGCGCAACGGCTTCGGCTACGCGGTCTGGCGGTACGACGACGTCACCCGCATCCTGCGCGACAAGCGTTGGCACAGCGCGACCAGCCGCATCCCCGAGCTGATGGGCATCACCGACGAGCGGTTCCTGGCCCGTCAGGACATCAGCATCCTCAGCGCCGAGGGCGACACGCACACCCGTCTGCGTCGCCTCGTGGCGCCCGCTTTCTCACCGCGTTCGGCCGACCGCCTGCGACCGTTCATGCGCGAGGTGATCAACGACCTCGTCGACCGCGTGGCGGCGCAAGGCCGGGCCGACTTCGCGATCGACATCTGCGAGCCGTACCCGATCCCGATCATCTGCGAGTTGCTCGGCGCACCGAAGAGCGACTGGCAGCTGTTCAGCCGGTGGGCCAACGACATCCTCGAGGTGTTCTCCATCGACATGGCCGACAAGCTCGAGCTGATCATGCGCACCCAGGACGAACTGGACACCTACACGCGAGCGCTGATCGCCGAGCGGCGCAGCAAGCCCGCCGACGACCTGCTCACCGACTTGATCGCCCAGGAGGAAGCGGGCGACAAGCTGAGCGAGGCAGAGCTGGTGATGATGGTCAACGCCGTCATCGTCGGTGGCACCGACACCACGCGCAATCAGCTGGGCTGCGCCGTCAACCTGCTGGCCGAGCACCCCGACCAGTGGGCGCTGCTGGCCGAACAGCCGGAACTGGCACCGCGGGCCGTCGAGGAGACGATGCGCTACTTCGGCGCCGTGCGCGGCACCGCCCGCTTCGCGAGCGTCGACATCGA
>JBMOGW010000411.1:0-1806 GCA_049318165.1 Ilumatobacteraceae bacterium
CAGAGCAGCTGACTGTTAATCAGCGGGTCGCAGGTTCGAGCCCTGCTCTCGGAGCCACACCGAACGGTCCGCCTCGAGCGGGCCGTTCGCCGTTTTCCGGCCTAGAGTTCGCACGATGCTCGGGCACGAACGACGGGAGTTCCACCCGATGGGGTCGACGCTCGTCGTGGCGTCCGACACCGTCGACGCGGTGGACATGATCGCCGGGACCCTCGGCGCGTACCCGTCCGGCCTGGGCATCGGGGGCACGCTGCAGCTGGACATCCGCGTCGTGGACGACACCGACGCCGATCCTGGTTGGCCGAACGTCACCGCCGACGTCGACCCGGACCACATGGTGGTGCGCTGCGGTTCGTCGTACGCCGACGTCCGCCGCCAGGAGGGCACCGCCGACATCGTGCTGTCGCGCTCGCTGGCCGGCATCACCGATGCGGTGCGCCTCTTCGCCGAAGCGGCGTTCACGTCGGTCCACGTCGCCCAGGGCCGCCTCCACGCCGTGCACAGCGCCCTGGTGGCATCCGGCGGCGCCGGGTTGCTGCTGCGGGGCCCGTCGGGCGCGGGCAAGAGCACGCTGACGTACTCGTGCCTGCGCCGTGGGATGGAGATCGCCAGCGACGACTGGGTGTACGCCGCCGCCGGCCGCCCGGCGGGCACGTTCGCCGGTTACCCGTGGCGGATGCTGATGACCCACGAGGCCGCGCAGCGCTTCCCTGAACTGGCCGGCATCCCGCTCGTGCCGCACACGTCGGCCGAGGGGTGGAAGGTGCCGATCGTGCCGCCCGAGCAGCAGCGCCATGCCGAGCACGCCGTCGACGCGGTCGTGATGCTCGACCCCGACACGACGCTGGCGCTCGAACCGATCGACCTCGACGAGGCTCGTCGCCGCTTCTGGGAGGCGTCCCTGCCCATCGAGCGTGAGCAACTCGACCCCGAGTGGGTCGACACATTGCTCGCCCGTCCGACCTATGTTCTCCGTCGCGGTACCTCACCCGAGGCTGCCGCCGAACTGCTCCAGGAGTTGGCGACCCGATGCCCGACATCCTTCTGACCCACGGCTACTTCTTGTTCGAGGACGAGAAGGAGCAACAGATCATGAAGCCGTACGCGCCGTTGGGACTGCTGTACCTCAGCGCGTACCTCAAGCGCGAGGGCTTCGACGTCGAGGTGTTCGACACCACGTTCTCGTCGAAGGACGCGATGTCGGCCCGGCTGGCAGCGACCCCCGGCGGCGTGGTGGGCGTGTACACCAATCTGATGACCCGGGCCAACGCCCTGTGGGTGGTGGAGGAGGCGCATCGCCACGGCTGGACCGTCGTGCTCGGCGGGCCCGAGAGCGCCAACTACCCGGAGGACTACCTGTCCCGCGGTGCCGACGTCGTCGTCATCGGCGAGGGCGAAGTGACGATGGCCGAGCTGATCCCGGCGCTGCGCGACCGTGGCAAGCACCGCCTGCACGGCGTCAACGGCACGGCGTTCATCGACGAGGACGGCCGTGCGGTGCGCAACGAGGAACGCGAGAAGGTGAAGGACATCGACTCGCTGCCCTGGCCGGACCGCGAAGCGATCGACACGCCGAAGTACGTGGAGACCTGGCGCACCCACCACGGCATGGGCTCGGTGAACCTGATCACCGCCCGTGGCTGCCCGTACAAGTGCGACTGGTGCAGCCATGCGGTGTTCGGCTACTCGCACCGCCGGCGCGACCCGATCGACTGCGTCGACGAGGTGCAGCACATCGTCGAGACCTACTCGCCCGAGCAGGTCTGGTACGCCGACGACGTGTTCACCATCAGCCACAAGTGGCTG
>JBMOGW010000412.1:0-1783 GCA_049318165.1 Ilumatobacteraceae bacterium
CGTTCATCTCGAACAGCAACCGCTCGAAGTTCGACGACACCTGGATGTCCATGCTCGGACTGAGGCTGGGCACCACCGGCGCTGCGCTCATGTCGTTCGAGGTGAAGAATCGGGTGAGGATGTCGTTGGCGTTCGAGGCGACGACCAGGCGGTCGATGTCGGCGCCCATCTTCTTCGCGATCCAGCCGGCGAAGACGTTGCCGAAGTTGCCGCTGGGCACGCACACGTCGATCGGTCCGGCGAGCAGGTCGCAGGCGTTCACGTAGTAGACGATCTGCGCCATCACACGCGCCCAGTTGATGCTGTTCACCGCGGAGAGACCCATGCGGTCGCGGAACGGCGCATCGTTGAACATCGCCTTCACCAGATCCTGGCAGTCGTCGAACGTCCCATCGACGGCCACCACACGCACGTTCGGCGAGTCGACCGTGGTCATCTGCTTGCGCTGCACGTCGCTGGTGCGGCCGCGCGGGTAGAGGATGACGATGTCGACGTTGGCGCACGACTTCACGCCGTCGATGGCGGCCGAGCCGGTGTCGCCCGAGGTTGCGCCGACGATGGTGACGCGCTGGCCGCGAGCGCGGAGCACCTCGTCGAACATGCGCCCGACCAGCTGCAGCGCGACGTCCTTGAACGCCAGCGTGGGGCCGTGGAACAGCTCCTCCACGAAGTGGGCGTCGTCCACCTGCACCAGCGGCACCACTGCCGGGTGGGCGAACGTGCCGTAGGCCTCGCGGCACAGACGCGCCACGGTGTCGGGCGGCAGCTCGTCGCCGACGAACAGCTGGATGATCTGCGCCGCGCGGGCCGCGTAGTCGGCGCCCGGCTCGCGGGCCGGCAGCGACGGCCATTCGGACGGCACGTAGAGCCCGCCGTCGGTCGCCAGGCCGGCCAGGAGGGCGTCGGTGAAACCGAGCTCGGGCGCGGCACCGCGGGTGGAGACGTAACGCATCTGGATTCAGCTCCCGATCACTCGCAGCAGGCTGCCCACGTTGCGCACCACGTCGAGGCTGCGCAGCTCCCGTACCGTTGCCTGCATGTCGGCTTCTCGTGCCGTGTGGGTGATGAACACCAGGCGGGCGTCGGCTTCCATACCCTCCTGCTCGGCGGCGCGGATGCTCACGTCGTGGCGCGCGAACACGCCGGTGACGGCGTGCAGCACGCCGGGGCGGTCCACGACGTCCATGCTCAGCAGGTACTCGGCCGAGGTCTCGTCGATCGGACGGATGGTCGCCCGGCTGAACGTGCCGAGCGACCCGTGGGTGTGGTTCGCCAGGTTCAACGAGGCGTCGATGACGTCGCCGAGCACGGCGCTGGCCGTCGGGTTACCACCTGCACCACGGCCGTAGAACATCAGCGACCCGACTGCGGCACCTTCGACGAACACGGCGTTGAAGCTGGAGCGCACGCTGGCGAGCGGGTGCTGGGCCGGCACCATCGTCGGGTGCACGCGCACGGCGACGTCGCCGCTGGCCGCGTCCTGCTCGGCGATGCCGAGCAGCTTCACCACGTAGCCGAGGCGGGTGGCCATGGCGATGTCGTGGGCCGACACCCGACTGATGCCCTCGTGGTACACGTCGCCGGCCACCACCTTCGTGCCGAACGCGATGGTGGCGATGATGGCGGCCTTGGCGCCGGCGTCGAAGCCCTCAACGTCGGCCGTTGGGTCGCGCTCGGCGAAGCCCAGCGCCTGCGCCTCGGCGAGTGCCGCGGCGTAGTCGGTGCCTTCCTCGGTCATCTTGGTGAGGATGAAGTTGGTGGTGCCGTTGATGATGCCCATCAC
>JBMOGW010000413.1:0-1769 GCA_049318165.1 Ilumatobacteraceae bacterium
GTCGATGATCCGCCCGTTGGCGTCCTGACAGCGACGCTGCGGGGCGTGTGACGGATCGATCGGCTCCGGGTCCCCACCCAGCAGTCGTTCGAGCTCGTGCTCGAACGTGGCCTGGTCGATGAGGATGTTCACCAACGCCCCGCCCGCGGTGCGGGTCGATCCGGCCGCGGCGGCGAACAGGCGTTGGAGTGCGTCGAACCGTCGTTGGGCGGGGGTGCGTTCCATCAGGGCTGGGCACATGGCGTCGCCGTGGACCGCGGCGAGCATGTCCCATTCGGCTTTCCATTCCTCGTCGACGAACTGTTGCAGGACCTGCTCGAACACCAACCCGTCATGCACCGGGCCCTGGGCCTCGAGATAGGTCTTCTCACCCACAATGCGCACCGACGCGGACCGTGAGCTGATGGCCCGGTCGTACTTCGACCGTGCGCCGTCCTGATCGGCGAGTTCTTCCCAATGACGCAACAACTGCGCGAACTCGTCGAACGCCAACTCCTGTGCCGACCCGGCGAACAGTTCGTCGGCCGCGGCGAGGTGTTCCTCGACACGCGGGTTCGCCGCGACCGCGGCGACCGCGTGCATCTGCTCGACCCCGATCCGGCCTTCCAGGCAGGCCTGCGTGAACTTGGGCAGGACCTTGAACGCTCGGGCGAGCTTCGCCATCCGCAACGACTTCGCTGCCGACCAGTTGTTCGTCGCCCGCCCCCAATCGGCCACACGACGATGACCATCCGCGAGGAACCCTCCGGTGGTGTCGACCCGCAACATGTACAGCGCGGCACTCGCGTGGACCAGCCGTTCCGCCACCTCGAGCGACTGCATGCCGCACTCGAGCTGCGCCGGCGACATCATCACCATCTCGTCGGTGGTCGGGACCCGCAACTCGTCCATGCCCCCACTCAACCAAATGGGTGTGACACGGTTCGGTCTGCTCAGTGGTCGGGGGTGAACCGTCCCGTTGTTGGTGCATTCGTGGGCGACGAGCCATCGCCCGCCGTGTCGACGAGGCGTTCGAACACGAACTCGTGCTTCAGGAACGACGTGTCGCGCTCGTGCCCGGGCGTCGGCGCGATGAGCGGCGACATCTGCAGCAAGCGCCAGCCGGCCTGCAGCGCAGCAACGCCCGTCGCGTACGGCGGGTCGGCCTCCAACTGCGGGCCCTCCCCGGCGGTGCCGTCGAAGAACGACCAACCGAGCACGCGGCTGTCGAGCGACGAGCTGGCGAGCCACAGCATCAGCACCTGCTGGCGTGCGCTCACTGCGGCACCAGCCCGGCGCGGCGCTCGGTGCGGGTGAGGTACCAGTCCACGTCGAAGGCCTCGTCGCCGGTGAGGTAGCGCCACAGCTGCGCGCGCTGCACCGTCTCCAACCGGTTCACCGACGGCTCGTACCAGGCTTCGGTGCGGCGCAGCTCGGTGGCCACCATCCCCGGCTCCATGCGGGCGAACATGTGGTCGTCGGCGCGGTTGCGCGGCTCGAGGTCGCTGGTGTCCCACAGCCGCACCTGCGGCTGCGTGGGGTTCAGACGCAACTTGCCCATCACGCGGTCGCGGCTGCCGTGGTTCGGTGCGCCCGCATGCCACAGGCCCTGGTGGAAGATCACCACGGTGCCGGCGTCACCGGCGAAGTACTGCTCGCCGGCGAGGTGGTGGTAGCGGGCCACGTCATCCATGTTCACGCGGCGCAGGTGGCTGCCGGGCACGAAGCGCGTACCGCCCTCGCGCGGCGCCACGTCGTGCGGGAACCAGAACAGCTGGATGTCGAACGCC
>JBMOGW010000414.1:0-1754 GCA_049318165.1 Ilumatobacteraceae bacterium
ACGACGAAGGCCCGGTGCCGATCCCCTGGGGGACGGCACCGGGCCTTCGTGCAGATCTGGGATCGTCAGGCGACGGGCTCGATGTCGATGACTCGACGGCCCTTGCGCTGGCCGAACTTCACCTGGCCGTCGGTGAGGGCGAACAGGGTGTCGTCGCCGCCGATGCCGACGTTCTTGCCGGGGTGGAACGTGGTGCCACGCTGACGGATGAGGATGGCGCCGGCGGTCACCGTGGTGCCGCCGAAGGCCTTCACGCCGAGGCGCTGTGCGTTGCTGTCGCGGCCGTTCCGAGTGGAGCCGCCGCCCTTGGTCTTCGACATGGGTCAGCCCTTCTTGATGGAGGTGATCTCGACGACGTGGTACTTCTGACGGTGACCGTAGCGGCGACGCTGGTTGGTGCGGCGCTTGTAGGTGAAACCGTTGATCTTCGGGCCCTTGGCCCAACCGACCACCTTGGCGGTGACGGTGACGCCCGTCAGGTTGGCGCCGGCGAGCACGGTGTCGCCGTCGACCAGAAGAACGGGGGTGAGGGAAACCTCGGAGCCCTGCTCGGCATCGAGCAACTCGACGTGGACCTGCTGGCCCTCGGCGACGCGGGCTTGTTTCCCACCGGAAGCGATCACTGCATACATAGCCCTGCGATCCTAGCGGCGCGCGAGGGCCTGCCACACCCTGCGAGCGGCGAAAAGCCGCGGTTCTCCGCGCGAAGATGGCGAGCCGAGCAGGATCGGCCATGAACCCAACGGGAGAGAGCCAGATGGACGCGACGGCGCTGCGAGCGATGCAGGCACCCCTCAAGGACCGCTACCGGGAGGATCCCACCGCCGGCGTGGTGCGCCTGCGTGCCACCGGTTCGCTCGACCAGCCCCACCTGACCTGCAAGGTCGACACCGGACGAGCCCTGGCGACCGCGGGCCTCCACCCCGCCACCGGGGGCAGTGGCCTGGAACTGTGCTCCGGCGACATGCTGCTCGAGGCGCTGGTCGCGTGCGCCGGCGTGACGCTCACGTCCGTGGCGACGGCGCTGGGCATCGAGGTGCGCAGTGGGACGGTCACCGCGGAGGGCGACCTGGACTTTCGCGGCACCCTGGGCGTGTCGAAGGAGACCCCCGTGGGGTTCGCCCGCATCGACCTGCACGTCGACCTCGACACCGATGCCGACGAGCAGCAGCTCGCCGACCTGTTGCGCCTGACCGAGCGCTATTGCGTGGTGCTCCAGACCATCGCCGGCGGGACGGCGACGTCGGCGAACCTCACACGAGTGTGACCGTCAGCGGAGCGTGCTCGATCAGCTGAGCATGGCGTGGTCGATGACCAGGCCACGACCCTCGCAGTTGGGGCACTGGTCGGCGAAGTTCACCAGCAGACCCTCGCCGATGCGCTTGCGGGTCATCTCCACGAGCCCCAGCTCGCTGATGTCGAACACCTGCGTGCGGGTCTTGTCGCGGGCCAGGGCTGCCCGGAACGAATCGACGACCTTGCGGCGGTTGTCCTTGATCTCCATGTCGATGAAGTCGATGACCACGATGCCGCCGATGTCGCGCAGACGCAGCTGCTTGGCGACCTCCTCGGCGGCCTCGAGGTTGTTGCGGAACACCGTCTCCTCGAGGTTGGAAGTGCCGACGTTCTTGCCGGTGTTCACGTCGATCACCGTCAGCGCCTCGGTGTGCTCGATGATCAGCGAACCACCGCTCGGCAACCACACCTTGCGGTCGAGCGCCTTGTGCAGCTGCTCGTGGATGTGGAACCGCTCG
>JBMOGW010000415.1:0-1743 GCA_049318165.1 Ilumatobacteraceae bacterium
TCGGCTCGATGATCACCGGACTGCAGACCATGCCGTCGATCGCCTGGTTCCCGCTCGCCATCCTGCTGTTCGGGCTGGAGGACTCGGCGATCTACTTCGTCGTCGTCCTGGGCGCGGCGCCCTCCATCGCCAACGGCCTGATCGCCGGCGTCGATGCGATGCCGCCGCTGCTGCGCCGGGTCGGCACCAGCATGGGCGCCGGGCGTGTGTCGCTCTACCGGGAGTTCGTCGTGCCGGCGGCGATGCCATCGGTCGTCGCCGGCCTGAAGCAGGGCTGGGCGTTCGCGTGGCGCAGCCTGATGGCGGGCGAGCTGCTCGTCGTGATCCCCGGCACGCAGACCATTGGCACTCGGTTGCAGTTCGCCCGGGAACTGTCGGATGCCGAGGGCGTGATCGCGACGATGATCGTCATCCTCGTCATCGGCATCCTCGTCGACTCGCTCGTGTTCAGCCGTCTCGAACGGCGGGTGCTGCGCAAGCGAGGTCTCGGCCTCACTGCGTGAGGTAGGGCACCCAGGTGGCGTGGAAGCCGTAGGGCACGCGCTGTGGCATCACCACTTCGGCCACCGGACCCTTCGACACGGCGGTCGCATCGAGCACCGCCAGCACGGTCTCGTTCACCGCGTCGTCGTGCACGAAGGTCATCAACCAGCCGGCGTCGTCAGCCGTGTCCGTCGGGTCGCCCGGGATGAACAGCGGCTCGCTGGCGTGGCGCGTCGGGCCCGGGTCCCAGATGTCGCGGTTGCCGTCGGTGAAGTCGTGCTTGATGATCACGCCGAGTTCGACGGTGTCCGGGTTCGGCCGGGTGCCGGCGAGGTAGCCGTAGCGGTGCTCGATGCCGACGCGTCGCGGGTCGCGGCCGGGCAGGTCGCCGGACAGCTCGTCGTTCAGCACGGTCTGTGTGGCCGTGCCCTTGGCCGTGTCGACGGTCCAGCGGACGAGCGCCGGGTCGCTGCCACCGCCGATGCCCTCGCCCTCGGGGGCGAACATCGAGTCCATCCGGCAGACGTCGACGATGACCTCGTCGCCCTTGCGGAACGCGTTGACGCTGTGGAACACGTAGCAGGGGTCGATGTCGAACCACTGGATGCGGTCGGCGCCGCCGGCCAGCGGCATCACGCCGATGCGCGCGCCTGCATCCGGCGTCCACACGTACGGCAGCGGATACGCCGCCGGGTCCTGGATCCACTTGATGGCCATCTGCAGGTCGAACACGACCGGCAGGTCCCAGAACACGGCGTCGGTGCCGGTGATCTGGAAGTCGTGGATCATCGTGCTGCGCGGGATGTCGATGGACTCGACGTGGCTCATCGTGCCGTCCTGCTCGATCACGTAGTAGCGCAGATATGGGGTGTTGAAGTCGTAGCCGAAGGCGTGCAGCTTCCCGGTGTTCGGGTCGAGCTTCGGGTGGGCGGTGAACGAGCTGGGAAGCGCACCGTCGAACGTGTAGGCGCCGACGGTCGCGAGGTCTTCTGGCTGCAGCTCGTACGGGAAGCCCACCTCGCCGCTGCTGAGCAGGCGGCCGCCGTGCCAGATGGTGGAGACGTTCGACTGGTTGCCCTCGCCGCCCGGAGCGCCCTGGCCGAAGCCGACGCCCGCCTTGTACGGCTGGGTCTGCACGTAACGGTTGCGGTACCACTCGGCCTTCCCGTCGCGCAGGCTGACGCCGTGCACCATCCCGTCGCCGAAGAACCAGTGCGGCGAGTCCGACCGTGGCGGGTTCGACCCGTTCTTCACGTACAG
>JBMOGW010000416.1:0-1736 GCA_049318165.1 Ilumatobacteraceae bacterium
CCGACGACACCGCCGAGCGCCGAGGCCAACTCCTCCAACGGGGCGAACGCTTCGGCCGAGCCGACGCCACGGCCTCCGCCGACGACCAGCGGCGACGTCGCGAGCGTAACCCCCGCGGCGCGCTCGACGCGCTCGGCGACGACGGTGCGAGCCAGCGACGGGTCGAGATCGACCGACAACGACGCCACGGCACCGGCCGCGGCCGACTCGGTGGCCTCCACGCTGTGGTGCGTGATCGACACCACCTTCGTGCCGGCCGCCAGCGTGCACTGCTCGAGCAGCGAGCCGCCCCAGCGGACGCGAACGATCGTCCACGGATCGCCAGGGGTGACCTCGTTGCAGTTCGCCACGAACGGCAGGTCCAGCCGGGCCGCGGCCTGGGCGAGCACCTCGTTGCCGCGGTCGGTGCCGCACGCCAACACCGCATCGGGCGACAGCGCACGCACGGCCTGGGCGACGGACTCGCCCCACGCCTCCGGGCCGTAGTCGGCCAGCAGGTCGTGGTGCACCTGGTGGATGGCCGCCGCACCGAAGGCGGCGAGGGTCGGGGCCAGCGCGTCGGCAGCGGCTCCGAGGGTCAACGCGTGCACCTCACCGCCGAGCGCGCGGGCGGCGGTCAACGCCTCCAGCGACGCCGGGCTGAGGGTGCCACGGTCGTGTTCGACGACGACGAGCACGCTCACTTCAGCAACCCCAATTCCTCGAGGAGGTCGACCACTGCGGGTGCGGCCTCCGGGCCGTGGCCGAGGATCACCGTCTGGCTCACCTGCTCGGCCGCCTGCAACAACGTCACCATCTGCTGGCCGCCGGGCTCGCCCTGCGGTGCCACCTGGGCGACCTCCACCTTCTTCGACGCGAGGCGTCCCTTCAGCGTGGGATAGCGGGGCAGGTTGATGCCCTCCTTCACCCCGAGCACGGCGGGCGTCGGCACGTGGTACACCTCGACGCCGGCGTCGGCCTCGCGTGTGGCGCGGATCACGTCGCCCTGCACCGCGATGCCCTTGATGCCGTTCACGATCGGCCGACCGAGGGCATGGGCCACCCGGACACCGGTCTGGAAGTTGCCCGAGTCGGCGGACTCGTTGCCGAACAGCACGAGGTCGAACGCACCGCCGGCGGCCTCGAGACCGCGGATGGCCTCGGTGATCGCCGCGGCCGTGCGCTGCGGGTCCCAGTCGTTGTCGGTGATCGGCAGCAGCACGGCCTTGTTGACGCCGATGCTGGCCGCATAGCGCAGCTGCTCGTCGGCTTCGGCCGTGCCGAGCGTCAGCACGGTGGACTCACCGCCGTGCTGCTCGACCAGTTGCACGGCGGCCTCCACCGCGCACTCCTCGTGCGGGCTGGTGGTGAACGCCAGGTATGCCGTGTCGACGGCCTGGCCGTCGGCCGTGATGTTGATCTTGGCGCCGGGGGCCGGCACACGCTTCACGCAGACGAGGACCCGCATGATGTCAGCTCTTCATCCGAGCATCGGTCGGGTCGAACAGCGGCGTGGCGCCGGCCCGCTCGACGGTGACCGGGTACGTCTCGCTCATGTACATCACCTGCAGCGAGTTGCCCTCCACCGCGTGCTCCGGCGGCAGGTAGGCGAGCAGCAGGTACTTGCCCACCGACGGGCCGGCGCCGGCCGTGGTGACGCGCGAGACGCGGCCCTTGGCGTCGACGATGCGCTCGCCCGACAGGGTGAGGATCGGCTCGTTGCCACCGGTCGGGAAGCGGTCGTAGCCGTCGGCGCA
>JBMOGW010000417.1:0-1736 GCA_049318165.1 Ilumatobacteraceae bacterium
ACGTAGGTGTCCTCGCCGACGGCCATCGGTGCCAGGAACTCCTCGCTGGCCGAGCCGCCCATCGCACCGCTCATCGCGGAGACGATGACGTACGGGATGCCGAGGCGGTCGAACGTGCGCTGGTAGGCGACGCGATGCGCCTGGTAGCTGGCCTCCAGGCCGGCCTCGTCGATGTCGAACGAGTAGCTGTCCTTCATCGAGAACTCGCGGCCGCGCAGCAGGCCGGCACGCGGCCGCGCCTCGTCGCGGTACTTCGTCTGGATCTGGTAGATCACCAGCGGCAGGTCCTTGTAGCTGCTGTACAGGTCCTTCACCAGCAGCGTGAACATCTCCTCGTGCGTGGGCGCGAGCAGCATGTCGGCACCACGGCGGTCCTGCAGGCGGAACAGGTTGTCGCCGTAATCGGTCCAGCGGCCGGTGGCCTCGTAGGGCTCGCGGGGCAGCAACGCCGGGAAGTGGACCTCCTGGAAGCCCGACCGGTCCATCTCCTCGCGGACGATGCGCTCGACGTTCTGGAACACCTTCCAGCCGAGCGGCAGCCAGGTGAAACCACCGGGGGCGGCGCGACGGATGTAGCCGGCCCGCACCAGCAGCCGGTGGCTGGCCACCTCGGCATCGGCGGGGTCCTCGCGCAAGGTGCGGAGGAACAACGTCGACATTCGGAGCACGGGCCACCTCGGCGTTCGGTAGGGCGTCAGGTCAATGGGCGGGACCGCACACTACCGGTCACACGCTATGCTTGAGCCGTCTTTGAAGTTCGTGGAACCGAAGGCGTGGGCCCTCAGGGTCCACGCCTTCTTCTCTGAACAGGCCCAGACCGAGCCGGAATCACAGTCGAGAAGGAGGTGGAGATGGCCGACAACAGCACCCTGGAGCGCGTCCGCACGCTGGTCACGCCGATCATCGCCGACCTCAAACTCGACCTCTACGACCTCGAGTTCCGCGGTGGCACCCTGCGCGTCACCATCGACACCCCGCCGAACAGCGAGGGTGGCGTGAACCTCGAGCAGATCGCCCTCGCCACCCGCCTCATCTCGCGTGAACTCGACCACGAGGACCCGGTGCCGGGGCACTACACCCTCGAGGTCACCAGCCCGGGTCTCGAGCGCACGCTGCGCCTGCCCGCGCACTTCCAGCGCGAGATCGGCAAGACCGTGGCCATCCGCCTGCGCGACACCACCCATGACGCCCGCCGCGTCCAGGGTGTGCTGATCGCCGCGACGGAAACCGAGGCCACGGTGCGCGCCGAGGACCCGGCCGCGGACGGCACCTTCCCCGAGCGCGTGGTCGCCTACGACCAGATCGACCGCGCCAAGACCGTGTTCGTGTGGGGGCCGGCCCCGAAGCCGTCCATCGCGCCCAAGTCGGCGACCAAGACCGCCGCCACCAAGAAGGCGGCGGCCAAGCCCGCCGCCGGCAAGAAGTCGGCGGGCACGTCCGCCGCATCCAAGCAGTCCGCGCCGAAGGGCGCTGCGACGAAGTCCGCCACCAAGAAGGAGACGCCGAGATGAGCAATCTCGACATGTCCGAAGCCATCAAGTTGCTGGCCAACGAGAAGAACATCTCGGTCGACGCCCTGTTGCAGGTGCTCGCCGACGCCCTCGTGCTCGCCTACAAGCGTCGCCCCGGCGCCGCCCAGGAGGTCGAGGTCTCGGTCGACCCGCAGACGATGGAGTTCTCGTTCACCGCCTACGACGTCGATGAGGACGGCAACTGGGTGAACCCCCGCGACGACA
>JBMOGW010000418.1:0-1726 GCA_049318165.1 Ilumatobacteraceae bacterium
CACGAGCACTGGTTCGAGCCCATTGCCGACCACCTCGGGGCGGCGTACCTGCGGTACTCGTTCACCAAGGGGACCGTGCAGGAGGTCGACTTCCTGGTCGCCGAACTGGGCCTGCAGCCCGGATTGCGGGTGCTCGACGTCGGCTGCGGGCCTGGTCGGCACGCGTACGAACTGGCCCGGCGGGGCCTCATCGTGCACGGCATCGACATCGCCCAGCGGTTCGTCGACCTGGCGAACGACGGCGCCCCCGACGGTGCCACCTTCGAGCGGCTCGATGCCCGTGACCTGGGCGAACGCGCCGATTTCAAGGGCACGTTCGACGTCGTCATCTGTCTGTGCCAGGGCGCGTTCGGGCTGATGACGGCGAACGGCGACGACGAACGGGTGCTGCGCGGCATGGCCACCACGTTGCGGCCCGGCGGCCGGTTGGCGCTCAGCGCGTTCAACGCCTACTTCGCCGTGAAGTACTTCGCCGGCGACGGCGAGGGCCAGTCCACGTTCGACGCCGACACCGGGGTGAACCACGAGCACACCGAGGTGCGCAGCGAGACCGGCGAGCCGCGCACGGTCGACCTGTGGACCGGTTGCTACACGCCGCGGGAACTGCGCCTGCTGTGCCGCTCGGCCGGGTTGGCCGTCGAGTCGGTGAACAGTGTGGAACCGGGCAGTTACGGACGTGAAACCCCCTCCGTGGAGACCGCAGAATTCCTGGTGATCGCCCGTCGCGACGGGTGACCATCCGGAACAGCCCTGCTATCCTTTCGGGGTCCGGAATCCGCCGGGCCTTCAGTGTTGTTTGTCCGAAAGCGATCGTCCCTTGTCCGATACCCAGACCCCCTCCGCTCCGACCAGTGCCTACGGCACGTTCGACGAGGAGGGCAACTACACCCCGCGCGAGATCGTCTCCGACGATCTCGGCATGTCCTTCGCAGAAGCCATCTCCGGCGCCATGGTGGATGTCGAGGACGGCCAGCTCGTCCACGGCACGGTGGTGAAGGTCGACAAGGACGAAGTCCTGCTCGACATCGGCTACAAGAGCGAGGGTGTCATCCCGGCTCGTGAGCTGAGCATCCGCAACGACGTCGACCCCAGCGAGATCGTGTCGCTCGGCGACTCGGTCGAGGCGCTCGTCCTCACCAAGGAGGACAAGGAAGGCCGCCTGGTCCTGTCGAAGAAGCGTGCGCAGTACGAGCGTGCGTGGGGCACCATCGAGAAGCTCAAGGAAGCCGACGAGATGGTCGAGGGTCCGGTCATCGAGGTCGTCAAGGGCGGCCTGATCGTCGACATCGGCCTGCGTGGCTTCCTCCCGGCGTCGCTCGTCGAACTGCGCCGTGTGCGCGACCTGCAGCCGTACGTCGGCAAGGTCGTCCAGGCGAAGATCATCGAGCTCGACAAGAACCGCAACAACGTGGTGCTCAGCCGTCGTGCGTTCCTCGAAGAGACGCAGAAGGAGAGCCGCGACAGCTTCCTCACCAACCTCAAGCCGGGCGAGATCCGCGAGGGTGTGGTGTCGAGCGTCGTGTCGTTCGGTGCGTTCGTCGACCTCGGCGGCATGGACGGCCTCATCCACGTCAGCGAGCTGTCGTGGAAGCACGTCGACCACCCGGGTGCCGTCGTGGCCGTGGGCGACAAGGTCACCGTGCAGGTGCTCGACGTCGACTTCGACCGCGAGCGCATCAGCCTGTCGCTGAAGGCCACCCAGCAGGATCCGTGGCAGGAGTTCGCC
>JBMOGW010000419.1:0-1709 GCA_049318165.1 Ilumatobacteraceae bacterium
ACGAAGCCGTAGCGCACGAGCGGCAGGCCGTCGTCGCCGGTGCACTCGTAGCGGATTCGGTCACCCGGGTGGAACGTCGTCATCCGGCGACCTCTGCGAGCACGGCGTCGGAGAGTTGCGGCCACAGGAGCAACGCCTCGGCCGACCATTCGTCGAACGGTCGGTCGGTGAGCGCGACACACGACACGCCAGCCCCCTCATCCACCCACAGGAGGGTACCGGCTCCGCCGAAGTGTCCGAACGTGGCGGGGCCGTTGTGTGTCCCGGTCCAGTGCGGCTGCTTGTCGCCGCGGATCTCGGCGCCGAGGCCCCACGGGCATTCGTCGTAGCGACCGAGGCCGGGAATGATGCCGGCGAGACGGGGGAACTGCACGGTGCGAAACGCCCACGCGGACTCGGCCGACAGCAGTGTGGGGGCGCGCAGTTCGGCGATGAATCGACACAGGTCGTCCACGGTGCTCCACACGCCGTACGCGGGTGAGGTGCGCAACGACGTGGAGGTCATCGACAACGGCTCGAACACGGCCTCGCGCAGATAGTCCTGGAACGGCATGCCGGCCGCGTCGGCGACGTGCTGCGCCGCCATCTCGATACCGGTGTTGCTGTAGATGCGCCGCGACCCTGGCCGGGCGATCGGCTCGGCCCCGTCGAACGGGTAGCCACCTGCGTGCGCGAGGAGGTGGCGCAGCGTGCAGCCCTCCTGCCCTCGGGCGTCGTCGAGCGAGACGATGCCCTCTTCGCAGGCGACCAACGCCGCCCAGCCGGTGAGCATCTTGGAGATGGAGGCGATGCGGAGCACCATCGCCGTGTGGCCGATGCGTTCGATCGTGCCGTCCGGCAGCACGACCGCCGCGCCGACGTGCGGGACGGGCCAGTCGGCGGTCAGCCGCAGGGCCTCCACGAGGACTGCCTCAGGCGAGGCCGGTGGTACGCAGCATCTCGGCCACGTGGAACGCGAGGTCGAGGCTCTGGCGACCGTTGAGCCGCGGGTCGCACACCGTCTGGTAACGATCGTCGAGTTGGCTGTCGAGGATTTTGTCGGCACCGCCGGTGCACTCGGTGACGTTGTCGCCGGTGAGCTCGACGTGAATGCCGCCCGGCCAGGTGCCTTCGGCCTTGTGCGCTCGCACGAACCCGTCGATCTCGGCGCAGATGGCGTCGAAGTCGCGGGTCTTGCGTCCGCTGGTGGACGTGACGGTGTTGCCGTGCATCGGGTCGCAGGCCCACACGACCGGGTGCCCGGCGTCGCGGACGGCTCGCAGCAGCGGGCGCAGACCGGCCTCCACCTTGTCGGCACCCATGCGACTGATCAGGGTCAGGCGGCCGGGGATCCGGGCAGGGTTGAGCTTCTCGCACAGCTCGAGCACGAACTCGGCGTCGGTGCTGGCGCCGACCTTGCAGCCGATCGGGTTGCCGACGCCGCGCAGGAACTCGACGTGCGCACTGTCGAGCTGACGGGTGCGCTCGCCGATCCAGAGCATGTGCGCCGAGCAGTCGTACCACCCGCCGGTGAGCGAGTCCTGCCGGGTGAGCGCTTCCTCGTAGCCGAGCAGCAACGCCTCGTGGCTGGTGTACACGTTGGTCTCGTGCAGGTCGTGCGTGGCCTCGGTGTCGACGCCACAGGCGCGCATGAAGCGCAGCGCACGGTCGATCTCGCCGGCGAGCTGCTCGTAGCGCTGGCCCTCGGGGCTGCTGGCGACGAACTCCTG
>JBMOGW010000420.1:0-1705 GCA_049318165.1 Ilumatobacteraceae bacterium
GTCACCCGTTCGGCATGACCGGCGCCCGCATCATGACCACGCTCATCAACGGCCTCCAGTTCGAGGACAAGCAGTACGGCCTCGAGAGCATGTGTGTCGGTGGCGGCCAGGGCATGGCCATGGTCATCGAGCGGCTGAGCTGAGCTCCGCCCTCGTCGAACGCCCCTGGGTGACGGCGAGCACCGCGAACGCCAGGATGCCCATCCCGGCGATCGAGAACATCCACCTCGGGCCGAGCACCGAGTACATCGGTCCGGCCAGGTAGGCCGTCACCGCGCCGATCAACAGGTTGCCGGCACCGGCCAGACCCTGCGCCGACGCGGCGCGCCCTGGCGGCGCGCCGTCCGCGACGACCGCCTGTGACGCCGGCACGCCCAGCGCCTGGATGCTGCCCTCGACGCCGCTGAACACGACGATCAGCATCGCCGACGGCAGGAACCCGTACAGCGCGGTGAGCGGCGCGACGAGCACCGCGGCGATGAACGACACGCGCAGGGCTCCGTGCCGGTCGGCCAGGCGGCCGCCGGTGGTGGCCAGCAGCGCGAAGGGGATGCCGTACGCGAGGAAGCCGAGACTGATCAGCACGTTGCCGGCACCGAGGTCGGTGAGATAGCGGTCGAGTGTGGCGTCGTAGATGCCCACGGGCAGGAACAGCGCGAGGCTCATCAGCACGCCGGCGCGCACACGCGGCAGACGGAGCAGGTCGAACCCGAGGCGGAGTTCGGCGGCCAACGGCGGCTCGGGAAGGTCACGGCGCCACAACAGCACCATGCCGGCGGCGGCGAACGAGCCGGCGACGAGGAACGGCACGCGCACGCCGAACGGGCCGACGAGCAGACCGCCGATCATCGGGCCGGTGACGAAGCCGGCCAGTTCCACACCGCTGATGGTGCCGAGCCGGCGGGCCACGTCGGTGTCGCTGATGCTGATGACGACCGCGCGGGACGCGGGCAGAAACAGGCTGTTCGACAGCCCGACGATCATGCGCGAGATCACCAGCATCACGAGCGTCGACGACGCGGCGAACGAGATGCTGCCGATCACTGCGAATCCCAGGCCCGCCAGCATCAGGTTCTTGGCGTGGCCGCGGTCGGCGAACGGAGCGAGCAGGATCTGGCCGATCAGGCCGACCAGGAAGCCCGAGCCGGCGATCAACCCGAGCCCGAAGTCGCTGAAGCCGTACTTGTCCTGCAGGTCGCTGAGGAGCGTGAAGACGACGCTGTTGGCGATACCCACGCTGGCCGTCGCCAGGAGGAGCGGATACCAGCCGGGCGTCCGGTCCCGGGTCACGGGAGCTCCGCGCGCACCCGCACGGACTCCGGGTCTCGCTCGCACCGCATGGCGCGCAGCACGTACCGCTCGTCGCCGGCGTGGAGGTCGGCGAGGCACCAGGAATCGGGGGTCTCGCACTCGCCGTCGCCCAGCGGGTGGAGCGCGTCGATGTCGAGCCCGGCCGTGTCGGCTTCTGCATGCCACAGTGCGACGAGACCGCGGCGCAGCTCGGGATCGTCCACCAGGTCGAGTCCGTGGAGAATCAGTTCGACGGTGGTCACGGTGACCGGCTGCACTTCCTCCAGGTTCACCACGTCGCCGCCGAGTTCGCCGTCGAGCATCACCACGACCGGGCCGTCGTTGCCCGACACCCCGCCCACGAAGCCGTAGCGCACGAGCGGCAGGCCGTCGTCGCCGGTGCACTCGTAGCGGA
>JBMOGW010000421.1:0-1687 GCA_049318165.1 Ilumatobacteraceae bacterium
GGCCCGGGGCCGTCCGCGACGGACCTGTTCGACTTCACCCAGGCCGTGGTGGAGTCCGTCGTGTTCCTGTGACCGTGCGATGAGCGTCGAGCAGGGCCGGCTCGACGACGGGCCCGGCCTGCCCCGCGGCCTTGCGCTGGCCACCTGGGGACTGTTCGTCGGTCTCGCGATGCTGATGCTGTCGGGGGGCCTGTTCTCCACGTTGCTCGGTGTGCGCGGCGAGCAACGCGGCCTCCCGACGGTGGTGTCGAGCATGGTGTCGGCCGCCTACTACGTCGGGTTCCTCGCCGGCTCGGTGCTGACGATGCGAGGCCTCGGCCGAGTGGGCCACATCCGTGTCTACGCGGCGCTGGCCTCGCTGCTCGCGGCGGCGATCATCGGCATCGGCATCACCGACGACGCGGTCTCGTGGATCTTCCTGCGGCTGGTCACCGGCCTGTGCTTCGCCGGTCTCTACGTGGTGGCCGAATCGTGGCTGAACGATCTGGCCGACAACGACAACCGTGGGCGCTTGCTGGCGGTGTACGGCGCGTTGACGATCGCCTTCTACGGCCTCGGCCAGGTGTCGGTGTCGCTGTTCGACCCGCTGCTGGTCACCGGGTTCGCGGTGGCCGCGATCTGCACGTCATTGGCGGTCGCGCCCGTGGCGCTGTCGGAAAAGGCGGTGGCACCCGCAGCCGAGGACTCGCAGCCGATGTCGCTGCGCGAGCTGTCGAAGATCGTCCCCACCGGGGTCGTGTCGTGTTTGCTCGTCGGCATCGCCCACGGTGCGATGAGCGGTATGGCGGCGGTCTACGCCACCCGCGTCGGCCTCGGCCTGGTGGGCCTGTTCGTGGCGTTGCCGAGCATCGGCGGCGTGATCCTGCAGTGGCCGATCTCGTCCACCAGCGATGAGATCGACCGTCGTGCGGTGGGCGTGGCCGCCAGCCTGTCGGCGGCAGGCGCGGCCGCGTTGATGCTGCTCGACTCGCCGCACAAGCCGATGGCGTTCTTCCTGTTCATGCTCGTCGGCGGTTTCAGTTATCCGCTGTACTCGGTGGTCGGTGCGTACACGAACGACTGGATCGAGCCCGAGCACCTCACGGGTGCGGCCTCGCAGTTGGTGAAGATGTACGGACTCGGCGCCATCGCCGGCCCGATCCTGGCCGGTGCGATGATGGGCCTCATCGGCCCCACCGGGTTCCCGTGGGCGCTCGTGGGCATGCACTTGGTGATCGCGCTGTTCTTCTTCTACCGCATGCTCGCCTGGCGGGCACCGCTGGCGAAGCGTCCCTGGAGCGAAGTGTCGCTGCCGGCGCGCGCGTTCTACGTGCCGGCCACCGTGATCGCCATCGGCAGGCGGCGGGTGCGCCGTCGCCGGACGGGGGAGTGATGGCAGCCGTGCTGAGTCTGTCGTTCAGCGGCACGGTGTGGGAGTGGCGTGGGCCGGCGCCGTTCCACTTCGTCTCCGTGCCACCCGAGGGCGTCGAGCAGATCCAGGAGGTCGCATCGGGCGTCACCTACGGCTGGGGCATGATCCCGGTCGCGGTCACCATCGGTGGCACCACGTGGACGACGTCGCTGTGGCCGAAGAACGGTGGCTACGTGGTGCCGTTGAAGGACCGCGTGCGCGACGCCGAGGAGATCGACCTCGACGATGTCGTCGAGGTCCACCTCGAGGTCGTCCAGCGCCGCGGCCGTCGCTGAC
>JBMOGW010000422.1:0-1678 GCA_049318165.1 Ilumatobacteraceae bacterium
GCTTCAGCGGTCGGCGACGCCGAGACCGTGCGAACCCATCTCCGGGTGCAACGCCTGGATCGGGTCGAGCGTGTCGCCGAAGTAGCCGAGCGCGTAGGCGGCACGGCTGTAGCCGATCAGCCGCGCCAACTCGACGGGCAGGTCGCGGGCCACCTCGGGCGGGCACGACAGGTACTGGTTCTCCTCCTGGCGCAGCCAGCCGAGGCAGTAGTCGATGTTCACCGCCATGCGCCGCTCGTCGGATCGGTTCGCGCCACCGCCGTGGAACACCGACCCGGTGTAGATCAGCACGGAACCCTCCGGCATCTCCGCGGCCACCGTCTCGTCCGGCGAGGGCTTCACCTCCCCTTCCCAGCGATGACTGCCGGGGATCACGCGAGTCGCGCCGTTCCGTTCGGTGAACTCCTGCATCGCCCAGATCGTGCTGATCTCCACCTCGAACCCGGGAGGAAACGGGAAGAAGTCCCAGGCCCAATGGTCGCGGTGCAGTTGCTGCGCCGGCTCGTCCGGGCCGATGTCGATGATCTGCGTGAGGTGCAGTTGGTACGACGAGGCGTTCGCGCCGAGGATCTCGTCGCACACACCGAGCACGGACGGATGCGCGATCAGCTCGTGACACGCCGTCGACCGCGCCACCAGACTGCCCATTCGCCGCGTACGCCGACCGGAGAACGTGTCGGGCCCGAACGGTGTCGCCTCGAGGTACGGCGCCGACTCCGCACGCACCCGCGCCACCGTGTCGGCGTCGACGGCACGGTCGATGATGGCCGCGCCGTCGCGCCGGATGGCCTCGGCGACCTCGGCCGGCGCAGCGTCGCGTGAGAAGTGCTCGAGCGTCATGACGGATCCTCCGTGATGGGTGCGGTGCGCATCATGCCATCAGGGCCGGCGCCGCGGCGACGTCACCACGGTGACGGCGCCGGCAGGCGGCCTGGTTACGGTGACCGCATGCGAACTGGACATTGCCTCTGCGGCGCGGTCACCTACGAACTGTCGGGCGACCTGATCGCCACCGCCATCTGCCATTGCGACCACTGCCAGCGACAGAGCGGCGGTGCGTTCTCGGTGAACCTCGTCGCGCACGAGTCGCAGCTGACCATCCACGGCGAGCTGCGCACCTACGAGGAGCGCGGCGAACTGGGCGACGACGTGTACGTGCGGCGCAAGTTCTGCCCCACCTGCGGCACGCCCATCGTGTCGGAGCTGGCGAAGACGCAGGGTGTGCTGGCCGTGAAGGCCGGCACCCTCGACGACCGCTCGGGTGTGGTGCCCAACGTCGAGGTGTGGTGCGTCGACAAGCAGCCGTGGGTCGACCTGCCCGGGATGGTCGTCTCGCTCGAGCGCGAGTAGATCCGCTCGGTCAGTCGGCGACAGCGAGGACGCGCACCGGCAGCTCGCGCGGGCCACGGATCTGGCCGACGCTCCAGCGGGTGTCGCCCGCCAGCTCGAAGCGCGGGAAGCGGCGGATGAACTCCTCCACCGCCACCTTCAGCTCGAGCCGGGCCAGGTTCGACCCGATGCAGCGGTGGATACCGAGGCCGAACGCGGCGTGACGGTTCTCCTGCCGGTCGACGATGAACGTGTCCGGGTCCTCGAACTGCAGCGGGTCGCGGTTCGCTGCCGGGAACGGCAGCAGCACCCAGTCGTCCTGCTTCATCGGGCAACCGTGGAAGTCGTG
>JBMOGW010000423.1:0-1675 GCA_049318165.1 Ilumatobacteraceae bacterium
CCCCACTGCAGCGGGAAGTCCTGCCACACCAGCATGCCCAACTCGTCGGCGGCGTCGTACAGCTCCGGGCGGGCGATGTGGCCGTTGACGCGGATCAGGTCGAGCCCGGCGTCGTGTGCCAGCACCACGTCGCGGCGCACCTGTTCGGGGGTTGCGTCGGCGAGTGCCTGCATCGTCGGCGCGACATTGGCGCCCTTCACGAACAGCGGCTCGCCGTTCACCGAGAACACCCAGTCGTGCAGCGCCACCTCGCGCAGCCCGGTGCGCACCCGGCGCATGTCGCTGCGCTCGCCGTCCAGCAGCACCTCCACCTCGACGTCGGTGAGGTGTTGCTCGCCCAGGCTCCACGGCCACCACAGGCGCGGGTCGTTGACGTCGAGGTCCCAGTCCACTTCGTTCAAGCCCTTGGCGAGCGACCTGGCCTGCTCGGCCACCACCTCGCCGTCCACGCGGGTGCGCAGCACCACCGAGCGCGAGCCATCGGCATCCAGCCGTGCGTGCAGACGCAGGTGGGCGCGGGCGTCGTTGGCGTCGCGGCACAGCACGCGCAGCCGGTCGATCCGCACGGGTCCGGTGTCGTCCACTCGCACCGGCCGCCACAGGCCACCGGGGTTCCAGTTCGGGTCGAGCATGTCGCTGTGCTGCAGCGAGCCGGTGATGTTGCGCTTCGCGGTGCGGTTGCGTTGCGGCGCGCACGACACCTCGATGGCGAGGACGTGGTCGGTCGCCAGGCGTGACAGGTCGGTGATCTCGAACGTGTGCGGGAAGAAGTAGCCCTCCGGGTCGCCCAGGTAGGCGCCGTCGAGCCACACGTCGGCCTGGTAGAACACGCCCTCGAGCGTGACGAACCGCCGCCGGCCCTCGGCGGGCGGGTCGAGGTGGAACCGGTTGCGGTACAGCAGCGGGCCGTCGCTCTCGGCGAACACGTGCTGCGACCGCCAGTGCCCGGGCACCGGCACGGAGGTCCACATCCGGTCGTCGTGGTCGAGGCCGACGCCGTCACGGCGCACGTCGTCGTCGGCCAGACAGGCCCGCCACTCGCCGGACAATTCCACGGCCGCAGCGTAGAGGCTGAACCCGCAGCTCCGCAGAAGCATCCCCGACATCGCGCGGTAGGGTCCGTCCATGTCGAACCTCCCCCGCACCCTCGGCGAGTTGAAGGCCTCCGGCTGGCAGTCCGTGCCGGTCAAGGAAGAGATCCGGCGCAACGCCGTCACCCGCATCGCGGCCGGAACGCCGCTGTTCGAGGGTGTGCTGGGCTACGAGCACACGGTGATGCCGCAGCTCGAGAACGCGCTGCTCGCCGGTCACGACGTGATCTTCCTCGGTGAGCGCGGCCAGGCGAAGACGCGCATGATCCGCTCGCTCACCGGCCTGCTCGACGAGTGGATGCCGATCATCGCGGGCAGCGAGATCAACGACGACCCGTACCATCCGGTCAGCCGCCACGCGCGCGACCTGGTGGAGGCGCAGGGCGACGACACGCCCATCGACTGGGTGCACCGCGACGACCGCTTCGGCGAGAAGCTGGCGACGCCCGACACGTCGATCGCCGACCTCATCGGCGAGGTCGATCCGATCAAGGTGGCCGAGGGGCGCTACCTCAGCGACGAGTTGACGCTGCACTACGGCCTCGTGCCGCGCACCAACCGCGGCATCTTCGCCATCAACGAGA
>JBMOGW010000424.1:0-1666 GCA_049318165.1 Ilumatobacteraceae bacterium
CTCGCCGTGTTGATCTTCATCCTGGTCGTGCCCGTGGTCGTGATCAACCGTCGGGCCCAGGCCCGCGCCGAGGAGATGATGGCAGGATGAGCGACGCAACTGCTCCCACGGGCGGCGAGCCGCTCGGCCGTTCGGTCAGCGCCGCCCTCACCAGTCGGTGGGGCCGCTGGGCCGTGTACCTCTTGGTCTTCCTGTGGACCATCCCCACGTTCGGCACGCTCGTGTCGTCGATCCGTACGGAGGAGGAGGTGAAGACGACCGGGTGGTGGACATGGTTCAAGAACCCGAGCTTCACCCTCAACAACTACCAGCGCGTCCTCTCGTCGGCTCCCGGCGAGGACAACATGGGTCACTTCTTCCTCAACTCGGTGCGCATCACCGTGCCGGCGACGATCTTGTCGGTCGGCATCGCGCTGGTGGCTGCGTACGCATTCGCGTGGATGAAGTTCAAGGGCCGCGACTGGCTGTTCGTGGTCGTCGTCGGCCTGCTGATGGTGCCGTTGCAGATGGCGCTCATCCCCTTGCTGCGGCTGTTCACCGGCGGCGCGCACATCAGCTTCAAGCTGGGCCTCGGTGTCGGTATCGCCCTGCTGCTGCTCGCGGTGATTCTCTTCATTCGCTGGCGAGAGGGCTGGCCCGTCGAGCTCTTCCTGGCGCTGCTCGGCGTCTTCTTCGTCGCCTACTCCGCGTACAAGATCAAGAACGATGCACCCGGGGCGTTGACGGTCTTCCCGTTCCTCGACCTGGCCAACAGCATCCCGGCGGTGTGGATCGCCCACATCTGTTTCGGTCTGCCGTTCTGCATCTTCATCCTCTCCAACTTCGTGCAGGCACTGCCGAAGGAGATCATCGAGGCGGCCCGCGTCGACGGCGCCGGTCACGCGACGGTCTTCATCCGTCTGGTCGTGCCGTTGTCGGTCCCCGCGATCGCATCGCTGTGCATCTTCCAGTTCATGTACATCTGGAACGACTACCTGGTCGGCAAGGTGTTCGGCGGTGCCGGCGAGAACGTGCCCGTCGTGGCCAAGCTCGCCGAGGTCTCCGGCACCCGTGGCCAGTCGTGGCACCTGCTCACCGCGAGCGGCATGGTGGCCATGGTCGTGCCGATCTGCGTGTTCTTCGCCCTCCAGCGCTACTTCGTGCGCGGCCTGCTGGCCGGCGCAGTGAAGGGCTGACTCCTCCCCGAACGGAGACCTCATGACGATCGACATCGACGACCTCCTCGACCGTGTGACGGTCGAGGAGCTGGTCGCGCTGACCGCCGGCCGCGACTTCTGGCACACGGTCCCGATCCCGCGCCTCGGCATCCCCGAGATGCGCGTCAGCGACGGCCCGGTGGGTGCACGTGGCACGCGCTTCGACGGCGAGGCGTCGATCTGTGCGCCGTGCAGCACCTTGCTCGCTGCCTCGTGGGACACGGCCCTCGTGCGCGAGGTGGGCGAGATGCTCGGTCGCGAGACCAAGGCGAAGGGCGCCAGCGTGCTGCTGGCGCCGACGGTCAACCTGCACCGCACCCCGGTGGGTGGCCGCAACTTCGAGTGCATGAGCGAGGATCCGTACCTCACGGCGCGCACCGCGGTCGCCTACGTGCAGGGCCTTCAGTCGCAGGGCGTCGCCAGCTGCATCAAGCACTTCGTCGGCAACGACACCGAGTTCGAGCGCAACA
>JBMOGW010000425.1:0-1659 GCA_049318165.1 Ilumatobacteraceae bacterium
GATGCCGCGCGAGCCGCCGGTGACGAGCACGACGCGGCTCATGCCAGCACCGTCGGCGAGGCCGAGTCGCCGCCCCACCGCAGGATGGCGCTGGCGGCGGTCATGCCGGCGCCGAAGCCGACGAGCAGCACCAGGTCGCCCTGGCGCACGCGGCCGTTGTCGAGCGCGTCGGCCAGCGCGAGCGGGATCGACGCGGACGATGTGTTGCCGGTGCGGTGCAGCACGGTGGAGGCGCGCTCCATCGGGATGCCGAGCTTGTCGCAGGCGGACTGGATGATGCGCATGTTGGCCTGGTGCGGCACGACGAGGGCGACGTCGTCGGCGGTGACGCCGGCGTGGTTCATCGACTTGGTGGCGGAGTCCACCATGATGCGCACGGCGCGGCGGAAGACTTCCTTGCCATCCATGTGGATGTAGCCGCCGATGTCGGTGTACAGCAGGTGTTCGGCCGAGCCGTCGGCGTCGAGATCCCAGCCCAGCAGCTGACCCGGGCCTTCGACGGCTTCCAGCACCACGGCGCCGCTGCCGTCGGCGAACAGGATGGCCGTGTTGCGGTCGGTCCAGTCGGTGATGCGCGACAGCGTGTCGGTGCCGATGCACAGCACCTTCTTCGCACCCATGGCGATCATGCCGTGCGCCTGCACGAGCGCGTAGACGAAGCCGCTGCACGCGGCATTCACGTCGAACGCACCGCAGCGCAGGCCCAGCTCGTTCTGCACGGCGGCCGAGCTGGCAGGCACGACGCGGTCGGGCGTGGTGGTGGACAGCACGAGCGCGTCGATGGACTTCGGGTCGACGCCGGCCATCTCGAGCGCCATGCGACCGCTCTCGATGGACAGCTGCACGGTGCTGCCGCCGACGTGGCGTTCGACGATGCCGGTGCGCTCGCGGATCCATTCGTCGTTGGTGTCGAGCGTCTGCTCGAGGTCGTGGTTGGTCAGCACCTTGGGCGGCAGGGCGGTGCCCCAGCCGGTGATGATGGCACCGCGGACGTTGGCGGGGATCGCGGGCATGTCAGACCGTCCTCAGCCAGGCGATCGGCTGGCGCAGCGTGACTCGCTCGCCGTCGACCGCGATGTAGCTCTGCAGTACGCCGGCGAAGGCGCTACGCACCTCGGCGTCGCCCACGTGGCCCAGCACGGTGCCGACCGAGATGGCGGCGCCGTCGGCCAGCGACCCGACGGGCGTGAACACGCCGGCTGCCGGGCTGACCACCAGGCGTTCGCTGGCGAACAGGTGCTCGCCTTCGTGCTGCGTGGTGATGGGGGTGCCGGCGTTGACCCACTCGAGCAGCTTGTCGAGCTCTTCGGGGGTGGCGATCGAGATGGTGCGGGCGCCGTCGACGGTGCGCTTGGCCATGCCGGTGAGCACGCCGCCGGGGCCGAGTTCGGCGAAGTCGGTGACGCCGTGCTCGCCGAGGGTGAGCAGGCAGTGCTTCCAGCGCACCGGGCTGACCAGCTGGGCGGACAGCAGGCTGGTCCATTCGCTGCCGGCGTCGTGGGCGAGGGCGTCGACGTTGCTGACGACGGGCACCTCGGTGTCGCGCGGGCTGGCCTCGGCGATCGCCTTGCGCAGGCGGTCGCGGGCGGGGCCCATGAACGGGGTGTGGAAGGCGCCCGACACCTGGAGGGGCATGACCTTCTTGGCGCCGAGTTCCTT
>JBMOGW010000426.1:0-1639 GCA_049318165.1 Ilumatobacteraceae bacterium
CGTCGCAAGGACGTCAGCCGCGAGTACATCAAGCGCCAGTACCAGCGGGTCAAGGTGCACGACCGGGTCGGTCGGATGGCCGACACCTGGGAGTACTCCGACGTGCCGTTCCCGAAGGCGCGCTTCGACCCGGCGCTGTTGGCCGAGCTGCGCGACACCGCCCCGTCGATCCTCGAGGAGGACGACGATACGATCGTGATCCGCCACCTGTACATCGAGCGGCGCATGGTGCCGCTCAACATGTTCCTCGAGCGGGCCACCGATGACGAGCGCCGGCACGCGCTGGTCGAGTACGGTGATGCGATCAAGCAGATGGTCGCCGCCGACATCTTCCCGGGCGACATGCTCTACAAGAACTTCGGCGTGACGCGCCAGGGGCGCGTGGTGTTCTACGACTACGACGAGGTCGCCTACGTGACCGAGTGCGTCTTCCGCCGGATCCCGCCGCCGCGCACGCCGGAGGACGAGATGGCCTCGGAGCCCTGGTACACCGTCGGGCCCAACGACGTGTTCCCCGAGGAGTTCGGCACCTTCCTGCTCGGCGACCCCCGCGTGCGGGTGATCTTCGAGCACCACCACGGCGACCTGCTCGATGCGGCCTTCTGGCAGCGCAAGCAGGCGGCGGTGCGCGCCGGGCGCTTCGACGACGTGTTCCCGTACCCGGAATCGGTGCGGTTCCGGAACCGTTATCATCAGCACGAAGCCTCGGTGCCCGATCCTGACCGGGCCGTCGTTCCCGATGCGGACGCCGCGGCGCCCGCCACCCAGCCGTCCGCCTGAACCCACAGGAGCCTGCCATGGCCGATCCGATCGTCATCGTCTCCGTCGCCCGCACCCCCATCGGTGCGATGCAGGGCGAACTGTCCTCGTTCGCCGCCCACCAGCTCGGCGCCCACGCCATCAAGGCGGCGGTCGAGCGCGCGGGCCTCACCCCCGAGCAGGTGCAGGAAGTCATCATGGGCTGCGTGCTGCCCGCCGGCCAGGGCCAGGCCCCGGCGCGCCAGGCCACGCTGGGCGCAGGCCTGCCGATCGGCACCGGCGCCACCACCATCAACAAGGTCTGCGGCTCCGGCATGAAGGCCGCGATGTTCGCGCACGACCTGCTCGCGGTCGGCAGCCAGGACATCATCGTGGCCGGGGGCATGGAGAGCATGACCAACGCGCCCTACCTGATGCTCAAGGGCCGCGGCGGCTACCGCTACGGCCACGGCACGCTGTTCGACCACATGGCGCTCGACGGTCTCGAGGACGCCTACGAGAAGACCCCGAACGGCGGCGGCAAGTCGATGGGCCAGTTCGCCGAGGACTGCGCGGGCAAGTACACCTTCACCCGCGAAGCGCAGGATCACTACGCGATCACCTCGACCGAACGCGCCAAGGCCGCCAACACCGACGGCTCGTTCGCCTGGGAGATCGCCGCCCTCACCGTCGCCGGCCGCAAGGGTGACGTGACGATCGACAAGGACGAGAGCCCGTTCAAGGCCAACCCCGAGAAGATCCCCACGCTGAAGCCGGCCTTCCGCAAGGACGGCACGGTGACCGCCGCCACCTCGTCGTCGATCTCCGACGGCGCGGCCGCGCTGGTGATGATGCGGGCGTCCACCGCAACCCGTCGGGAGGGTTGAGGATCTCGTACTTG
>JBMOGW010000427.1:0-1623 GCA_049318165.1 Ilumatobacteraceae bacterium
CGCATGCCGTCGGTGGTGACGGCCAGGTCGCTGATCGGGTCGGTGATGTACGTGTCGAGGCCGAGCGACACGATCAGCAACGACGGACCGAACTGCGCGATCCGCTCGCACGCATCGGCCAGCACCGCGGTGTAGCGGTCGTCGTCGGCGCGCAACGGCATCGGGTAGTTCACGTTGCAGCCCATGCCGCGACCGCTGCCGGTCTCGTCCGCGAACCCCACCGAGTACGGGTACGCCCTGGCGGGATCGCCGTGGAGCGACACGTACTGGACGTCGTCGCGGTCATAGAAGATCTGCTGGGTGCCGTTACCGTGGTGGTAATCCACGTCGAGCACCGTGACCTTCGTGCCGGTGGTGGCGGCGACGTGGTGGGCAGCGATCGCCGCGTTGTTGAAGAAGCAGTATCCGCCGTACAGATCGGCGGGCGCGTGATGGCCGGGCGGGCGGCACAGCCCGTAGGCAGCGGCCTGACCGTCGAGCACGAGCTGCGTGGTGGTGAGCGCGGTGTCGACCGCGCCGCGGGCGGCCTCGTACGTGCCTTCGGTGAGCGGTGTCGTCGTCTCGAAACACCACCAACCGATGCGCCCGTAGATGGACTCGGGCTCGCGACCCTCGCTCATCTTGTCGCGCAATGCCGGCCGATAGAACACGTCCGGCACGACTTCGCGCGTCCCCGGCCGCTCGCGGTTGTAGAGCGCCCAGCCTTCGCTGAGGAACTTCACCAGTCCGGGATGGTGCACCGCTTCGATCGGCCCGGTTCCCCACTCGGCCGGTGTCAGGAACTCGAACCGGGCGTCGGCCTGCAACGTCTCGCGGATCGCCTCGGCTCGACCGATGTGCTCGAACGGGTCGTGCGCGATCGAGGTCTCGAACTCGACGTGCGGATCGTGCCGAAGGTGTGCGGGCGTGTAGACGACCTTCACGACTCGGCGACCTCGACCAGCTCGAGCTCGTCAGCCAGGTACAGCTCGCGGCACTTGGCGCGCTGCAGCTTGCCGGACGAGGTCTTCGGCAACGTGCCGGGCTTCACCAACATCACGTCACGCGGCGGGAGGCCGCACACGTCGAGCGCCCGGTGGTGGATCTCCTGGCGCACCGCCTCGAGGTCGTCGGCTCGCACTTCGGCGACCACCACGACGCTCTCCTTGCCCTTGTAGCCCTCCACGCCGAACGCGATGACGTTGCCGGCGCGGACACCCTCCAGCACGCCCACTGCCCGCTCGATGTCCTCGGGGAACACGTTGCGACCGCCGACGATGATCACGTCCTTGATGCGACCGCACAGCACCAGTTCGCCATCGACGACGTACGCGAGGTCGCCCGTGCACAGCCAGCCGTCCCGGAACAGCGCGGCCGTCGCGTCCGGCCGCTTGTAGTACCCGGGTGTCACCGAGGTGCCGCGCAGCAGCAGCTCGCCGACGTGCCGCTCGGGCAGCTCCTCGTAGGTGTCCGGGTGGACGACCTTCATCTCCAGCCCGGGCACGGCCTTGCCCAGCAGCGGCAGGCGCCGCACGTCGATCTCCTCCTCGGCGTCGGCCACGTCGAGCTGCTTGGCGACGCGATCGCGTTCGAGCACGATGCGGTCGACCGAGTCGCACACCATGCCGCGGTGCCGTTTCGGGA
>JBMOGW010000428.1:0-1619 GCA_049318165.1 Ilumatobacteraceae bacterium
GCGCCGAGGTGCGTTGGGCCAGCTGCAACATCTTCTCGACGCAGGACCACGCCGCCGCTGCGGTCGCCGTCGGCCCCAACGGCACCCCGGAGAACCCGCAGGGCGTCCCGGTGTTCGCCTGGAAGGGCGAGACGCTGGAGGAGTACTGGTGGTGCACCGAGCAGATGATGACGTGGCCCGACGGCCCCGACGGTGAGCCGACTGCCGCCAACATGATCCTCGACGACGGCGGCGACGCCACGCTGCTGCTGCACAAGGGCGTCGAGTTCGAGGCGAGCGGTGAGGTGCCCGACCCGACCACGGCCAGCAATGCCGAGTTCGCGATCGTGCTCGGCCTGCTGCAGCGCTCGCTGAAGTCGGACCCGACGAAGTGGACCCGGATGGCCAAGAGCATCAAGGGCGTCACCGAGGAGACCACCACCGGCGTGATGCGTCTGTACAAGATGCACGAGAAGGGCGAGCTGCTCTTCCCGGCGATCAACGTCAACGACTCGGTCACGAAGAGCAAGTTCGACAACCTGTACGGCTGCCGTCACTCGCTGATCGACGCGATCTGCCGCGCCACCGACGTGATGATTGCCGGCAAGGTCGCCGTCGTCGCCGGCTACGGCGACGTGGGCAAGGGCTGCGCCCAGGCGCTCACCGGCCAGGGTGCTCGCGTCATCATCACCGAGATCGACCCGATCAACGCGTTGCAGGCGGCGATGGAGGGCTACCAGGTCACCACGCTCGAGGACGTGGTCGGCACCGCCGACATCTTCGTGTCCTCCACCGGCAACGACCACATCATCACGGTCGACCACATGCACCAGATGAAGCACAACGCCATCGTCTGCAACATCGGCCACTTCGACAGCGAGATCGACATGGCCGGCCTCGCACGCAGCGGCGCCACCAAGGACGAGCTGAAGCCGGGCACCGACCTGTGGACGTTCGACGACGGCCACAGCATCATCGTGCTCGCCGAGGGCCGCCTCGTGAACCTCGGCTGCGCCACCGGCCACCCGAGCTTCGTGATGAGCTGCTCGTTCAGCAACCAGGTGATCGCCCAGATGGAGCTGTTCAACAACACCGACCAGTACCCGCTGGGCGTGTACGTGCTGCCGAAGAAGCTCGACGAGAAGGTGGCTCGCCTGCACCTCGACGCGCTGGGTGTGAAGCTCACCAAGCTCACCGACGAGCAGGCCGACTACCTCGGCGTCGACCCGAGCGGCCCGTTCAAGAGCGACCACTACCGCTACTGATCGCTCGTCGATCCCGAAGCTGTCACAGCCCCACCGCCGTCGCTGGTGGTCGGGGCGTGACAGCTTCGTCGCGTCACGGCACTCGTCGGGTTGTCTACGCTGCGCGGCGTGGGTGACGGACGGTACGAGCGACGCATCACGGCAGCGATGAACGGCGACGATGCCCGTGTCAGGCCGATCTCCGACGCGATCGCGTATCCGCTGCATCGCCGCACGATGTCCCTCGCGCAGCGACACGGGCGGACAGCCGGTCTGGTGGCTGGTGGGTTCCTGTTCCTGATCGGGCTGATGTTCCTCGGCAGCGTGGCGCGCCAGCGCAGCACGGCCGCCGTGGTCATCGGTGTGGCAGCGATGCTGCTCTCGGTCGTCGCTGTC
>JBMOGW010000429.1:0-1609 GCA_049318165.1 Ilumatobacteraceae bacterium
TCCAGTCGACGCAGTCGGGTTCCTGCTCGGCACCGATGACGATGGTGCCGCCCTGTTGCAGCGGTCCGTCGCTGGCGGGAACCTCCGAGGCCAGCGACTTCGAGCCATCCTCCGACGAACATGCGGCCAGCGACGACAGCGCGACGAGGCCCAGCACCAGAGCTCGCCCGATGCGACGACTCGACCCGATGCAAACGGTCTTCATGGTTCCCCCCGGAGCCGTGATCCGTGCGCCGATCGCACGAATCGACGCCATCGTAGTTGGCGATGACTCCGATTGCAAGGGTTATAGACGTCTCCATAGTCATCGAGAATGACCATCGCCCCGTCTATACGCCGCTACTCTGATCTGTCGAAGGGAGTCCGATGGAAGTCGAATCCGCGTCCGAGAAACCGGCGGCACCGGCCAAGGTCACGCGCCCGCGCAGGGCGCGCGACAGCCTCAACCGCGAGTTGATCCTCGACGCGGCGATCGCGATCGCCGAGCGCGATGGCCTCGACGCCTTGACGTTCCCGGCACTCGGACGCGCGCTCGACGCTCACGCCACCGCGATGTACCGCCACTTCCGCGACAAGGACGAACTCATTCTCGAGATGATCGACCAGCTTCGGGCACGCTCGTACGGCGGCATGCTGCACCCATCCGACGACTGGCGTCAGGATCTCCGCCAGCAGGCTCACAGCATCCGCGACCACTACCTGCGGTACGCGGTGTTCGCCCAGCAGATGGCCCCACGCTCCACCAGCCGTACCGTCGAGATCGCCAATACCGAATACGCGCTGTCGGCGCTCGGCCGTGCCGGACTCGACGACGCTCAGGCCGTGCTGTTCCTTCGGCTCTACGGCAACTACGTGCGCGCAATGTCCAGCCTGGCGGCGGCGGTCGGCGCCCTCGATCCGGAACTGCGAGCCAAGGACCGCGTCGACTGGCAGATGGCAATGGAACGCCTCGACCCAGAGACGCACCCTTCGCTGGCGAGGGTGGGCGGTCGGATGCTGGCCTACGACGACCCACGCGTGTTCGACCTCGGTCTCGAGACGATGTTCGCCGAGATCGAGCGCGTCGCCGCAGCCAATGCTCCGGCCGTCAACGAGGCGCCGTGATCAGGTCGATCACACGCGCCACCCAGCGAGCACGTTGTACGAGCGACGCCACATCGACCCACTCGTGATCGGAGTGGGCGCCGCCGCCATCGGCGCCGAGGCCGTCCAGCGTGGGGATGCCGAGCGCGGCAGTCAAGTTGCCGTCGGACGCACCACCGACTGCGACGGCACCGACCTCGCCCATCCCGACGTCGCTCGCCGCCTGCCTCGCGAGGCGGACAAGTTCGTCGGCCTGCCCAGGCTGCATCGGCCCGCGATTGACACCGCCCGACACCTCGATGGTGACCCCATCGACGGCGGGCATCCGCGTACGAATGGCTGAGTCAACCCGCTCGAGCTCAGACGACGTCCACGCGCGCACGTCGACGTACAACACGGCACGATCCGGCACCGTGTTGCGCGTCGTGCCGGACGACGCCACCGTCGGTGAGACCGTGGTGCCGACCGACACGTCGGACAGCGCGACGAGGTCCAGCACCAATTCGGCGAGTTCGACGGTGGCGTT
>JBMOGW010000430.1:0-1558 GCA_049318165.1 Ilumatobacteraceae bacterium
CGTGCATGTCCTTGCCCTGCCCGTGCACGCCGTTGTCGGCCTTGCGGTGCGGGTGGTCGCGAAACGCGATCAGCGACGCGACGTTGCGGTCGGCGACCATCCAGATGTCGCCACCCTTGCCGCCGTCACCACCGTTCGGTCCGCCGAACGCGACGGGACCTTCGCGTCGGAACGAGACACAGCCGGCGCCACCGTCGCCGGCCTTCACGTTCAGTTGTGCCTCGTCGACGAATTGGCTGCTCATAGGACCCTTTGAGGCTATCTGGGCGCAGGGCCTGGGTACGCTGCGCTGTCGATGGCAGAGGATGAGATCCGCGACAGCGCCGAGCGTGCGGCGCGCTGGGCCTCGACGATGAAGGGGCACGAAGCGATCGGCGGCGTGCACTTCGCCCATGCCGATTCCTGGGCCGGCAGCGGCAGCAACCTGCTGCTCCCCCGCACCGCTCGCGAGGAACGCGAGCACGCCACGCTGGCGACCTTGGCGACGCGCAGCCACGACGGCGGCACTCGCGCGATCGACGAACCGGCCGACCCGTGGCGCACGTGCTTCGAGCGCGACCGCGACCGCATCCTGCACGCTTCCGCCTTCCGCCGCCTGTCCGGCAAGACACAGGTGTTCGTCTTCCCCGACGACCATCAGCGCACTCGGCTGACCCACGCGCTCGAGGTGGCGCAGGTGGCAGTGTCGGTGGCTCGGGCACTCGGGTTGAACGTCGCCCTCACCGAGGCGATCGCGCTCGGGCACGACTGCGGTCACGGCCCGGGCGGCCACGCCAGCGAGGACGCGCTCAGTCCGTTCGTGCCCGGCGGATTCGATCACGCCACCTGGGGCGCCGACGTCACGCTGGTGCCCTTGAACCTCTGCGCCGAGACGCTCGACGGCATCCGCAACCATTCGTGGAGCCGCCCCGCCCCTGGGACGCCCGAGGGCGAGGTGGTCAGCTGGGCCGACCGCATCGCCTACGTCTGCCACGACTTCGAGGACGCGGTCGCGTCGGGCGTGGTGCGCGAGGACCAACTCCCGGCGCTGGTGCGCGACCGCTGCGGCACGGTGCGCCGCGAGCAGCTCGGCGCGTTCATCTACGGGATGATCGACGCCGCAGCGGAGACCGGGCGCATCGGCATGACCGCCCGTCAGGCCGAGGCGCTGGCGGCGTTCCGCACGTTCAACTACGAGAACATCTACCTGCGCCCGGCCTCACGGGATCAGGCGAGGGCGGTCATCAGCCTGCTGCGTGCGCTTGTCGAGCACTACGCCACCAACCCGCAGCAGCTGCCCCAGGCGCCGGAGGCGGACCCCGGCAGCGACGCCGCGCTGCACGCCGCCGTGGCGTACGTCGGCGGGATGACCGACCGGTTCGCCTGCCGCCAGGGCATCGCGTTGCTCGACTGGCCGATCGACCAGCTGCCGAAGGGCATCGACACGCCCGTCTGAGGCCCACATGTGGCCGCCACGCCGCAAGGAGTGACCTTCGGCCGTGTCATCTCCGCTGACGAATCCTCACGACGAAGGCCCGGTGCCGATCCCCTGGGGGACGGCACCGGGCCTTCGTGCAGA
>JBMOGW010000431.1:0-1545 GCA_049318165.1 Ilumatobacteraceae bacterium
GGCCAGAACGTCATCTGCGTCGGCGACGGCGCGCTGCGCTACCGCGACGAGATCGACGCCGAGAGCATCCACTGCGAGTTCGCCGAGCAGTTCCTGTCGTTCCCGTCGGCGGCGCCGTTGGTGCAACTGGCCCACGCCCGGGCGTTGCGCGAGGACTGGGTGAACCCACGCGACATCCAGCCGCTGTACCTGCGCGCGCCGGATGCACAGATCAATTGGACCACGCGGGAGCGCGGCTGATGAGTGTGCTGTCCAAGCTCCTCGGCCGCGATGGCCACAGTGGCATCGCCATCGAGCCGCTGCGCCGCAAGCACCTGACGGCGCTGATGCCGATCGAGCAGGCGTCGTACCCGAAGCCGTGGTCGGTCAGCGTGTTCCACAGCGAGCTCGAGATGATGCGCCGCGGCGAACGCACCTACCTGGCGGCGATGGAGGGACGGTCGCTGGTCGGCTACGCCGGAATGCTGTACTCGATGGACGACGGTCACGTCACCAACATCGCCGTGTCGGCCGACCATCAACGGCGAGGCATCGCGACGCGACTGCTCGCCGAACTGGCGTGGGCGGCGATCGAGCGTGGCTGCACCGGGATGACCCTGGAGGTGCGGGTCAGCAACCGCGGTGCCCAGGCGCTGTACGAGCGGTTCGGCTTCGAGTCCGCCGGCATCCGCAAGAACTACTACGAGAACGTGGAGGACGCGATCGTGATGTGGCGCCGGGGGATCCTCGAGCCCGCCTACCGCGACGATCTCCGTGACCTGTGCCCGGAGGCCGCCCGATGACCCGATCCGTGCACGTCGACGAATCCACCCTGGTGCTCGGCATCGAGACGAGCTGCGACGAGACCGCGGCAGCGCTGGTGATGGGCGGCTACGACGTGGTGTCCAGTGCGGTCAGCACGCAGGTGGACCTGCACGCCCAGTTCGGTGGCGTGGTGCCCGAGGTGGCCAGCCGCGCGCATCTCGACCTGCTCAACCCGATGGTGGCCCAGGCGATCGTCGAAGCCGGTGTCGGCCCCGAACGCATCGACGCCGTCGCCTGCACGGTCGGCCCGGGCCTGATCGGCGCGTTGCTCGTCGGCGTGTCGGCGGCGAAGGCGTTGGCCCTCACCTGGGACGTGCCGTTCATCGGTGTCAACCACATGGAGGCACACCTCTACGCGGCCTTCCTGGAGGACCCGACGCTGCAGTTCCCGCTCGTCGTGATGCTGGTGTCGGGCGGCCACACGATGCTCGTCGAGATGCAGGACCACGGCCGCTACCGGCTGCTCGGTCAGACCATCGACGACGCCGCCGGTGAGGCGTTCGACAAGGTCGCCCGCTTCCTCGGCCTCGACTACCCGGGCGGCCCGGCCATCGACCGCGAGGCGCTGCACGGCGACCCGGAGGCCATCCACTTCCCGCGGGCGATGCTGCACGACGGGCTCGACTTCAGCTTCAGCGGGCTGAAGACCTCGGTGATGAACCACGTGCGCAAGCATCCCGACGTGTCCACCGCCGACGTCGCGGCGTCGTTTCAGGCGGCGGTCGTCGACGTGCTGGTGCA
>JBMOGW010000432.1:0-1541 GCA_049318165.1 Ilumatobacteraceae bacterium
AAGTTCTGCAGGCCTGGGTCAGCCGGGCCAGACGCGGCTGAGGAGGTACTCGCCGAGGCCCTTGGCCTGGGCGTCGAACGCGGTGCTGCTCGCGACGCCTTCGCCCAGCAGGCCGACGATCACGAAGTTCAGTGCGTGCAGGTTGGGCAGCTCGGTGCGGCGCACCTCCAGGTGGTGCGCCTCGGTCAGCAGGTCGCGCACCGCGTCGGCGGTGAGGTTGGCAACGAGCCACGCGTACCCGGCATCGTCGCTGGCCCAGATGCCGACGTTGGCGTTGCCGCCCTTGTCGCCCGAGCGTGCGGCGAAGTGGGTGCCGAGCGGCTCGCCCGCGTCCGGCCCGACGGGCGCCATGCCGGCGATTGTCGTTTCGTGTCGCAACTGGACCGCCGTGCCCGGCGGCGGGGCCGCGACACGTTCGGTGGTGCCGTCCCAGTGGTGGACGACTTCGGTGATCTCGGTGCGGTCGACGAGCGCCGGCCAGTAGACGCCGTACGACTGGGCGTCGCCGGGGGCACCGGTGGCGAAGAAGCCGGGGTAGTTGGCGAGGGCCAGTTCGATGCACGCCGAGCTGAAGCCGCGGCCGGCGAGGCGGTCGTCGGTGCTCTTCACGGTGATGTGCAGCCGGCCGGACGCCTCCTCCTGCGTGCGGGCGTCGCTGGGGGCCGGCACGAAGCGCACGTCGACCTCGTCGAAGCGCTCCTTGCCGCCGAGACGTCGGAACAGTGCGTCCTCCACCCAGCGCGCCTTCTCGTGCTGGCGCAATCCGGTGAGCACGAACGACATCCGGTTGCGGTAGCCGCCCTCCAGGTTGATGCACACCTTCGCGGTGGCGGGCGCGGGCGAGCCCTGCACGCCGCTGATGCGCACGCGGTCGGGCCCTTCCTGCGCCACCTGGATGGTGGAGAAGTGGGTGACGACGTCGGGGTTGGCGTACGCCTCGCCACCGATCTCGTACAGCAGTTGTGCGGTGACGGTGCCGACGTTCACCACGCCGCCGGTGCCGTCGTGCTTGGTGATCACCGACGACCCGTCGTTGGCCACCTCGGCGATCGGGAAGCCGAGCGGCAGGGACGGGTCGGGGATCTCGTCGAACCACGTGTAGTTGCCGCCGGTGGCCTGGGTGCCGCATTCGATGACGTGACCGGCCGCGACCGCGCCGGCCAGGCGGTCCCAGTCGCCGGTCGACCAGTCGTGCCACCACGCGGCCGGCCCGACGACGAGCGCAGCGTCGGTGACCCGCGGGCACACCACCACGTCGGCACCGGCCTTCAGCGCGGCGGCGATGCCCCAGCCGCCGAGGTACGCGTTGGCGCTGATCGGCGAACCGGTGAGCGGCGCGCCCGTGTCCATGTGGTCGAGCTGCGGGCGCAGGCCGTCGATGCGCGGCATCAGGTCGTCGCCGTCGAGGTAGGCCACCTTGGCCCCGACGCCCAGCTTGGCGGCGATGTCGCGGACGCGGTCGGCGCAGCCCGCGGGGTTCAGGCCGCCGGCGTTGGTGACCACCTTGATGCCGCGCTCGATGCACGTCGCGAGCACCTGTT
>JBMOGW010000433.1:0-1536 GCA_049318165.1 Ilumatobacteraceae bacterium
GGGACGTCGGCCTTCGGGTTGCTGCGCATGTCGGCCAGGAGGCCGCTGTGCGAGCGACGCATGTGCTCGAGCAGCTCCGCCTCGAAGCGACGGACCTCGCTCACCGGAAGGCTGTCGAGGTAGCCCTTCGTACCGGCGAACACCACCACGACCTGCTCCTCGACCGGCATCGGCGAGTTGAGCGGCTGCTTGAGCAGCTCGACCAGGCGGTAGCCACGCTCGAGCTGGGCCTTGGAAATCGCGTCGAGCTCCGAGCCGAACGTGGCGAACGCCTCGAGCTCACGGAACTGGGCCAGGTCGAGCTTCAGCGTGCCGGACACGCTCTTCATCGACTTGATCTGCGCCGCGCCACCCACGCGGGACACCGAGATGCCCACGTCGACGGCCGGGCGCACACCCGACTTGAACAGGTTGTCCTGCAGGTACACCTGACCGTCGGTGATGGAGATCACGTTGGTGGGGATGTACGCCGAGACGTCGCCGGCCTTGGTCTCGATGACCGGGAGGGCGGTGAGCGAACCCGCGCCGAGCTCGTCGCTCAGCTTGGCCGCACGCTCGAGCAGACGGCTGTGCAGGTAGAACACGTCGCCGGGGTACGCCTCACGGCCCGGCGGGCGGCGCAGCAGCAGCGACACCTGACGGTAGGCCTCGGCCTGCTTCGACAGGTCGTCGTACACGATCAGGGCGTGCTCGCCCTGCTCCATCCAGTGCTGGCCGAGGGCGCAGCCGGCGTACGGGGCCAGATACTTGAACGGCGCCGGGTCGCTGGCCGGGGCGGCCACGACGACGGTGTACTCGAGGGCGCCGTACTGGCGGAGGGTCTCCACGGTCTGGGCGACCGTCGAGCCCTTCTGGCCGATGGCGACGTAGATGCACTTCACGCCGAGGCCACGCTGGTTGATGATGGCGTCGATCGCGACCGTGGTCTTGCCGGTCTTGCGGTCACCGATGATCAGCTGGCGCTGGCCACGACCGATGGGGGTCATGGCGTCGACGGCCTTGATGCCGGTCTGCAGCGGCTCGTGCACGGGCTTGCGACCCATGATGCCGGGGGCCTGGATCTCGACGCGACGGTTGATGCCGCCGACGATCTCGCCCTTGCCGTCGATCGGCTGGCCGAGCGCGTTGATCACGCGACCGAGCAGCGCGTCGCCGACCGGCACGCTGAGGATGCGGCCGGTGGCCTTGACGGTCTGGCCTTCCTCGATGTGGTCGGCGTCACCGAGGACGACGGCGCCGATGCTCTCCTCGTCGAGGTTGAGCGCGAGGCCGACGGTGCCGTCCTCGAACTCGAGCAGCTCGTTCACGGCGCAGTCGGGCAGGCCGCTGACGCGGGCGATGCCGTCGCCGACTTCCGAGACGCGACCAACGGTGCGGGCCTCCAGGGAGGGCTCGAAGCCCTCCAGGTTCTTCTTCAGCGCCGATGCAATGTCGTTGGCGCTCAACGTGAGTTCAGCCATGGTTCCTGGGCTCCTAGAGGCGGGACTTCAACTGGTCGATACGGGTACGGACGCTGCCGTCGATGACGGTGTCGCC
>JBMOGW010000434.1:0-1516 GCA_049318165.1 Ilumatobacteraceae bacterium
GCAGGCGGTCGATCTCGTCGTTGATCGACGAGTCCTTCTCGATGTAGGTGTCGCTGGACGCGATGTACGCCTCGGGTTGGTAGTAGTCGTAGTAGCTGACGAAGTACTCCACCCGGTTGTGGGGGAAGAACTCCTTCATCTCCTGTGCCAACTGCGCGGCGAGCGACTTGTTGGGGGCGAGGATCAGCGTCGGCTTCTGGACGGATTCGATGGTCCAGGCGATGGTGGCCGACTTGCCGGAGCCGGTGATGCCGAGCAGCGTCTGGAACCGGTCACCCCGGTTGATGCCCGCGGCGAGTTGCTCGATGGCCTTCGGCTGATCGCCGGCGGGGGCGAACTCGGACACCACCTGGAAGTCGGGCACGGTGCCAGGATAACCGTTCCGAACGCATGTTCGCAGCGGGGTAACCTGTGCGGATGCTGTTCTCGACCGAACGTCTCGACGTGCGGATGCTGGTCGCCTCGGACGCCGACGTGGTGGCCGCGTACCGGAACGATCCGGCCGTCAACGCGATGCAGGACTGGGACCTGCCGTACACCCCCGAACGAGCCCGCGACCGCCTGGCCGCACAGGCGCACCTCACGGGGCCGACGGCCGGTGAGTGGGTGAACCTGGGTGTGGTGCTGCGCGATGGGCCCGACGCCGGCACGCTGATCGGCGACCTGGCGTGCCACCTCGACGACACGGCCTCCGTGGCCGAGATCGGTTACACGCTGCGCACCGAGTTCCAGGGCAAGGGCTATGCATCCGAGGGCGCCGGGGCCCTCGTCGACCACCTGCTGGCCACCACGGGCATCCACCGCATCGAGGCCAGCCTCGACACGGCGAACGTGCCGTCGATGCGTGTGCTCGAAGCGATCGGTATGCAGTTCGAGACGCTCACGCGACAGAGCTACCCCTTGCGTGGCCGTTGGGACGACGACCTGCGCTACGCGATGCTGCGCGAGGACCGGGCGAAGTGGCTGGCCCGCCCGTCCACTCCCCCGTCGACACTCGAGCTCGTCGAGCTCACACCCGACGACGCATGGCGGTGGGATGCGCTCCGCACCCACCATTCGCAGCGGCGGTTCGTGGCGCCGATGGCGCAGTCGTTCCGCGACGCGCTGTACCCGGAAATCATCGACGGCGCACCGGTCGTGCCGTGGCTGCGCGGCGTGCTGGCCGACGACGAGCGGGCCGGGTTCGTGATGATCGCCGAGGCCACCGCACACCACCCCGAGCCGTACCTGTGGCGCCTGCTGATCGACCGCATGCACCAGCGCCGCGGCCTGGGCAGTCGCGTGATCGCGATGCTGCAGGCGACGGCCGACGCGCAGGGGCACCGTTCGTTGCTCACCAGCTGGGTGGAGGGTCCGGGCTCGCCGGCACCGTTCTACGCACGCCTGGGGTTCGTGCCCACCGGCAACATCGTCGGCGAGCACGAGGTCGAGGGCCGCCTCAGCTGGTAGACCCCCACCGAACTGAAGTTCTGCGAGCCGGGTCCCCCACCGAACTTAAGTTCTGCGAGCCGGGTCC
>JBMOGW010000435.1:0-1512 GCA_049318165.1 Ilumatobacteraceae bacterium
CATGTGCTTGACGACCTTCACGTACTCCTTGCGGCGCTCCTCGGTGAGCGGCGGGAAGTTGAGACGAATCACGACGCCGTCGTTGCTCGGGTTGATGCCCAGATCGCTGTCGCGAATGGCTTTCTCGATGGACGCCAGCGAGCCGCGGTCGTGCGGCTTCACGATCAGCTGACGGGCTTCGGGCACCTGGAACCCGGCCAGCTGCTGCAGCGGGACCGGCGAGCCGTAGTACTCGACCATCAGCTTCTCCACCAGGGCAGGAGTGGCCCGGCCCGTGCGAACCGTCGTGAACTGGTTCTGCACGTGCTCGACGGCCTTCTCCATCTTCTCCATTGCTTCGAGGATGGTGTCTTCGGTCACCCGGCCAGCGTACTGCACTACCGGTCGCGGACGATGGTGCCCACGGTGTCGCCGCGCAGGATCGCCTGCAGCGCACCCGGGGACGACATGTCGAACACGACGATCGGAATGCGGTTGTCGCGGCAGAACGCGATGGCCGTCGCGTCCATGACCTTGAGGTTCTTCGTCATCACCTCGATGTAGCTGACCTCGTCGTACTTGCGCGCGTCGGGCACCGTGCGCGGGTCGGCGTCGTACACGCCGTCCACACCGGAGTGGGTGCCCTTCAGGAGCGCCTCGGCGTCGATCTCGGCGGCGCGTAGCGCGGCCGCCGTGTCGGTGGTGAAGAACGGGTTGCCCGTGCCCGCGGCGAAGATCACGACGCGACCCTTCTCGAGGTGACGCATCGCGCGGCGCCGGATGTAGGGCTCGGCGATGCGCGGCATCTCGATGGCGCTCTGCACCCGTGTCGTCTGCCCGGCGCGCTCGAGAGCGTCCTGCAACGCGAGCGCGTTCATGACGGTGCCGAGCATGCCGATGTGGTCGCTCTGGGTGGCGTCCATCCCCGTCATCGCACCCTGACGCCCGCGCCAGAAGTTGCCGCCGCCGACGACGACCGTGACATCGACGCCCATCTCGCGTACGGCGATGATCTCCTGGGCCGTGGCCGCCAGCGTGTCGCCGTCGAGGCCCTGCCCGGAGGGGCCGGCCAATGCCTCACCGGATGGTTTGAAGACGATTCGTTTCCATCGCGGTGAGGTCATGGCCGACAGTATGACCGATCCGGCCGCCTCAGCCGATTTCGACCTGGGCGTAGCGCACGATGCCGGCGCCGCCGATGAACTTCTGCACCGACTGGCTGTCGTCCTTGGCGTACGGCTGCTCGAGCAGCACGACGTCCTTGAAGAAGCCGTTCAGGCGACCCTCGACGATCTTCGGCAGTGCGGCCTCGGGCTTGCCCTCGTTACGGGTGAGCGTCTCGAGCGTCGCGCGCTCCTTCTCGACCACGTCGGCCGGCACGTCCTCGCGGTTGAGGTACGTGGGGCGGGCGAAGCCGACGTGGACGGCCACGTCGTGGGCGAGCTCGACAGTGGCGTTGCTCATCTCGACGAGCACGCCGTTCACGCCACGACCACCCTGGATGTGCAGGTAGCTGTCGATGACGTTGCCGGG